>JBCBVN010000175.1:0-8784 GCA_039817625.1 Bacteroidota bacterium
TATAATGAGCAAGGTGATCCTGACATCGGTCGGATATATGCGATTGATGGAGCCGATCGAGAAGCATTGCGTACCGTTATTTACGAGTTCGATGGAGAGGGGGATGTTGTCGCCAGGAATCGTACAAATCATCTATTGGATGAAAAATATAAAAGCATCTTCCTTCGAGAGGATTAGTCTATAATCGCCGCCTCCACAAAGTCTTGCAGTCGTTGTCTCAATCCCAAATGTCGATAGGGTGATAACTGGATCATCATGACATATGCCAGTTCATTTTTCGGATCAATTTTGAAGTAGGTACCTACAGCTCCACCCCAGCCGAAAACCTGTTCAAATTCCTGAGCTTCATTACCTCTTACGGCAAAGCCAAGTCCGAAGCCCAGCTCACCTGGCGGCAGCCTGAGTCGTTCTTGAAAAGTTCTGGCTTCTTGCAGCTGATCTTGCAGCATTAAGTCAAGGGTCTCTGCTTTCAGGATGCGATGGCCATGGAGTACGCCACCATTCAGTAACATCTGGCAGAAATGCAGATAATCGTAAGTAGTCGAAACGAGACCACCGCCGCCGTTTAGTAAAGTCACCTCGCGCACGTATCTATTGTCGCGTTGGCTTTCTGAAATTATTAGCCCATCTTCTTCCTGCCAGCCATAACCCACCGTAAATCGATCTATCTTTTCCTCCGGGATTTGAAAATGCGTGTCCTTCATACCCAGCGGATCGAAAATATGAGTCTGCAAATATTCATCAAGAGATTGGCCAGACAATACTTCAATTAAATACCCACATAAATTGGTGGATATGCCATATTGCCAGTCGGATCCAGGTTCAAATTGCAAGGGTATCTGACTTGCTTTTTGTGCAAATTCCCGGATGTTTTCTGAGGCATATAGATTGGCTGAAGCGTAGATTTGATTGAGCTCAGGATAGGCACTTCTACCATAGCTATAGCCGGAGGTATGCCTGAGTAAATCTATAACCTGGATGGGCTCTTGAGCGGGGATAAGGGCGGAGTCGGTATAAATAGTCAAGTCTTTAAACTCCGGTAAGTATTTGTGGATCGGGTCTTCTAATTTGAAATGGCCATTCTCGAATAGCTGCATCAAGGCCACTGAGACAATAGGCTTTGTCATAGAAAAAATCCGGAAGATGCTTTGATCGTTAAGAAGAGAACCCTCTGCAATGTTGCTGTATCCGTAGCTGTCGAAATGTACCAGTTGACCTTTTCTAATGACAGCAGTCTGTATACCGGCAAGTTGCTCCGTATCCACTAATTGGTGGAAGTAATCGTCCATGCTTTGCAAACTGTCACTAGACATGCCCACAGATTCTGGATCAACCAGATCAGAAAAAGGGCGTTGAGCTACAGCTTCACAGGAAGCAAAAAGAAGACTGGATACAATAAAGCTTAAAAACAGATTTTGATTAGGCATTGCCGAGTAGACTAGCTGAGAATTATACCAACTAACGTTTGATACGTGGTGTCAAGTCTACAATCGGTATAACAAGCAGATTATTCAACCAGTAATGTGATATCCGTATCGTCAATACTCAAAATACTAGGAGTGGAATTGAGTAAATAAGGGGATACGTCAAACTCAAAAGTTTTTTCCATTACTGCTCGACAAGGCTGATTTTCTCCTGGAGCTGAATCACTGAAACGCAAATAAGCTATGGATCGGGGAGGGTTGCTATCGTCAAATTCACCTAAACTATACAAGCTCGCAGTCCATAAGTCTGTATCACAGCCAGAATTGATGATATTGATGTTCATGCAAAGACCATCGATCGTAGCTTCGATATCTACTGGCGTGTCTTCTACCATCGGTATATCTTCGGCTAATACAATATTGGTTCCGCAAACGGGGATAGCATTTTCATCGTCGCATGATTCACAGCCCAAGGTGATCATGCAGATGATTGAAAATAAAATGGAAAGACGCATAAGAACTCGATTTATTCATTCCCAATGCCTAGACGGGTGTCAAAACAAAAACGTTAGTTGCCCCCTATGTCGAGCTCGTATATTCAATATGTCCTAAAGATTCTGTGGCTAAATTCTTAGGGTAGAATAATAATTGCACATTGTAATATTTACCATCTATGTCATCGCTCCAGATAAGCCCAGGTGAAGTTGGGATTATGTCCATTCGCCCTGACCATCTTTACCCACAAAAGCGTCATGTGTTCCAGGTGTAGGGACTGCGATAATTGCCCTACGTCTAAGGTGTCGAAGCCTATTGCCGTATTGAGTTGACGAACAACATCTTTACTGCCCGGATCATCCCCGGCAATAAGCATGACAGGTTTTACACTGTAATTGGGAAAAATCGGATTGGCCAGGTTTTCAAAACCATAAATGGTGTAAGACTTCACAACGACAGCGTCTTTTGCCCATTCTTGCACCTTTTCGGCTCCAGATATTTTACTGTCCAGGCCGTGGGAAATGCCTGGTCCTACCGGATTGGTGCAATCGACGAGTGTCTTTCCGTGAAAACTTAAAGACTCGAGTACCTTCTGACTTACAGCAAATGGTGTTGCCAAAAAAACGACATCAGCTTGGTTTATGGCTTCTTGAATGGAGAGTGCGCTGAAGGAGGAGTTTTTACGCAATGCCTCTAATACGCTATGACTTTGAAGATCATCATGGGCAACAATGATCTCATGGCCCTTTTGCTGAAGATTATGTGCCAGTGAAAATCCTACTTTCCCTATTCCGATGAATGCCAGTTTCATGAGTTCAATTGTTTAACCACAAGCTCTGCTGCCGCTGCACCAGAATTTTGTTGCTGCCCGGTAATTAAATTACCATCCTGGATGGCATAAGAGCTGAATGGAGCGGCTACTTTAAAATTGGTGTTGGTCAATTTACGGGCTTCTTCCTCAATCCAGTACGGCTGAATTTTTTGACCTACTGCTTGGTCGGCAAACTTCTCCTCTGCATCTGCAAATCCCGTCCAGGTTTTTGAGGCTACGATAAGTTCTCCATCGGACTTTTTGGCGTCTAGTAGGAGGGTGGTCGAGTGGCAAACGGCGGCAGCAGGTCGTCCACTCTCATAGAAGTAGGCGAATAACTTTTCGAGCTCATGGTTGCCTCTGAACGTATACATAGGTCCTTGCCCGCCAACCAGGAAAATGGCGTCATAGTCTTCGGTATTTACTTCTGAAAGTTTGATGGTATTGTTCAGCATATCCTTGAACCAGCCCAATTGCATATATCCTAATGAGATGACATCGTGAGCCGAGTAACCGCTTTCATGGGTAGGATCAGAATAGCCATCCATTTGAATTGCTCCTCCGTCTGTGGAAGCCAGCGCTACTTCGTAGCCAGCCTCTTGAAAAACGCGAAGTGGGTGGGTGAGCTCGGCTGCCCAAAAGCCAATCGGCCAGCCCGTTTGCTCTGATATGGCCGGACTGCTTGCCACCATCAGAATTTTTCCTTTAGACGGTAAGCCATGAGCGTGCACGTAATTTTGTTTTTCTGTTATCTGATTCATCATTCTATACTTTTAATTTGGATGGCAAATGTATTTGCAATACTTACCTTTGGCAATATACTTACGCCAAAGAGTGGTACTAACCATTTGGAAAGTATACTGTAAATCATATGGTTATGCCAGATTTTATGTTTAACAATAAGGTCTACTACAATCCGGTAGAGTTTGCCATGGACAGGATTGGAGGGACCTGGAAGATGCCGATTCTGTGGCGATTGAAAGACAAGGTTTTCCGTTTTAGCGAGCTAAAGCGCGATATTCCTCACATCACAGATAAAATGCTGACTAGCCAGTTGCGACAATTAGAGGCAGAGGGTTTTATAAATCGGAAAGTGTATGCCGTCGTACCGCCAAAGGTGGAATATTCTATCACGGACAAAGGCAAAACCGCGATACCCATCATCGAAGCCATCCGCAATTATGGCTTGGAGCTCATGAAGAGAGAAGGAATTGCCATATGATTATTGAATGATGAGATAATCCCCCGAAATGAAAATCAAGAAGTCTGTAGTTACGGAACTGGTCGACCAGTTGGATGCTATACTCGCCAAGATGCACGAAGATGAGGTCAGCTTGCAACCTTTGCTTGAAGAGCTCGATGAATCTTACCATCGCAGCGCTCAAAACCTGGTGCATTATATGGCCTTTCGCAGTTTTGACGTGCGCAAGATGCAGAAGCATTTGAAGAATCTTGGCCTAACGCGTTTTGCAAATTCGCAGGCCCATATTAAAGCCAGCGTACTCAATATCAGATATCTTTTGGGTCTGGTTCTGGCTGAAAATGAGAAAGAAGCCCTGAGGAAGCACTGGTCCATTAAGAAGGGGGAAAAGTTGCTCACTCGAAATACCAAAAATCTACTCGGCTATCGCTCTAAAGGAAGGCGGGTGCGCATTATGGTCACTCAACCAACGGAAGCTGCCTACAATTATGAGCTAGTTAAAATGATGGTGCAAAAAGGGATGAACTGCGCCAGGATCAATTGTGCCCACGACTCGCCGGAAATATGGGCTAAAATGATTGCAAATATCCGGCGAGCCTCCGCCGAGTTTGATCGACGGGTGAAAATATCTATGGATCTGGCTGGTCCTAAAATCAGAACCGGACTAATGTCGCCCGGACCCAAAGTCGTCCGCTGCAAGCCCGACAAAGATGCTTATGGCTCCGTGGGTGAACCCCTTGAAGTCCGCCTTGTACCTCAGGATGACTACCAAGGCTTGCCCAATACCATTCCGGTTGGTGGAAAAGACGCACAACAACCAGAGCAAGGAGACATACTCAAATTCAGAGATGCACGCGATAAGAAGAGGTCCCTTCATGTCGTCTCTGTAGAAGATAATCAGATCATTACCCATGCCTGGAAAACCATCTACTTTACCCCAGATTTAGTTTTGCAGTCTTCTCTCAATAAGGCCATTCAACTGACCGTTGGCGATCTTCCGGCTGCTGAGCAGGCCATCGTACTCAGGGAAGGCGATGAATTGATGATTTCAAAAAATGAACTGCTGGGTAGCAATGCACAAACAGACGAATCGGGTCAGGTAGTCCGACCTGCGGAAGTCTCTTGTCAGATGCCCCAGGTTTTTGACTACATACAGGCGGGCGACCGCATATTTTTTGATGATGGAAAAATCGGAGGAATAATTGCAGCGGTAAATGCAGAAGTATTTACGGTCAATATTACTCAGGCCAGGGAAAATGGATCAAAATTAAGAGCTTATAAAGGCATAAATTTTCCCGATTCTAAACTTGGGTTTTCCGGATTGACGGAAAAGGATAGAAAAGACCTGGAGTTTGTAGCCCAGCATGCTGATATTGTCAATTTCTCTTTTGTCAATCGACCAGAAGATGTCGAAGAATTATATCGGGAATTAAAACGATTAGGTGTTTGTGATAAAATAGGTGTCATATTTAAAATCGAAACTCGATTGGGCTTCGATAATTTGGTGCCAATTTTGCTAGAGGGTATGAAATTTAATCATATAGGTGTGATGATCGCCCGTGGTGATTTGGCCATAGAGACGGGCTGGGAAAATATTGGTCAGATTCAGCAAGACATGTTGTCGATCTGCGGGGCCGCTCATGTTCCCGTTGTGTGGGCTACGCAGGTGTTGGAAAGCCTGGCCAAAACCGGACTGCCCTCGCGATCAGAAATTACCGATGCGACAACCGCCCTGCGCGCAGAATGTGTCATGCTCAATAAAGGGCCGTACATCCATGAGGCCATTGGTTTGCTCAACACCATTCTATCTAAAACGGAGTCTAAGCAGAACAAAGATGATGCGCTGCTGCCCAGATTGGAGTCTCAGGTTATTTCAGAGAAGGTGTAAACAGGAGAAAGGCTGGTTTAAACGAATGGGCGAAAAAGTCCTCTAAGAACATAGAAAACCTCTTAGTAGATGAAACTCACTTTACTCATTTTCGTGTCGGTATTGGGCATGTCATCGGCATACTGTCAGGCCAATATTTTAGACAGTTTGTTGCACCAAGATTTCCAGCGCAAATACCTGGTGCATACACCCCCGGGGTATGATAATGACGATGCACCCGTACCCGCCATTTTATTCCTTCATGGCGGAGGTGGAAATATTCAATCAGCCCAAGGTTTTACGCGATTTAATTTCGTGTCGAATGCGGAGGGTTTTCTGATGATTTATCCTCAGGGCTATCACTCATTTGCACCCGAAAGCTTTACCTGGGCCGATGGGCGAAATGGCGGTGCTGATCAGG
Source organism: Bacteroidota bacterium (assembly GCA_039817625.1). Lineage (GTDB taxonomy): Bacteria > Bacteroidota > Bacteroidia > Chitinophagales > Saprospiraceae > Neolewinella. The sequence goes on from JBCBVN010000175.1 coordinate 6,220, forward strand.
CTGGCATAGATGATGTGGGCTTTCTGAATAAACTATTGGATACACTCATGCAGGATTATTCGATCGACGAGAATAGAATTTATTTGTGTGGTTTTTCCAATGGCAGTTTTATGACGCAGCGGATGGCCTTTGAGGCAAACGATCGCTTTGCAGCTATGGGCACGCTAGGAGGGACCTTGCAGGAGAGCTATCTGGAGGAGAGTACACCCGGCAGGGCAATACCCATGGCTTATTTCTTTGGCACAGACGATCCCTTTGTCCCCTACGACGGCGGAATCGTGGCTGGCAGTGGTACACTTCCTGTGCTTGGTGTAGAGGAGGCTGTAGATTATTGGGTCGAGAATAACGATTGTCAAACCGCTCTGCCAGAGGTTTTTCTTCCGGATATAGATACGAGCGATCATTCAACGGTCAGTGTATTTGAGTATACCGATTGTGCTTGCCAGAATGCCCAGGTGATATTTTATAAAATGGAAGGTGCAGGACACACTTGGGCTGGTGTAGAGCTGGTCAATCAGGAACCCGTATTGGGCGAAACCAATGAAGACATATTTGCCAGCCGCGAATTGTGGGAATTTTTTAGTCAATTTTCCCTTTGCGACATCACTTCTACTTCAGATATATCTCCAGATCAGGTAGATATTCGTGTCTTTCCAAATCCAGCAAGCGGTCGATTTACCATAGACTCGAAAGCGGATATTGATTTTGTGGCAGTGCACAATTTTAGTGGACAATTAATACAGCAACACAAACCAGAATCTCAAGAACTTCAGCTGGATTTATCCCAGTGGCCATCGGGTGTTTATACCTTACAACTATTCATTTCCGGAATGCTCCACCTGGATCGCATAATCATTCACTGACCCAGAAAATGATGGTGGTTCCCAGGCAACTCCGGCTTGTATTTGACATCTTGCTGGTGATGACGTGATCGGGCTGCTTTTTTATCAGGACTTCCCTGCCTGCTGGCGCATGGCAGGCAGGCGCAGGTCGGTCGTTCCTCTCGTTTTTCCGGAAATTCTGCCGTTCTAAAAATTACGTTTCATGCGCTATGTGTATTTGCCATTATTTTTCTCTTGCTCGGTTTTAATGGCCCAAACCTTCAGTTTCACCGTCAATGAAGGACATGGGTCGGGCAGTTATGTACCTGGCGATACCGTCTATCTCTACGCCCGCGCCATGAGTGAATTCGAAGTATTCGACGGTTGGTCGTTTGCCCCAGAAATTCCGGAGTTTGTGGCCGATCCCGGCGAGTGGCGAGGTGCTTTTATCATGCCCGAAAATGATGTGACGGCCACCGCCTCTTTCGATTTGGTACCTGAAGATTTTCTTCAATTGGAGCAGATCATGACGACCAGTCTGATACAACCGGTATACACGGCTTTTCAGCCCAATGACTTAGGGACCGTCTTCGTTTTTCACGGTACGGGCGGTGGGGCGAATGGATGGAGCGATCCAAATCGAGGCGATAATTACGATGTGATTAAAGATCTTTTTCACGCTGGCTACTCTGTCGTTATTCCAGAGAGTCAGGAGAGTACCGAAGACCAGGATCTCAATGGCGATGAGCGCATTCGCTGGTTCAGTTTTCCTGTAGATACCGTAGAGAATATTGACTACCTAAATTTGGCCATTATAATCGATAGTTTCGCTCGTCGGGGTGACCTCGATCGCGATCGATTGTTTTCTTTGGGGATGTCTGCTGGCGGCAGCTTTTCCGGGACTTTTTCGATCGCTTTTTCTACTCAGGCCAGTACGATTTACTGTGCAAGTAGTCAGCCTGTCGTCGCGCAAACGACCCAGGCCAATCTCAATTGGTGCCTCATGCCCAATGATCTGGTATTAGTGCCTGGATCTGCCGAAAGCGCCTTTCAGAACCATCAGACCTTGCTGGACCGCGGATTGTGTAGTGATTATTTCATGAATCGACCCTTTCCCATTTATCCGGAATTGCTGCAACGCGCTTCCTTAGACGGGGCTACATCTGCCGCAGCCTTCCAGGAGTTGGTCGACAACGGCTTTACCGATTCTGATTTCATACTCAACGCACCCGTCGATGCCATTGCCGCCGATATCCAGGCCAATCCCGACAATTGGCCCGTTCTGTTGTCTTTAGCGGCTGGCCAGATCGGGATGGTCCGCAAGCAGTTGGCCGTTTTTTATGGCGAGCACCAGTTCTTTGCCAACCACAACCAACGCACCATCCAGTTTTTCAATGATGCCTGCTCCCTGACTTCGAGCGAAGAGCCCGTTCGATCTCCCTCATTTCACCTTGAGCTTTATCCCAATCCCACTTCAGATCGCGTCTGGCTATCCAATATTTCTGGTCCGTATGATTGGGCAATTTACGATATGGCTGGGCGCCTTTTGGCTCAGGAGCAATCCAGCGCGACTGATCAGATTGCTATTCCTTTTCCGCCGGGCTTGTATTTCTTGAAAGTATATGCTGAAGGGCAGCTTTTTACAGAATGTGTTTTGAAGCAGTAATTTAGAGCTTGTTGGGGAATCGCTTTTTGAGCGAACGCCGCCAAATTTTGCGCTGAAGGAGGCGGAAAGAGGGAGCCT
>JBCBVN010000176.1:0-8734 GCA_039817625.1 Bacteroidota bacterium
ATCTCAGCATTTGCGGTCCCTATATCGAGTTGATCGAAGAACTCAAGTTGACAGAGGCCATAAACTTTCACTTCCGATTCAAAACCCGTCTTGCCGATTTTTCTTTGTCTGGACTTCCGCAGGTCTTCCAACTCCACGGACACGAAAACCGACTCATTTCAAGCTTTAGTAGTGGTATGCGCCAGCGGCTACAATTAGGTCTTGCTCTGACCAGCAACACGCCCCTGGCCATACTCGATGAGCCTACGGTCACCCTTGATACCAACGGGAAACAATGGTACCAAGATCTCTTGTCTCAATGCAAAAAGAAGCGATTGGTTATCATCGCCAGCAACGAGATGTCAGATCTCCAACAGTGCGATGAGATTGTTGAACTATAGATCAGTTCCTGATCACCTGCTCTTCAAGTTTTCCAATAGTTCTCTTGCCCGCTGAGCAGGCACAAATTCAGCATCGGCCTCGTTGTAAATATCCAATACTTGCTCCAGTATATTTTGGGCAGAAGCAGCATTATTGGTTTCCTTTTCCAGGAAGGCTTTTTCGAGGAGTAAATCCGGCTCTCCAGGGGTTATGGCCAATTCCTTATCCAGAATTTCACGAGCAGCGTCGTAGCGGCCCGCCAGGCGATTAATTCGGCTAACGATATGAGAGGGAGCGACTTCTATACCTGCAGCTTTCTTTGCCTCCACCAAATCTGCTGTTGCCATATAATCACCTGAATAGTAGGCCCGAGAAAACTCGTTATAGGCAATATACATGGTACCCAACGATTCCAGAGTTGCTGAGCAATCCCTTATCCGTTGGTTGGCATTCACCAACCCGTCGTAATTGTAAGTAATGGCCAAATAGGGGATCATGCATTCATACAGACGAGCGTAATTGGCATCGAAAGGCACCAAATCTTCGTGAGCCTTTTCTATTCCAAGCTCATCATTCACCTGCATAGCTAAGTTGAGGCGGTAGTGAAAATTACCAATCTTAATCCTGTTCATAGGTGCCGTCCGACTCAGAAAAACCTCGTATTCGTCAAGATTCCGGCTAGCCTCTGCAATTCTTCCCTGATATCCATGAACACTGGTCAGCGCACTATACGCATTGGTCGAATCACTAATTGATGCTGATTGCTCAAGCATATCTTTAAGTAGCATCTCGGCTCGATTATAATTACCTTGCCTGATTTCCAGTTTACTGAGTTGGAAGAGCGGGTCTACGTTCAGCGGATCGAGAGCCATCATTTCGCGGAGCAAATCACGTGCTTCATCGGCCCGCCCTAGCTTTTGATATAAGTCTGCCCTGCGTATTCGGTAGAGATCGTCATCGGGATACTCTGCTTGAGCAGTTTCCATAATCTGTTCAGCGCTTTCGAAATCTTCCTTGCTGGTATACAGCCTATACAACCTACTTAGAGCGGCCTCGCGATCAGACATTTCAGCCGCCTGGGTCATGAGCGTAATGGCAGAATCTACCCCATAACTATTCGTATACCAATTTTCGAGGGCGCTGTAAGGAAGAAAATCATAAGGATATAGAGTCCGGTAAGACTCCATGATTTTTGCTGTGGCTTCGTGCTGCTGATTGACTTGTAGTAGAATAAACTTATATAGAAACTGATCGCGCTCTGGCAATACTTCAGCCAGCCTTACTGTCTGTCGGAAATAGCTCTTCGCTGAATCTATTTGCCCCAAACCATAATATTTATCACCCAGCGAATACGCACAGGGAGCACAGTTGGGATCCTCATCAACAGATTCCTGGAAATAAGCTACAGATGAAGGCAAATCATCAGGCCTAAGCTGATATGAAATCCAACCTCTTGTATAAGCCTCCAAAGCCGTTTCAGAGTCTGTCACTAAAGCAGATGAAGGCAAATTTGTGACATAGGTATTATCTCCTTCCAATACCGGCAAATACGCATCAATTTGGGCCTTCAACTGGTCTACAGCCTCAAATATGGTTTCGGCATCCGCAGACAACTCAAGTACTTCTCTGCCATCGTCAGAACTGTACATACTTCCCTGTAAAACATGCCTGTTCTCCTCAGTAGCATGCTCCATGGCGATGAAATAATCTACGCTGGCTTTTTCCGCTACTTTCCGTTTGGTGGCAAAATTGATATTTTCAAAAGGAGATGCGCCATACTTCTCATATCGCCCAGCCAGCGAAGATGGATTGAGAGAAATGACTTCTGGCCTTTGGCGAAGACTGGTGTGTAGTAGCTCCCCAAAGGCTACACCTAACCAATCGTCTTTATCTGTATTGCCGTTGGCATTATCGAACTGAAAAACACCAATTTTTTGAACAGCAGATCTCGAAGGTATGGCGCGCTCTTGTTCGACACCTTCTTCGTCTACAAAAGCCACCGTTTTTGTTTGGGCGACAACCTCACTGGGCATCAGTAAGGCCAGCATGCCCACAAAGCCAAGATTGGCGAATACTAAGCCTGTTTTCCAGCCAGCTCCCGTAGCTTTTTCTCGCGAAGGGAAACCACGATAGTAAATCAGAAGAGCAACGGCAGGTATAAGCCCAAGCCATATTAATAGGTATCGATCTACCCAAATGGAGCTAAACGCATAACGATTACTGACAAACTCAACAAATTGCAGCAAACCAAATCCTACAGCTAGATAAGTACCCAGCAACTGAGGGACCTTGGCTTGCATAAGTTTCTCCGAGAATGAGGGCATGATAGTTGTTTAAAAATGCTAACTCAAATTTACGCTAATTTCCCACTTCTTGTGTTTCTGAAATGCAAAAGGGCCGGACGTGCAAAAGCATGTCCGGCCCTTTTGTATGTCAGAAACCTTATGCGCAAGCAGCCAACTGATCCATATCTCTAACCAGTATTCTACCGCGATTGAAGTAGATCAAATTGTCTTTGCGCAATTCATTTAACACCAGGGTCACTGTTTGACGACTTGTACAGGTAATATTGGCAATATCCTGATGAGTCATGCTATGCTTGAGCAGACGCTCCAGACCCACTGGGCGCCCACGCTCCTCTACTACAGAATGCAGGAAAGTAATTATTCGGCTTCTGGCATCCTTAAAGATTAGGTTTTCAAGTTTAGACTCTGCTTTGATCAGTCGCTGGCCAAACAGCTGCAATACACGTAAGCTGACCTGAGGATTGCTCATCATAATTTGCCGAAAGTCATCAACCTTGATCACCGCCAGTTCAACTTCCTCTTTGAGGGCATAGGCAGACTCTGTTCTTTCCTTTTCTCCTACTAATCCCAACTCGCCAAAGACTGCCTTAGGATGGATAAGGCGCTTGATCACTTCCTTTCCTTCTCCATTATGAATACCGATCTTGACGGTTCCTTTATTCAGTAAAAATATATAGCTAGAGGGGTCTCCCTGCTCATAGATGGAACTATACCGTCCCTTCTTACATATTTCCATGTGATTTATGAGTTGATCAACCTCGGCCTCATTCAGGCTCTGAAACAATTCAAACTCATTCAGTAGATTTCTCTTTGCTATACGGTCCATACTTCAATTGGTTTCTTGTTACAAACGACTCTAGGGTATATCATTTGTGAATATCAATTGTTGTAAGGACACAGAAATTTACTGCCCCCCCTAAGGAGAATCGAAAAAATTTTACTTTTCAGTGGATTTACCCTAGAAGGCTACATTGAGTGTGTCTACCACAAAATTATATCCTGCAAACACGCCTTGCCCATTGGTTATATTGTCTTTTATACTTCCACTTGCATCACCACCAGGACCTGGTAGCCCTCCGCCAATCAACAGCTGGCGACTTAGACTAGACTGAAAATTGTAGTAGTCTTCCGATACCACACGGAGCTCAGCAAATAGCCTGCCTGGGCGTTCGAGGTCTTCAAAAGGACTAATAACATTCAGGCTTAATAGAGGGCCGAAAGGCTTATCTCTGAGTAAAATCCCACCACCCGACCTGGATAATACAGGAATCCATGCGTCTTCATCACTATTAAACGGGAAAACAATCGGCTCTAATCTGCGATCTTGAACCACCGTATCTCCTATGCCTTGCACAATACGTAACTCTTCTACTTCCTGGATCAACCTGAGGTGATAGTAAGTATCCAGAATTTCTGGATCGAAATAATCCAGGTCTATTCCCAGTCTTAATTCACTGGTACCATCGTCAAAGCGGTCCAGCTCTGATGATGTCTGTCTAAATAAAGAAATGGGCACGGGTTCTGGAATAGAACTGACCGCACTAATCGGATCAAAGCCAGGCGCACTGGTACATTTCAGCCTAGAGTAGGAGTACAATACACCATTCATGCCAGTGCGCGGTGGTGATCATGTCTGGCAAGGCACCAGTGGGGCCGGATACGGCAAATGCACCTGATGCCAAGTAAGTGGCGTAGATACCATTGTCATCGGCGTCCTCTCCTTCAAAACAGACAATAAAATTGCCGTTGGAAAAGAAAGCCACACTATTTACACCACCGGATTCAAAAAGATCAGGTGGGCCTACCTCTGAGACGAAAGTGGGATTGGTCGGATCGCTGGCGTCTAAAATAATGACGGTTCCGGTATCTGCGTTAGTGAAGACGACCTGCTGATTAATTGGATTGTAGTCGGCTATTTCGGCCGCGCTTTCATCGAAGACTCCGGTTTGATAAGTGCCGAGAAGGGTGACAGAGAGTCTGTCGTCGGCCATAGGCGTTGGGTTTACGGGCGGACAATCCTGTGCCTGTAGGGCCCCAACAAAAATGAAAAGGATAAAGAGCGTAAAGTGCCTCATTCTTATGCGTTTTGGATGAGGCGCTAAAGTATATGGATGGACAGACCGCTATATTAAGCGAGTATTAATTTATGGTTAAACAAATTTTTAGGACTTCCGCAGGTCGGTCTCTTTGCGTGGGAAGCGACCGACCCTGCGGAAGTCCTAAAATAAATTGCGCCTATCGCAAGGAAAATTGGATATCAGTGAACGATAAACCTGCTTGTGCCTCTGTTTTTTCCATCATTAATTTCAATGAAATAGCTGCCTGGTGCCAATGAACTGATGTCGATGCCGAGCCCTATGGTTCCCTTAGATACCCTGTTCTGATGTTGGCTCAGCAGATGCCCACTCAGGCTGTAGATTTGGAGGATTGCAAATCCACTTTTCTCTGATTCGAAGCGGACATTCAACTTGTCATTAGGTGTAGGATTGGGAAATAAGGTGATTCTGAGACTGGATTCTGTAATCGGCTCCCTGCTTGAACTTGTGGCTCCTTCATTGATATAGAGCCTTGCAATTCGTTCAAATGAATCATTTTGTCCGGTGATCAGCAGGTCTGGATCATTGTCTCCATCTACATCAGCAAAGGCGATGGAGCCCTGTCTGACTTGTTCGAATGGAGTGCCTGGCAATTCTGTAAAATTTCCTGAGCCGTCGTTGATGTATAGCTTTGATATGTGACCGGCTGTAGTTGAAAATCCAGTAATGAGTAAATCCTGATCATTGTCCCCGTCTACGTCTTCAAATGAAATGGAGCTGTCGTGCACCCCTTCAAAAGGCGTGTTTATCTCTGTGAAGGATCCCGAACCATTATTGGCGTACAGTTTGGTGATGTCGCCTCCGAGGTTGTCGATCCCTGTTATGACCACATCCTGATCGCCATCGTTTTCGATATCAGCAAAGGCAATAGAGCCAAATCCAAGATCTTCGAAGTTGGCGCTAGCATCGATGGTAAATACGCCTGAACCATCGTTGAGGTACAAGTTGGTAGTGGGCAAGAATTGGTTGTTTTGACCAGAAATGAGTACATCCTGGTCATTATCGCCGTCTACATCTGCAAAGGCTACGGCACTGAACGATACCCCTTCGAATGGGACGCTGCTGACATCTGAAAAAGAGCCCGATCCGTTATTGACATATAAATGGGCAACCGCATTATTTAAATTGTCATAGCCAGTAATGAGCACATCTTGATCATTGTCCTGATCTATATCGGAGAATGCTATTGCACCTTCATCGACTCGCTCAAGTGGTGTGTCAAAAACCACAGAGAAAAAGCCTGACCCATTGTTTAAATAAAGCCTGGCATCATTTGAAAAATCATCTTCCCCAATGATGAGTACATCCTGATCATCATCGCCATCCACATCTGCAAAGGCAATTTCACTAAATGAAAGCGCCGGGAAAATAGAGGGAATTTCTGAGAAATCACCACTGCCGTCATTCGTATACAATACTGATGTGGGATCGTCTTCCCGGTTTATTCCAGTGATGAATACATCTTGATCATCGTCTCCATCTATATCGACGTAGGCCAGGGAGCTGAAGTACACGCCCTCGAAAGATGTTCCGTCTCTTTTGGTGAATTGCCCTGTCCCGTCATTGGTATACAGCAGGGTGCTAGCCACAGGCGAGCTGGAAAAGTTCAATCCAGAAATGAGTATATCTGAATGGTTGTCGCCATCGATATCCGCTATAGCAACATCTCCAAATACGACGGGATCGAAAGGTGTGTTTTCAGCAATAGAAAAAATTCCGTCTCCATTATTGACGTATAAGGATGATATACGGTCATTATTACCCTGACCGGTAATGAGTACGTCCATATCATTGTCGCTATCCGAATCTACGAAGGCGATGGCACTGAAATTCACGCCTTCGAATGGGGTGCCGGTGACTTCGGCAAAGCTGCCAAATCCATCGTTTTCGTACAGTTTGGCAATGTTATTAAACGAATTGTTTTTCCCTGTGATGAGCACATCCTGATCATCGTCGCCATCCACATCGCTGAAGGCAATGGAGCCATCTCCAATCCCCTCAAAGGGAGTGTTTTGAATCTCGAAAAAATCACCTGTGCCATCATTGATATATAGATTAGTTATACGTCCGTCGAGGCCACCTGCATTACCAGCAATCAGGACATCGATAAGGTCGTCATCGTTTACATTGGCAAATGCAATGGAGCCAGCTTCTACAGCTTCAAAGGGGGTGTCGGAGACCAGGGAGAAAATGCCCGATCCATTATTGAGGTATAAATCGGCAATTGAAGATTCTCCGGCAGTTGTGCCGGTAATGAGCACATCCTGATCATTGTCGCCATCTATATCTGCAAAGGCAATAGCGCTGAAATTTACCCCTTCAAAGGGCGTATTCATTGCTTCAGTAAAGGTGCCGGTTCCATCGTTTAGGTATAGTTTGGCGATTAGCTCGGAAACGTTGCTCAGTCCCGTAATAAGTACATCTTGGTCGTTGTCTCCATCTACATCCGCAAAAGCAATGGCACCGAGCCATACCTGGTCAAAAGGAGTCTCGCTTACTTCTATATATTGACCTGCGCCATCATTTACGTATAGTGTTGTTGATATCGTGGTATTGCGCCGACCGATAATCATTAGGTCTTGATCTCCATCGTTGTCGATATCCGCAAAGGCCATATCACCTTGCTGTACATCCTCAAATGGTGGCCCAACAGGAACTTCGGTAAAGGTTTGTGCTGAAATGGGCTGCACAAAAAAGATAAATAAAATGGACAATCTGAATGTCAGCATAGTATTGAATTTATATGTGTTTAAGGTGAATTTTTGCTGTAGCCCGTTTGACTCAGAAATGGTGAATTTTAGTGCGTTATCGAAGGCAAAACAATCGGCGACCTCTACGGTGTCCGTCATCGATTTGGATGATATAATTGCCAGTCTGCATATGGCCGATGTCTAATGAAATAGGCTGGTTTTCCCCAATAAATACTTGGCGTTTTTGACTTATTTGCCGACCCATCATGTCGAAAATTCCGATTGTGATCAGGTTGCTTTGACCGGTTTCGATTTTCAGCTGGAGTTGGCTTCCGCTCACGGGATTAGGAAAAACCACGAATTCAAAATCTGGCAGATCGAATCGATCTTCTGTGTTAGATAATGAGCCTTCATTGATGTATAGGCGGGTTATCTGGCCTCCTCCCTGACTGCTAAATCCCGATATAAGGACATCTTTATCGGTATCTCCATCTATATCTGCAAGGGCAACAGCACCTAAAGTGACATCCAGGAAGGGGACATCCGATAATTCAGAAAAATTACCCGAGCCATCATTGAGATAAAGCCTCGTATTTACCCCAAATCCTGCGATTAATACATCCTGATCATTGTCATTATCTATATCGGCAAAGGCAATTGAACTAAAGCCAACATCCTCAAAAGGGGTATTCATTACCTCTTCAAAATTTCCTGTTCCGTCATTTGTGTACAGAACAGATACAGGATTACCGAATTCCGTAAAGCCAGTTATAAGCAGATCCTCATCACCATCTCCATCCACATCGGCAAAGTCAATTGAGCCAAATCCGACATCTGCAATAGGAGAGTTGGCTACCTCCGTAAAATTTCCCTGCCCATCGTTTGTGTAAAGTGTTGTAGAAAAGGAAGCAGGACTTGGCTGCCCCGTAATGAGTAAGTCCTGGTCGTTGTCTCCGTCTATGTCTGAAAAAGCTATTGAGCTGTTGAAAACGCCTGTGAATGGTGTTCCGACTACCTCTGTAAAAGTACCTCCTCCGTCATTTATGTACAGCTTGGCAATGAAAGCCGGGGTTTCTGAAATGTTCTGTCCGCTGATGAATAAATCCAGGTCATTATCACCATCTATATCAGCAAAAGCAATGGAGCTTTGTCCTACCCCTGTAAAGGAATTGTCGATACTCTCTGAGAAATTTCCATTTCCGTCATTGGTATATAAATTACTGATCGCATCAAAATTTTCTTTCGCACCAGTGATCATAACATCAAGGTCGTTATCGCCATC
>JBCBVN010000177.1:0-8733 GCA_039817625.1 Bacteroidota bacterium
GGCTAATCTGCTCTAGAAAAAAGCCAATTTTTTTCATCGCATTTTATAAAATTATAACTGGTAGCACTCAAATAATTGCCAAACGGCCAAGTAGCCGACCTGCGGAAGTGCAAAATAAAAAGAAGGTCAGCCCCCGAAAACAAGGGGTGCCAACCAAATGAAATTTGCTTCTAGGCGTCATTTGTCGTACCTTTCTTCAAACCGGATGTGCCAAAATTCGGTTTAATATCTTGCTCAGTGAGCGAGGAACCAGGCCTTAATACTACCGATGGAAACCAAAAAAAGAGCCGCTAAAAAGAGCGATAAGCCTGTGGTGAGTCCCACCCAAAAGACTTTTGATCGCGATTCTATACTGCAGGATTACTACACCTGCTGCGTGAGCCGGGAAGTCAGCAAATACATTCGACGTGATGTTTTGACGGGCCGCGCAAAATTTGGTATCGGTGGCGGCGGAAAAGAGGTTTATCAGGTGGCCATGGCACATGCCGTCAGACCTGGTGACTGGCGTGCCGACTACTATCGCGGCCAGACCCTCCTTTTGTCTTTAGGACTTACGCAGGTCGAAGATCTGCTCGCTCAGCTGTATGCCGACTCGGCCAACGATCCATTTAGTGGCGGTCGGCAAATGAACAATCACCTGGCTACGCCCGCTTTCGATCCAGAAACCGGAGCGTGGAAGGAGCTGAAAAACAGCGTGCTGAACGCATCCAGTGGCACATCGCCTACAGGTGGCCAAATGCCGCGTGGGCTTGGACTGGCTTTTGCCTCTAAGGTCTACCGCGATCTCAATGACCAGCTGATCGACAACCCGCACAGCGACAATGGAAATGAGGTATGCTGGACAGAGATCGGCGACGCTTCTACCAGCGAAGGTGTATTCTGGGAATCGATCAATGCCGCCGGAGTCGTGCAGGCCCCCATGATCACCATAGTAGCCGACGACGGTTATGGTATTTCGGTACCTACCAAGTACCAAACGACCAAGGGCAGCATTTCAGCAGCACTGGCCGGCATGCAGGCCGAAGGAGATTCCAACGGTCTGGACATCTATGAAATAGAAGGTTGGGACTACGAGCGGATGCGCAACTTGTTTGTCGAAGCTGCTGACAAGTGCCGCGAGACCCACCGTCCTGCACTGATTCACGTCAAGGAACTGACTCAGCCTTTCGGGCACTCGACCAGTGGCTCTCACGAGCGCTACAAGGACGAAGCCCGCATGCAATTTGAGAAAGACTGGGATGCCATTCGTCAATTTCGACTGTGGATTGAAGGTACCGACAGAGCGGAAAAGTCAGAACTGGATGAGATCGAAAAGCGGGCTAAAACCGACGTGCGCGAAGCCAGGACCAGAGCCTGGAAGAACTTTACCGACCCACTGGAGATCAAGCGCGATGAGCTGGTAGCACTCATGCAGTCTGGCGGCGCTGAAAGCCAGGAAATCATTGCCGAAATCAAGGGACTCAATATTCCCATCGAATCCGAGCTTATAGAGCTGGCCAGAAAAGCCCTACACCTAGACCATCAACTAGGGGATCACGGATCGCTATTGGCCAAGTGGGTCAGTCGGGAAAGAGACAGACTGCGTACCATCATGAATGGCCAGCTGACCAGCGAGGGGCCACTGTCTCCTTTGCAAGTGCAGCCGGTTCCAGCTACCTATTCTGATGATTCTCCTATGCTGAATGCCTACGAGATCTTTCAGCGGTTTTTCGACGCCAAGTTTGAGGAAATCCCCGAGTTTTTAGCTTTCGGAGAAGACGTAGGTTACATAGGCGATGTCAACCAGGGGTTTGCAGGCATGCAAGAAAAGTATGGTGAAGCACGTGTCTTTGATACGGGCATTCGCGAATGGACCATTCTGGGACAGGCTTTGGGCCTGGCTATGCGCGGTCTTCGGCCCATAGCCGAGATACAATACCTCGACTACATTTACTACGCCTTGCCACTATTGGCCGATGATACGGCGACCTTGCGCTGGCGTTCAAAAAACCAGCAGCGTGCTCCGATGATCGTTCGTACCCGAGGCCACCGACTGGAGGGCATCTGGCACTCCGGTTCTCTGTTGGCACCACTGGTACATAGCTTGCGCGGTATGCACATTTGTGTGCCCAGAAATTCAGTTCAGGCCACCGGCATGTACAATACCCTGCTGGCAGGTGATGATCCGGCCCTGGTGGTGGAAGTTCTGAACGCCTACCGTCAAAAGGAGAACCTGCCCGACAACCTGTCTGAGCACAAGGTGCCGCTGGGTGTACCCGAAGTCTTAAGAGCAGGGGACGACATCACGCTTCTGACTTACGGAGCCTGTGCGCGTATCTGCGATACCGCAGCAGAAAGGCTTCAGAAAATGGGTGTCCAGGTAGAACTGATCGATGTGCAAACTTTGCTGCCCTTCGATCTGGAGCACCGGATTCTTCGCTCGCTCCAAAAAACAAATCGACTACTGATCGTCGATGAAGATGTGCCGGGCGGTACGTCTGCCTACCTGCAACGCGAGGTGCTCGAAACCCAGGGCGGCTATCGCTACCTCGATGCACCAGCGCGCACCCTTTCTGCCGTCGCCAACCGTTCGGCTTATGGCGACAACGGCGATTACGCCGCTAAACCCCAGGTAGCCGACGTTGTAGATGCTTGCCTGGAGCTGGTCGCCTTTTAAGCTTCCCGGGTAATCAGAGAAACTTCTTCTCAATTTTTCTCGTTGTCTACTTGTGGTCGCTCGTTAAAGAACGTATATTTGCGCCCGCTGTGAAAGGAAATTGTTTTCCTCAAGCATGTATAGACCTATGGTGTAATTGGCAACACAGCAGATTTTGGTTCTGTTATTCAAGGTTCGAGTCCTTGTAGGTCTACAAAAGCCGCTCTGAAGTTTCGGAGCGGCTTTTTTATTTACCTTCCCCCCGTGAAATCTTTCCTCCGCCAATTCGGCAGCAGAATCAGCAAATCAGACCTGGCCAGATACGCCCAATCGCCTAATTGGGAAAACGGTCGTTTTCAGAATTTAGAGGCATTCAGCCTGGGCGGCAATTTGCTGGATATGCCCAAGATGATCTACAAGCAGCTGACCAATCGCAAAGGGCGGGAACCGGAAAACCCACTACCTATTTTACCTTTCGACTTGGAGGCTTTTATGCAGGAAGATGGGGCTGCCTCTTTCATTTGGTATGGACACGCCGCTATTTTGATGCGTACGGCTGGACTGACCGTCCTCATAGATCCGATGCTCGGGCCAAATACGACCCCCATTGCCCCCATTGCCACCAGCCGCTTTTCGAGTGGCACCCTAGACCTGATAGACGAATTTCCAGAGATTGATTTGTTGCTGATGTCGCATGATCATTACGATCACTTAGACATGGCCAGCATCGATAAACTAAAGGATAAGACCAGGCAATTTGCCGTAGCCTTAGGCGTAAAACGCCATTTGGTCAAATGGGGTGTAGATGCTGATCGGATACAAGAATTTGACTGGTGGGACCGTCAGTCCTTCGGCGGATTAGAGATCAGCTTTACACCGAGTAAGCACTTTAGCGGTCGAGGCCTGAGTGATCGTTTTAAAAGTCTTTGGGGTGGCTGGGTATTTAAGAGCGATGGGGCTAACTTATGGTTCAGTGGCGATGGTGGTTATGGCAGCCATTTCAAAGAAGTAGGAAACCGCCTGGGGCCTTTTGACTACGCCTTTGTCGAGTGTGGCCAGTACAACGATGACTGGCCGGATGTACATCTATTTCCGGACCAGGCGGTACAAGCAGCGTTGGATGTAGGCGCTACTCGGGCCATGCCGTATCACTGGGCTGGCTTTTCGCTTTCCTACCAACATAGGTGGTGGGAGCCCGCTCAAGACTTCGTAAAATCAGCCATAGATCAAGGGCTTGATTATAGCTTGCCAAAGCTGGGCGAATTGGTGAGAATGGAAGAAGATGTGGAGCGAAAAGAGCTTTGGTGGGAGATGCTGAAGACCTGAATAAAATATTTGCTCAGTGCTGGTTATAGGTTCTCATGAATGCTCGAAAGCGCTAGCCAGCAGAGTCTGCTCAGTACTGGAAATACCCAACCGATTGGCAATTATTCTCCATTTGCCAATAATTGTAGAAGCACTTCGAATAAACTCTTCTGCGGCTTTGGTCTGCCATCTATAATAGGGAGCGACTTCTAGGCACAGCTCTAGCGACAAGCTGTTGCTTTCCTCAGATATGTTTAAGCTGAGCCCCTGTCCATAGGGATTAGGATTTATGTCATAAACTGGAGATAATCGCCAGCCACCATCTTCCATGATGAACCCATGGTTGCGCAAATGATCATCGGTGTTGCTAATGAGTACAGAGAAAACAATTCTACGCCATAGCTCTCGAATATCCTCATTTGAGCGAGTTCCATATTGTTCAATAAATTCTATAAGTTCAAAGTAGCTTCCACCCTCAGCAGCACTATATCCATCTTTATAGCCAAGTAGCGTCATTGCAGATGCAAAATGGACGCGATCACCATTTGCGTTTCTATCAAAGCGCTTGCTGAGAAATGTGTGATGCTTTTGAGAGAACTGTTTTGCCTTGGTTTCTGTGGTTGCGATTCCGACCTCTTTTGCCAGATTGTTGACCAGGTATTCGAAGGCACCAATATCCCATTCGTCATTTCTACTTGGAAATTTAGCAATCCATATATGCCCATTCGTATCTCTGACATTAGCTTTTGGCCTTGCTCCTCCAAGTGATGAGCCTGGGGCAACCAATAGGTTTAGCCAAAGCTTTGCTTCTGGGTGAGAGAAAAAGCCATCACCCTCTATCTGAAGACTAGCTTGTTCGAGTTTTCTGATATTCGTTATTGGAGGAATCTCTAGATTAGGGAGGCTTGCCAGAAATGGTCCAGTGGGTGTCGTCTTAAATCTCAGACCTCCCATTCGAGTTTCATCATTTACACCCAGCAGAAAGTCGCTTTCTAGAAGAGTACGAGCGGGTCTACCTTCTTCGCGTGCCATTAAAGCCTCTCTTCTTTTCATTAGGACCCGCCCCCAACGATCCGGAGATGAGTCAGCAAACAGGCCAAAGTTCGACTTATCATCTGCAATGAATTGTGGCCCTGAAAAGAATTGCAAGTCTGGATCAAGCTGCCCAAATCTCCTTGCCTGGAGCCAGTCCTTGTCGTAGGAAAATGAAAATATCTCTTTTCCTCTAAGTGATTCTGCCCTGAGAACGCCTATCTCTATGGGATTGGTCAGCCCTGCCCAATGTGCATATACAATAATCTTCTTCATTAGCTCAATTATTTGAGCAACTCAATATCCTGCAACTTTCGGCCCAACTCATCATCTTGTCCAAGTAGCAGCATGTCATCTTGCAGGCCATAGATTGATAAAACAAGCAGTAAAGCCTCGAGTCTCACATTGGCCTCACCTCGCTCTAGTTTCCAAAGGGTCGTGCGCCCAATATTGGCTCGTTCTGCAGCCTGTTCCATAGTTAGGTTCCTACGAAGCCGAGCCAGACGCAGGTTTTCACCTAATCGTTCAAGGATACGTTGCCGTTTCGGCAAGAGTTTAGCCCTTTTCATTATTCGTTAACTTGAACAAAAAAACATTATTCGTTCAAGTTAACAAACATTCTTTAAAATAAAAAGGTTGCTCCGTTCACCTATTACTATCAAAAAGCACCATCCAATCTCCACTATCCTGCCGCTGCCAGACGATTGTGTATTGCCCCCCGTAGCTCCCGTAGCATTGGCCAAGTTCAATATATATGTCGTCACTTACGGCCTCCAGATGCAGTGGGTCCAGCCAGAGATGATACTCCGGATTGGCCATGTAGGCATATTCATCGATGAGTGCCCTACGGCCTCTGACCAGCGGTTTGTGATTGTAGTAGAGCGCATTGGGCGTGTAGACTTCATTGATCAGTCGGTCTACCTCGTGTGCATTACAATATTGCATCCAGCGATCTCTGGCAGAGGCGATGGCTTCCGAGTCAGATATATGCTCCTGATATGGAGCGATAAACACCAACTCTCGCATAGGACCATCAGGGGTACGGTTCCAGATGGCTAGCTCTGCCAGGTCCGATTGCTCATCTCGATTTATTCGATGTAGCGTATAGACATGCTGGCTATCGCGCCCTACCGCCTGTAGCTTGAGCAAGGTTTGGCTAGATTTCTCTAGCATTAAATCTGGCTGCTGCCCTATAGCGTCTACTTGCCCGGCCTCATCAATCCTGATCGCTGAGCTCAAATACTGGTTTAGGTCTGCTGAATCTGCCTGAGTAAACCAGTCTTCCCAATACGCCTGCGGACCTTCGAGCGATGCGGCCACAGCAGCTTCTTGCTCGGGTGAAAAAGGTGGTGGCGGGCCAGACTCTTGACGAGCGCAGGCACTAAAGATGACAACCAGTATACATACAGCTCTCATGATACTCATCCATATCGCTCCAGCAGTCCGGCCTGCTCTTCTACTGCAGTTCTGAATTCAGCCTTCAGTCGATCGATCAGTTCTTTGGCGGGCAAGCTGTCCTTGATGGCAGCCACCCCTTGTCCGGCCGACCAGATGGTTTTCCAAGCTTTGGCTTCGGAATCCAGCTCTTTGCCCAAATCGATCTTCGTAGAAGTATTCCACATTTCCGGGGGAATGCCCGCTTGTTTGAGACTATCCTTCAGGAAGCTCCCATATATGCCCGAAACAGCGGCGGTATACACGACATCGTCGGTTCCGGCCTCGATAATCATTTGCTTGTAACCCTCGTCGGCAACTGCCTCGTCTGTATTGATGAACCGGGTACCCATATACGCTAGGTCAGCGCCCATTTGCAAGGCAGTGGCTACATCTCGACCCGTGCTGATGGCACCGCCCAGCAAAATCAAGCCATCCCACATCTCCCGGATCTCCGAAATGAAGGGGATGGGGTTCTTGGTGCCAGCGTGTCCGCCAGCTCCTGCAGTAACCAGGATCAAACCATCTACTCCGGCGTCGATCGCTTTCTGCGCATGGCGCTTATTGGTCACATCATGAAAGACCAGGCCGCCGTAGCTGTGGGCTGCATCGACCACCTCTTTAACCGCTCCAAGTGAAGTGATGATAATGGGGACCTGGTGCTTGACGCATATCATCATGTCTGCTTGCACGCGTGGATTAGATCGGTGTACAATCAGGTTGACACCATATGGCGGTGCTTTTTCGCCAGTCTCTGCTTCCCATTGTTTAAAATCTTCCTTCAGCTCGATTAGCCATTGCTCAAACCCTTCGGTCGTGCGCTGATTCAGGGCTGGGAAAGTACCCACAATACCATTCTGGCAACAAGCCTTCACTAAAGCCATCTGCGAGCAGATAAACATAGGTGCGGCAACTACCGGAAGTTTGAGATTAAAGCGGGAAAGCAGTTCGTTCTTGGTCATGGCGAGTTCGTTTTGGAGATGCAATTTATAAAAATCATCTTCGGCTTATATTCGTTGGTCCAAAAGCTTGAACTGACGCCATAAAAATCACTCATGACCTCTCTAAACATCACTCAAAAGGACGGCTATGCCATTATCCAAATCGACAATGGCAAAGTCAATGCCATAGACCTGGCTTTGGCCAAAGACCTGCATCAGGTCTTTAGTGAGATGGAAGCCGACAAGGATGTTCGAGGTGTCATACTAGCGGGAAGGCCTCACGCTTTTAGCGCAGGTCTAAACATGATGAGCCTGGCTTTTGCCGATGAGGAGGACGTATACGCCTTCTGGTATGCTTTCTTGCAGTCTTTACAAACCATGATTCGCTTTTCTAAGCCATTTGTTTGTGCCATCACGGGCTATGCACCAGCAGGCGCAACTACCCTTGCGCAATGTGCGGATTATCGGGTTATGGCCAGAGGAGAAAAGCACGTAGTAGGCCTACACGAGTTCAAAATGTCTATGCCTATACCCGAGCTTATGGGCGACATCTATGCCTATCACCTGGGAGAAGCCAGAGCCTGGAAAGCCATTCAGGAAGCTTCCCTGTTTAATAGCGATCAAGCATTAGAGCTTGGCTTGGTTGATGAATCTGTAGAGGTGGAGATGGTAATGCCGCAGGCGGAGAAGCATTTGCAAAAGATGATCCGCATCAACCCTTTTACATTCCAGGGTTCCAAAGCTTTCATGCGCAAGCAACTACTCAAGCTAGTAGATAGACCGTTAGAACCCATGGCCGAAGAGCTCACCAAAGGCTGGCAAAACCCTTCTGTCAGGGAGTCGGTCGGACAGTTCTTGGCGAGCCTCAAAAAGTGATTTTCACCTTTTTAATACCTTGAAGCTGTAAAACCACCAACTATGTCTAGTCAAAAGATCGGTCTCTATCTGGTATATCTTATCGGATTGGCGCTTGGCGCTTCAGGTATATTCAAATTCATTGGTGCAGAAGAGGCTGCTCAGGCATTCGGTTCATCTCAGGCACCCTACATCCTTGGACTTGTTGATCTTCTGATTGCAGCAGCCATATTCATTCCACGTACTCGCCTGCTCGGCGTCATTTTAGCGGCGAGTTATATCGGTGGCATCATTGCTTTTAGCTGGTTACACGAGGGAGAAACGCCTGCCATTGGAATCGCAATGAACACCTTGCTTTATGTGGGCGCAGCTTTGCATTGGCCCAAATTGCAAGAAGGCAAGGTTTAACTTGCCTGTAACCGTCTCTTCCATTTAGACTTCCGCAGGTCGAAACTTTCCCCGAAAGTTTCGATCCTCGTGCGACTGCTAGTAGCAGGAGTAACGGGATGAAATTATTTCCCCGAAAGTTTC
>JBCBVN010000178.1:0-8718 GCA_039817625.1 Bacteroidota bacterium
TACATTTCTCTGGGCCTTGGCCGCACTGGCTATTCCGGTCATCATTCATCTCTTCTACTTTCGACGCTTCCGCAAAGTATACTTCAGTAATGTATCTTTTCTAAAGGAGGTCAAAGAGGAGACGAGCGCGCGATCTCGCTTGCGAAACTTGCTCGTACTCTTAATGAGGCTATTGGCTATTGCCTGCTTGGTATTCGCCTTCGCCCAACCCTTCATTCCTGCAGAGCAAGAGGTGGCTCGCGGGCGCAAAGCTGTAAGTATATACGTAGACAACAGCTTCAGCATGCAAGCCGAGTCCGACCAGCTGCCGTTATTAGAGATGGCCAAACGGCGGGCCAAAGACATCGTGCGCGCCTACGGAGTAGAAGATCGATTTCAATTACTCAGCAATGATTTTTCAGGTAAACAGCAGCGTCTTTACGGGCAGGAAGAAGTCATAGACCTTATCGAAGAGCTGGAAATCGGTCCTCAAACCCGACTGTTATCCAGCGTGTTAGCCAGACAAGAAGCTGCCCTGAACCTGGATAATATCCCCAACAAAATCGCGTACCAGCTTTCGGATTTCCAGCGAACAGTGAGCGATTTGAATGACGATGTAGACAGTACGCTACAGCTGAATCTGGTGCCGCTCCGGGCTGTCCGCGAAAGCAATATTGCCATAGATTCGGTCTGGTTCGAAGCCCCGGTCCCCTTGCTAAACCAGAACAACAGCCTACTGGTCAGGGTGCGCAACTACAGCGATGAAGCACAGGAAGATCTGCGACTAAGTTTGAGCTATCAGGGCCAAACCAAGCCAGTTGGCCAGCTGAGCATTCCGGCAAGAGATTATGTACTCGACACCGTCAACCTGAACATCACGGAGGCCGGATTGGGACGTGCAGAGCTGCGTATCACGGATTATCCCGTCGAGTTCGACGATAGCTATTTGATCAGCTTTCGTACCAGCGAAGTATTATCCGTACTCAATATTCACTCGGGTATAGCAGACCGCAGACTCGCTGCCGCCCTCAATGGTATATCCGTATTTGCACCCGATTTTCTCTCTGCTCAGCAGATTGACTATGGCCGGCTCAATGAATACCAACTCATTGTGTTAACTGACCTGACTCAAATAAGCTCGGGATTGGCCAATGAGCTCAAACAGTACATGGAAAATGGGGGTAACGTACTGCTATTCCCGCCTCAAACAGCCGACGTGCAGAGCTATAGCAGCTTTCTGTCTAGTCTACCTGCTGATCGGCTCGCCAATTTCGAAGAAACCAGACGCGAGGTTAGCTCTCTAAATAATGACGAATTTGTCTTCAAGGGAGTTTTCAGAAACGAAGGTCAGGCCCTTCGCCTTCCCACCACCCAGGGCAACTTCACTCTCAATCGCCAATCAGCCCAACCAGCTGAGGCGCTCATGCGGTACCGAGATGGTCAGATCGCTCTGGCCAAGTACCGACTCAATCTGGGGCACCTCTACCTCAACACCTCACCTCTCGACGAATCTGTCAATAATCTGGGCCTCAACGCAGAGGTCTTTGTACCCATGCTTTACAAGATGGCCATTAGTGCCGGGCGCCAGCGTCCTGAGTCCTACACCATAGGCCGGGATCAACTGATTGAAACCAACAGACGACAAGCCAGTGCAGAACGCGTATTCCGCCTGAGCGGAAACGATGGAGAATTCATCCCCGAACAGCGTATTGTTGGTCAACGTATTTTCCTAAGCATCAATGAGCAGCTCCAGCAGTCGGGCTTTTATGAGCTCTTGCTAGACGATAGTGCCCCACTCGACTTATTTGCCTTCAATTTTGATCGAGCTGAAAGCGATCTATCCTACCTCAGCGAAGAAGAAATAGAAACGCTAACGGCAGGAAAAGCTAATATCCTGGATGGGCAAAACGAAGCCGAGCTCATAGGTACCATACAGACCAACAACGAAGGCCAGCCACTTTGGCGGTACTTTATCTGGGGCGTGCTGATTTTTCTATTAGTAGAAGTACTACTGCTAAGGTTTTGGAAAACTTGAGTTAGAAATAAAAAGCGAGCCACGTTTTCACGCAGCTCGCCATGCACTCTCAAAGCTCAGTGTGTGGGGCTGAATCTCAAGTTAGACTCTGGAATCAGCTCCGCACAGGCAACCATTATTCATTGATCATAACCCGATGGGTTTCTACCTTATCTCCACAGGTAATGCGCAAGTAATAGATACCGGCAGACTTACCCTGGATAGGCAGATCGAAGTAATTAGCTCCTGCCTGGAGCGTCTGGCTATTGACCAATCCGCCCGTAGTAGAAATCAATTCCACCACCATTTCATCGGCAGTAGCATCGGCTCCATCAAGCATTTCCACATGAACCATTCCATCAGTCGTTGGATTAGGGAAAATTCGGGCCATCTGATTATCGCTTGTTTCGGCCAACTGGAATTCAATGATATTTGAAGTCAAATGATTGCCCAGCTCATCACGGGCTACAACCCGGTAGTAGTTCAGTCCATTAAACGGAGCCACATCGTCAAACTCGTACCAGACTGTAGTACCTAAGACTACCGCAGGGTCGGTGACCTCACCCACCACGGTATAGGCAGCCCCATCCAAAGAGTGTTCGATGTCAAAGCTTAGCGCATATCCATCATCAGGCAGCATCCACTCTATAGTGACATCGCGGTCGGGAACACTATTGACGGTGCCATTGGCTGTGAAGTTGCCACCGCAAACCACTGGGTTATTCACTACGCTGATGGTAAAGTTGCTGGTTGAGGTACATCCATTTTCCGTAACCGTGAGAGATACACTATGAATACCAAAGCTACCCCATACTACAGTCAGGTTCTCCTGATCGCTTGGCCCGATGATGTCTCCATCGCCCGTAACAGACCAGCTGATGTCTGCTCCTGGACCTGATGCTACCGAAGTAAAGGTGATCTCTTCCTCTTCACAGCCTAAATTAGGCCCATCAATTTCAGCAACGGCATCCTCACCTACCGTGATGGTAACTATATTAGACTCTAAGTAAGGACAATCATCTCTACGCACACATCTGGTGAAGTAGGTTGTCTGTTGCAACGGTCCCGGAGAGAAGTTAACGGAATTACTATTGGGTATGGGGTGCCAGAAACTGATATCCTGACCCGGATCTTCTGTATTGAACATCCACAAGTACTCGATGGTACCTACGCCACCAGTTGCAGGCGTAACCTCTACTAAGGTATTCGGCACATTGCCAGGACCACATATTTCCTGATCGAACCCGATGGTACCCGGATCTTCGATATTCAAGATACAGGGATCAAGTGTAGCACTACAAATCGTTGTGCATCCATTGGCATCAGTCACTGTAGCGGAGTAGGTACCCAACGCTAATCCATCTATAGTTTGAGTCATATCTCCCGTGCTCCATTCAAAAGCGTAAGGAAGGGTACCACCATCAGGTATAACCGTCAGGCTACCATTATTACCCATGGTCGGTTGCTGAAGGATTTCGACCACACAAGTGAGTAAAGGTGGTTCTGAAATGGTAATGGTTGTCGACCCTGTACAGCCAGCCTGGTCTGTCACAATCAGGGTGTAGGTGCCGGCGCTCAAATCATCACGGTCGGCAGGATTGTCATCACCGGGCAGATCTGACCAATCATAGGTGTAGGGACCTGTTCCTCCATCAACAAAAACGGTAACGGTTCCAGTAGCTTCTCCAGCACAAAGGACGTCAGTCAATTGAGCACTAACAACGATCGCCTCTGGCTCCGTAATGATTAAAGTGGCAGACTGCTCACAGTCGTTGGCATCAATCACGGTAATGGTATAGCTCCCGGCAGGAAGATTATCTCGATCCTCTTCATTGTTGACACCTGGCAAGTCTGACCAGTCATAAGTGTAGGGTGGCGTACCCCCAGAAGCTGTGATGTCTATAGAACCGTTATCATCTCCATTGCATACTGCGTTTACAATTGATGCAGTCAACTCAAGGGCAGGGGGTTCTTGGACCGTATATGAAGCAGTGGCTGTACAAGAATTGGCATCGGTTACGACTACCGTGTACGTACCTGCTGCCAGGTTATCTCGATCCTCCTCATTATCACTTCCAGCTAAATCCGACCAGTTATATGTATAAGGTGGAGTGCCCCCAGAGGCAGTAATATCGATTTCCCCTGTTTCATGACTGTTGCAGTCCACATCCGTCACTAAGCCATCTATATCTATGGCCGTTGGCTCATTAATTGTGATGGTCGCAAATGCAATACAGTTATTGGCATCACTTACCTCTACAGTATATGTTCCTGCCTGGAGATTGCTGCGATCTTCAGGGTCATCATTGCCCGGAATATCCGACCAATCATAAGTATAAGGCTGGGTGCCTCCTACAACCGTTATATCTATAGCACCTGTAGCATCACCGTTACAGAGCACATCAGTTTCGTCAACCTCTATTTCCAGGGCTGGCGGTTCGTTGATGGTCGTAGATTCCGAGATTGTACAGCCATTGGCATCGGTGACTTCAACCATGTAGGTGCCTACGCTCAAGTTGGCACGATCTTCTGGGTTATCATTGCCGGGCAGGTCAGACCAGTTGTAAGAATAAGGAGGTGTTCCTCCTCCGACGGTGACGTCTATGCTTCCATTATCGTCTCCGTTGCAGATTAAATCCGATTCATCTAAGTCTATCGTCAATGCGGGAGGTTCACTTACCGTAGCTGAAGCCGTAGCGGTACAACCATTGACATCGGTAACAGTGACAGTATACGTGCCGGCAGATAGGTTATCGCGATCACTAGGATCATCATTGCCAGGCAGGTCAGACCAATCGTAGGTGTAGGGAGGAGTTCCACCTGCGACAGTCACCTCTATACTACCGGTTTCATCGCCAGCACAGAGGACATCGGTGGCCATAAGCTCTAATACTATATCGTCGGGCTCTTCGATAGTAAACGTAGCACTTACCGTGCAGTCGTTTGCGTCAGTCACCAAGACCGTATAAGTACCTGCTGACAGATTATCGCGATCTTCCGGGTCATCATTGCCAGGAAGGTCCGACCAGTCGTAGGTGTAGGGCTGAGTACCTCCAGTTGCCGTAATATCTATAGACCCTGCATCATCGTCTGCACAAAGTGGGTCTTCTACCTCCCCGATAATATTCAGGGCTGGTGGTTCATTGATGGTAGCAGATCCCGATATTGTACAGCCATTGGCATCGGTGACTTCAACCGTGTAGGTGCCTACACTCAGATTGGCTCGATCTTCCGGATTATCATTGCCAGGCAGGTCAGACCAGTTGTAAGTATAAGGAGGTGTTCCACCTCCGACGGTGACGTCTATGCTTCCATTGTCATCTCCATTGCAGAGTAAATCCGACTCATCTAAGTCTATCGTCAATGCGGGAGGTTCATTCACGGTAGCTGAAGCTGTAGCGGTACAACCATTGGCATCGGTAACGGTGACGGTATACGTACCAGCAGATAAATTATTGCGATCACTAGGATCATCATTGCCAGGCAGGTCAGACCAATCGTAGGTATAAGGTGGGGTTCCACCCGCGACAGTCACCTCTATACTACCGGTCTCGTCGCCGGCACACAACACATCGGTGGCCATCAGCTCCAAGGATATATCGTCTGGTTCTTCCACCGTGTAAGTGGCACTTACGGTACAGTCATTTGCATCTGTTACTAAGACCATATAAGTGCCTGGTGTTAAGTTGTCTCGGTCTTCCGGGTCGTCGTTGCCAGGAAGGTCAGACCAGTCGTAGGTGTAGGGTTGGGTTCCTCCCGTGACGGTAATATCGATGGTCCCGTCGTCGTCATCTGCACAAAGTGGATTTCCAACTACACCAAATATTTCCAGCGGTGGTGGCTCGTTTATGGTTACTGATCCTATAGCCTTACAACCATTGGCTTCGGTAACGGTGACGGAATACGTGCCAGGCTCTAGCCCGGTTATGGTCTGCGTATCCTCGTCATTACTCCACTGAAAAGTATAGGGGGTATCTCCACCACTCACTTCTACTGTAGCGGTTCCATTATCGTCTCCATTACAAAGAATATCCGTAGCGCTTAATTCAATACTCACATCCACTACTGTGATGGTAATAGAGGTTTCATCAGTACATCCATTGCCGTCTTCTACTGTCACAGAGTAAGTTCCCGGGCCAACAGTGATCGTTTGAGTAAACTCATTTGTACTCCACTCAAACTGGTAATTTCCAGTTCCGCCGGTAGCCACGGCCGTAAGCTCAATGGTGTTTCCTTCCCCACATATTACTGGCCCACCTTCTATCATCACTTCAGGGCCATCGAGCTCTGTAATGACCACGTCATCTACTACAGTACATCCATTGGCATCTGTAACTGTAACAGAATATGTCCCACCGGGCAAGGTAGCAATCCCCTGAGTCACAGCCCCTGTAGACCACAGGTAGGTATACGGAGGCGTACCGCCAGATGGATTAGTAAAGGCACTGCCCGTGGCTTCACCGGGGCAGACATCGTGTTGGCTGGTTGTTTCTGTTGTCAATAGCGGGGGTTCATTGACCGTTCCGGTAGCGGTTCCTGTACATCCATTGGCATCAGTAAGTGTAACGGTATAGCTCCCGGGGGCAAGATCAGTGATCGTAGCTCCTTCATCGCCATTGCTCCAGGAGAAAGAGTAAGGCGGCTGGCCTTCGCTGCCAGTTGCTGTAAGGCTGCCATTTTCATCTCCGAAGCAAAGCACATCTACAGCGACTACTTCAACCGATGGTGGATCAGACTCTGGTGTTATACACTCAAACGTACCACAGCCATTCCCATCTACCACGGTTACGCAGTATTCAATTTCATCGTTGACCATTATTTCAGGGGTATCCTCTCCTGTACTCCAGTTGTAGATAAAATCCCCGACACCACCTCCGGCATCGGCCGTAAGGGTAAAAGGAGCAGAGCAATTTTGGTCTGAACTGACATCCAGTGTTACCAATGGAGGTTCTATCAAAGTGATAGATGCCGTACCCATGGCTCCATCGGCATCAGTGACCGTAAGGCTATAGTCGCCAGCAGTAAGGTTATCAATAAAGGGTTCCTCATCCCCAGTAGACCAGTTATATGTGTATGGTATGGTTCCTCCCGATACCGTTGAAGTGATGCTTCCAGAAGCTAGTCCGAAACAAATTGGATCTATCCCATCTAATTCGACAGTAAGCTGAGCAATAAGTCCTTGAGTGCTAAAGAGTACCAGAGCTGTGAGTATACCGCATCGTAAACTTGAAAGTATAGTTCTTGGCATAATGAGATTATAGAATAGTTAGTGAATATGCTAATCCGACACGAAGAGTGTGTTCCTGCATGTCAAATACAGTGAAGGGCTACAGCTATTCAAGTTGTAGCAGTTAGAGAACAGAAGGGGAACTACACGTGATATGAGGAAGAAGGGGAGGTTGGATGCGATATGCTCTGAGTGAGTACTCAGTTCTATTTAAGAGTAGATGACGGCAGGTAATAATATGGGAGGGTAGATAATGCTGCCGAAATCAGTCGCTCAAGCGACAAATGTATTTACGACAAAGTAAAGCTTTATAGACCAATTACACAAGCTGCGGTAGAATTAGAGCAGGGAACGGTCAAGAAGGAGGGGTATACGCAAAAAAATAGGTCGTACCTTGCTCCCCAGCATGGTACGACCCTGAAAATCGTAATCTCATGAATTATTGCGAAAACGAGCGAAAAGCTCGGTAATCTCGTAGTGCGGACTATGTCCTAAACCTTTAGTTTTAGTAAGGCAAATTGGTACTTGGCCGAACCTGACTTACTATATCGGGATGTTGTTGTGTATTTCGCTAGCGACTCGTTAGCCGCCTTTGCTTTCGTTTGACAATACAATGATCGGGCAATATTTGGCCTGGCTGAAAGACAAAAATGACAAAAAGTGAAAGAAACAGATAGCTTAAAAAATCACAAATAGCTGATAATCAGATTTGTATATCAAAATTTGTGTGAATAATTTTTAACCTTCCGCAGGTCAAAAAACACTAAAATTTTCTCACTTTTTTACTCACTTACTCTTCAAAAGGGTTGCTGAAACGCTCATCCGTGATCAATTCCTCATCTACAAGGCTCTCCATGAATGCAATTAATGCCTCTTTTTGCTGCTGTGTCAGAGGGAAACCGGTGATATTTGGATCTCTGTTTTCTGTAGGATGTCCACCCGAAGCGTAGTGGTCTAAGACTTCCTCCAGGGTATTGAATCGGCCATCGTGCATATATGGAGCCGTAAGGCTGATATTGCGAAGTGTAGGCGCTCTGAACATTCCATTTTCGAATATATTACCGGTCTCTCCCCCGCGACCCAGGTCTGGAAAGTCGTTGAGTGTAGCTACGGTATCGAGTCCTGTATTGAAAAACCGGTTACTCCCGAAGCTGGGCTTGTTGTGACAATGGCTACAACCAGGGTGTAATTGCCCGGCTTGTGCAAACTCGATAAAGAACAATTCTGCACCATCCGTTTCCTCAGGCGTGGGAAAACCTTCGTTTAGATAGTTGTACTGATCGAATCTGGTATTATCACTTATAATCGTCGACTCAAATTGAGCAATGGCATTGGTCACTAACTCTCTGGTAATCTCCGATTTGAAATCGATGCCAAAAGCTGCGCGGAAACGCTTTGGATAATCTTCGCTAGCCCTTATCCGCTCGACTACCGTCGGCCAGTCATTATCGAATTCCAGCACATCTTCTATCGGGTGGATGGCCTGATCAGCCAGTGT
>JBCBVN010000179.1:0-8614 GCA_039817625.1 Bacteroidota bacterium
TGGCCTCACCCCTGAGGACCTAGGGAGAGGTTTTACACCTAATGTGAGCAGACATTCCCACATAAAAACCCCAATCCCACTTAACCATAATCCCGTATCAGAGTTAGGTGGATCAAACAATCCCTTTTTGTCCATGTCTACCTATGCCGAGTTTGACCGTAGTCAGCTACCGCTTATCGTCATACGTTTTACGGGAGCTAAAGCGACTCCGGAAAATTTTGCCGAGTACCTGGCGGAACTGGATCGCAACTACGCGCCTAGAAAACCCTTTGCGCTGGTTTTTGAATTGAGCAAAGCACCGGTTCCGAGCCTGAAATATCAGCGACAGCAGGCAGATTGGATGAAGGAGAACCAGGAGGTAATCAGTCAATACTGCGTAGGTGTTGCTTACGTAATTCCGGGAACCATAATGCGCGGGGTACTTAAGTCGATCTTTAGCTTTCAAAAGCAGCCGGCGCCATATAAGGTCGTAGCGACTATCACCGAAGGGGAGGAGTGGGCTAATGCGCAACTAGAAATGTTGGCGTGAATGCGCATGCCAAGCAGTTATTATTTCCAATTCTAATATTTCAGTCGCGTTGTGTGAAAATTGAAGCAGCAAAGGAATTTTCGCTGATGCCTATTGTAGGTGTGTACAATTTTAAAGGCCATTAGATTTTTACCTTCAAGCGTGGATTAGACATTTAGACGGAGGATCCGATTGAATTATAGCTGATCAATAACATGATGATATCTAAAGTGTAGATCTTTATTTTCAATAAGCAATGAATAATTATTTGTTAATTTTTATATTTGGAACTAAACAGAATTTAAATGAGCACCTATTTAAAAGTAATCCTTCTCTTTGTAGTATTTTCATTTACTGAGCAGGGTTTTACCCAGAATCAACCTTGTTCCAACCCATTAGCAGCAGCTGACTTAGCAGCAAATAATGCCCGAGCGCGGTTGTTGACTGGAGGAGATCTTTGGTGGGATGGTAGCGATGGAAGGTATATTGTTCCCGGTCAGAACATTCTCGAAGAAAGGGCTGTCATATTTTCAGGAGGCCTTTGGATAGCGGGAAATACAGTTGACGGAGAACTAAGACTAGCCGCTCAAGAATATGGTAGGTCAAGTGGAGATTTCGACTTTTATACAGGCCCACTTTCTTTGAATCAGGCTGCAACCGATAGTGAATCATGCGATGCTTGGGATAAGTTTTTTGGATTGGAAGCTTCAATGGTAAATGATTTTATTACCGATTATGAATTAGATGGACAAATTGATGGTGGCATCATCCAAGAAATACTAGAATGGCCAGGGGCAGGGAATGAGTATTACGAAAATTTCCCAGGCTTTTCTGGCTTGTTTGACGGCAGTGTTTCCGCCCCATTTTTTGATAGAAATGATAATGGCGTATATGAACCAGAGTCGGGGGACTATCCGATTGCAAAAGGAGATGAACAGTTTTGGTGGGTTTACAATGATGCAGGGAATGTACACCGAAATACTGGCGGTGAACCGCTGGGCATGGAAATACGAGCAAATGCGTTTGCGTATTCTTTTATGGATGAGCCTCTGGACCTGACTACCTTTTATGAATATGAAATGATTTATAAGAATTCTGAACCCCTAAGTGATTTTTACTTTACGCTTTGGGTAGATGTCGATCTTGGATGTTTCACAGATGACTATGTAGGCTGTGCACCAGATGAGAACCTCGCATATGTATATAATGCAGATAATTTCGATGATTTAAATTGCCCATTTAATGTGCCGGCCTATGGAACGGACATACCCAATGTAGCATTTAAAACATTATTAGCCGAGACATCAGAGGGAGAAGAAATCCCCTTTAGTTCATTTACTTACACTGTGGGAGGAAATCCTAACTCGCCAATAGGAGAAGCTACAACTGAATCGGGGCGGTACAACTTGATGACTGGAAGATGGAGAGGTGGAACTCCTCTCACCCTGGGAGGCAATGGGTTCCAGACGAGCTCTCAAATGGCTTCGCATGCTTTTGATGGCTCGGAAACAGGAAATGGCCCATGGATTGAATGCAATACAAATAATCCAGGAGGTGACAGGCGCCTAATGATGAACTATGGCCCCGTTGATCTTATGCAGGGCGATAAAATAAGTTTCTGTTTTGCCGTTATTGCCCTTCTAGATCAGCCACACCCTTGCCCATCTGTTGCAAATATGATTGAAGCGGCAAATGAAATTGAAGATTTTTATGGCGGCATAGTCAATTCTACTAGAGAGTCTCAAACTGTGGAAAGACTAATCGAGGTATTTCCAACTCCTGCGGTAGACCAATACATTAATTTTTCAGCGCCAGATCAAATAGATGATTTGATTTTATACGACTTGAGTGGTAGAATAATCCTTCGGTATGAAGGGATGGCCAATGATACTATTCGACTAGATACCAGCACGCTTCCAGCGGGGGTGTATTCTTTCAAAGCAATTCTTGGAAATGGTCAGATCGGTACAGGGAAGCTTATCAAGAATTGATGGTTGTGAAGTAGATCATTAAGGATTTTTGGATACACCTAAATTGTCCATTCCCCCGCCTAATTTAAACCTCGCTGCCGTCTTAGGCATTCATGCTAGATGATCATTAAAGCCCATGCAAGTAGCCGCAGGTTACTTGCATAGGCATCCTCACTAAGCGGCATGAATAAACTAACCATTAGGCGAATATTGGTTTTTCTCATAGGCGTAGGCATCATCGCCATGGGCTTTGGAGCCATGAACTTCATTTCGGGCCAGAAGGAAGAGCCACCCAAGAAACCAGAAGTTAAGCGAATTGCGACGGTCGAGACGCTTAATATTCAGAACGGCCGCATCAGCTCTACCCTGGAAGTGCAGGGTCAGCTGCAGGCCTACAATAAGATTGCCCTGTTTACCGAAGTCGGTGGAACAGTACAGGAAACCGGACGGCCTTTTAAGGTCGGGACTTACTTTCCCAACGAGTCGGTCTTGCTTCGGATAGACGATACCGAAGCCCGCCTGAACCTACAATCTCAGCGAGCAAGCCTGATGAACGCCATCGCCGGTGCTATGCCCGACTTGCGTATAGACTATGCCGAGACGGCAGCCCTATGGGAGACTTATCTGACCGACTACGATATTGAAGCGGAGCTGAAAGAACTGCCTGAAGTGAGCGATCAAAGCGCAAAGCTATTTCTGGTCGGCCGCAACATTTACAGCCAGTATTACAGCATCAAAAGTCTGGAAGACCGACTGAGCAAGTATACCGTCTACGCGCCTTTTGGTGGCGTACTGACAGCGACCAGCATCGACCAGGGTGCAGTGGTGAGGGCTGGGCAACAGATAGGAGAACTGATGGCCACGGGCTACTACGAACTGGCTGCAACCGTACCGCTATCGCAGCTCGAATACCTACAAAGTAATGGCTCGGTTACCCTGTATAGCGAGGATTTGAACAGCAACTGGACGGGCCAGGTGAAGCGGATCAGCGATCAGATAGACCCATCCTCGCAGACGGTGACGGTCTATATCGGAGTGCGTGGAGAAAACCTGAGAGAAGGCATGTACTTGCGCGGGGAGGCACAGGCTACGACCTTCGACAACGCCACCGAGATAGACCGCGATCTACTAACGGAAGACAACCAGGTCTTCGTGGTAGAACACGATAGCCTGCTGAGACTCCGACCTGCGGAAGTCCAAAAAATCAATCGAGAAACGGTGATCGTACGCGGCCTGCCCGACGGTACCCAACTGCTGACGACCGATGTGGCCGGGGCCTACGATGGGATGAAGGTGAAGACGACTCGCACCGATACGCTAACCAGAAAGTAAGCTGAGGTGCGCAGATTCATAGAATATTTTGTCAAGTTTCCCGTAGCAGCCAACCTCATCATGTTCGGCCTGCTGATTGTCGGGGCCTTTAGTCTGGCCCAGATGAAGTCGACCTTCTTCCCGGAAACACCGAGTCGGAGAATATTTGTCCGCATCGTATATCCTGGCGCCAGCCCGGAAGAAGTGGAAGAGGGCATCATCAATAAGATTGAGGAAAACCTGAAAGGACTGACCGGCATAGAGCGATACACGAGCGTGAGCTCTGAGAATAGCGGCTCGGTCGACATAGAGGTGTTGCAAGAGTACGATACAGACATCATCTTGCAGGATGTCAAGAATGAAGTTGACCGGATCAGCAGCTTCCCGGCAGGCATGGAGCCGCCGGTAGTCTATAAGGAAGAGTCGCTGGGGCGAGCCATCAGCTTTGCCTTGTACGGAGATGGGGCTAGTCTGGAGTTGCTCAAAGCCGAAGCCCGCCAGGTAGAAGACGACCTGCTGGCCATGGAGGGGATTTCAAAAATAAACCTATCGGGCTTTCCAGAAGAGGAAATCGAGATTGCTTTTAGAGAAGATGATCTCCAGGCTTATGGAATGACGTTTCAGGAAGCGGCTGATGCCATCAGGCGAAATAATATAGATCTGACGGGCGGAACGGTGAAAGGAGAAGAAGAGGAACTGCTGCTGCGCGCTCGCAACAAGGATTACTATTCCGATGGACTACGCAGCACCGTGGTCAAGTCCACTCCGGCAGGAGGTGTGGTTCTACTGAGCCAGGTAGCAACAGTTCGCGACCGCTGGGCAGACCAGCCCAATCGACGTTACCTGGATGGAACCCCATCGGTAAATATCGAGGTGCAGAACACCCTAGAAGAAGATATGCTGTCGATCACCGAGAAGGTGAGGGCATATATCGAAGACTTCAACGCTGGACACGAAAACATACAGGCAGCCATCATAGATGATGCGAGTATCGTGCTCAATCAGCGTATAAGTACGTTGCAGAAGAACGGCATTCAGGGCTTCTTTATCGTTGCCCTATTGCTGGCGGTATTTCTGCACTGGCGGCTGGCTTTCTGGGTGGCTTTATCCATCCCAATCAGCTTTGCCGGGATGTTCATTTTTGCGGCAGCCCTGGACGTCACACTAAATGTAATTTCACTCTTTGGCATGATCATCGTCATCGGAATATTGGTCGACGATGGGATTGTGATAGGTGAAAATATATACAGCTACCACGAGCGAGGGATTCCCCGAATACGAGCGGCCATAGACGGCACAATGAATGTTTTGGGTGCGGTTTTTGCCGCTATCGTAACCACCGTTCTGGCTTTTAGCAGCTTCTTCTTTATCGACGGCATACTCGGTGATTTTTTCCGCGAGATGTCTATTGTCGTCATCTTCTCGCTGGTCTTCTCGCTCGTAGAAGGGGCGGTGATCTTGCCTACCCATGTTGCACACTCCAAGGCGCTGGACCCAGACGCCAAGCCCAATAGAGTCCAGAGGACGTTTGATAAGCTCATGGACTTTATGCGCGACCGCTTGTACGGTCCTGTACTGCGATCGTCTATGCGCAGTTCGTGGATAGCTCTTTGCGTCTGCTTTGCCGTTTTACTGGTTAGTTTCGGTATGGTTGGCGGTGGGTTTGTCAAGACGACCTTCTTCCCCATCATCGAAGGTGATGATGTGAACGTCACCTTGCAGCTACCAGCCGGTACACCTGAGGAGCGCACTCGAGCCTTGTTAAATCGTATTGCCGCTGGAGCTGAGGTAGTCAACGACAGCATCAGCCAGGAAGCCTATGGCGGAGCGCAAGATCTGGTCGAGCGAGTGGAGGTCAGGATTGGCCCTACGACTTATCAAGGGTCGGTCAATGTAGCCCTCATACCTGGGGAAGACCGGGGTGAAGTCAGCCAACGGGGCGTAGCCAATGCCCTGCGCGAAGCTGTAGGGCCCATAGACGAGGCCGAGGTCATCAGCTATGGCGCGCGATCGTTTTTTGGCAAGCCCGTCAGCGTCAGCCTGGTCGGGTCAAATATCGATCAGCTGGAAGCCGCCACTCAGGAGCTAAAAGACGAGCTCAATCAGATTGCTGAGCTGACGGATGTGGTGGATAACAATCAAGAGGGATTGCGAGAGATCAACATCAGGCTGCGGGAAAAGGCGGAGTATCTGGGTCTCGATCTGCAAGATATTGTGGGCCAGGTCCGGGCGGCCTTCTTCGGTAGCGAGGTGCAGCGACTGCAGCGGGGCGAAGACGAAGTTAAAGTCTGGGTCCGCTATGGGGAAGACAGCCGAAGGACCTTATCGGACCTCAATAATTTACGCGTCCGCTTTGCTGGCGGCAATGCTTATCCGCTTTCGGAATTGGTTTCTTTTGAGCCTCAGCGCGGGGTCATTGGCATCAACCACGTCAATGGCAAGCGAGAAGTTAAGGTAGAGGCTGATGTGAGCAACAACTCGGTATCGGTAACCGACGTCAACAACAAAGTGCAGGAAGAGATACTGCCTGCGGTTTTAGCCAACTATCCGGGGGTGTCTACTGTGACGGACGGGCAGGTGCGCAATAATGAAAAGACCGTTAACTCGGCCTCGGTCACCATGCCAGTCATTCTGGGACTGATGTTTTTTGTCATTGCCCTCACTTTCCGATCTATAGCACAGACCGCGGTCCTCTTTTTGTTATTGCCATTCGGGTTGATTGGCGTCATCTGGGGGCACTGGTTAATGGACAAGCCGATCAGTTTGTTTTCGGCCCTGGGCATCATCGCCCTCATTGGTATCATCGTCAATGACGGCCTGGTTTTCATCTCGACCTACAACAACAAGATTCGCAATGGCCAGAGCATGATGCAAGCCTTGCGCGAGACGGGCAGGTCTCGCTTCAGACCCATCCTGCTCACCTCGGTCACCACCTTTGCAGGTCTGGCTCCGCTATTACTGGAAAAAAGTCGCCAGGCTCAATTCCTCATCCCCATGGCCATCTCGGTGGCTTTTGGGTTGCTGGCGGTGACCGTGATTTTGCTGGTCTTACTGCCTGCCCTTTTGGTTTTGCTCAATCGCTGGCGCGTTTTTGTTCGCTGGCTCTGGCACGACGAGAAGGTCGATTATCGCGAGGTGGAGCCCGCCTACCGTCAGCTGGAAGGCGATTACGATCCCGAAAAACCCATTGGTATTAGTCCATCCAAACAAGACGAACCGGTTGTATGATGGTATTAAGGTCTTTTCTTTTTGTACTTCCGCTGGTCGGATTCTTTTCTGCTCAAGGGCAGACCCCACCTGCTGGTCTCAGCCTCAGTGAAGCCATACAGCGAGGGCTAGAGCAGAATTACGGCATACGGATTGCCGAGGCAGATCTGGCTGCTGCTACCAATGACAACGACTGGGCACTGGCCGGGCGCTATCCGACGATCAGTCTCGGTTTGAGTCCTAGTGTGGTCTTTCGCGACAATGTCAATCCAGCGAGTATTGTCAGTATGAGCACCATCACCAATTATGGGGTGGCACCATCGGCCAATGTCAATTGGACACTATTCAACGGTGGTCGGGTGCGCATAGCCAAAGAGCAGCT
Source organism: Bacteroidota bacterium (assembly GCA_039817625.1). GTDB lineage: Bacteria > Bacteroidota > Bacteroidia > Chitinophagales > Saprospiraceae > Neolewinella. The sequence goes on from JBCBVN010000179.1 coordinate 7,379, forward strand.
GAATACGCTGGCGCAGTTGAGTGAGTCTCAGCTTCAAATTGAAGTGGAGAATGCGGTTCAGTCAATCGTTCAAGCGTACTATCAGGCCGTTGTTCAGCAGGAGCGAATCGTTGTTCTTCAGCGCGTTAATGACCTGAGCCGTGACCGCATCGAGTACCAGGAATTGAGACAAGAATACGGCCAGGGCGGCAGCTTTGACCTACTGCAAGCACGCGATGCTTATTTGAGCGACTCCATCAATTTGCAGATACAGATGGTCAGCTACGAGACGGCTTTGCGTAACTTATTACAACTGCTGGGTGATGAGGTCCTGGAGACCAATATAGAGCTCACTACAGCTCTTGCCGAGCCAGAGGCTGCATACGACCAGCAAGCGCTTCTTGACCGTATGCTCTCGACCAATTCCAATCTATCGGTTTTGCGGGTCAACCAGGAGCTGGCGGCCATCAATACGCGTTTGGCAGAAACCGACAACTCTATTCAGGTAGGGTTGCAAGCTGGCCTGAGCTACGACATCACGGTCCAAACCGGCAATCAGACTTTCGATTTTGGAAGCGATCAGCCTACCCGCGTTCAGGAGCTTCCAGGCGTTGCTTCCCGTACCCTACAGGGCAATCTGGGGATCAATGCAACTTACCTGCTTTTTGATGGCGGGGCCCGTAACGTCCGTACCCAAACGGCTCGCCTGCGCGAGGTAACCAGCCGTTTAGATCTGGAAGGGGCCAAGCAACAGCTCAAATCTACCTTGCTCAATTTACTGGCGAGCTACGACAATCAGCTGGCCGTATTGGCGCTCACTCGCCAGCTGATCGAAAATGCGGCCGCCAATTTAGACCTGGCCGAAGAACGCCTTCGCGGTGGCACCATCAATAGTTTTGACTACAGGGCAGTGCAGCTTTCTTACCTCAATGCAGAGTTTCAGCTGCTTCAGGCCCTACTCGACCTCAAAGTTACAGAGACAGATATTCTGCGATTGACGGGGCAGATTGTGAATGGAGGCTAGTTTTAATTTGGTGGCTTCGGGGGTATTGAGAAGCAAAAAATCAGTCTGTTGATTGGGACTGATACCAAGCTGTTTGGCCATTTGTTGAAGCTGACTCAAGTCAGGGTCGATCTCAATATTGATTCTCATTGTGCGATCACTGCGATCTCAAATCTATAAGTGTTTGCTATTATACCGACAACGAAGTGGTTTACCTTCGGTGATCGCCTTTGGCTCAGAGTTGGGAAATAAAA
>JBCBVN010000180.1:0-8591 GCA_039817625.1 Bacteroidota bacterium
TATATTTTAATATGATAGTGATCGTCGGTGCCGGTCTGTCTGGCTTATTAGTGGGGTATAGACTTAAACAATTGAATGTCCCATTCCAAATAATTGAAGCGAGGGAGAGAATTGGAGGAAGAATTCATACCGTTCTGAGCGCTAATGCTACTCCCGTAGAAATGGGGGCAACCTGGTTTGGAAATCAACACCTACACTTGAAAAAACTGTTGAGTGAACTAGGTATTAGTCACTTTGAGCAATTCATGAGCGGTATCACTTTTTACCAGCCGTCATCCAATGCTCCGGTAAGTGCCATTTCTATCCCCGATCAGCAACCAAGCTATCGGCTTCAGGGCGGAACATCCCAGCTCATTCAGAAATTAGCTGAACGGGTTGGGGAAGAGAACATCATATTAAATGCTACGGTGAGTCAGATAGAGTTTTATGATGATCAGGCATTGGTACACGCTGATTCAGTTTATAAGGCAAGTCGAGTTGTTCTTGCGCTTCCGCCAAAACTGTGGGCAAGTAATATTAAAATATCTCCCTCCACTCCAGGCGATCTGCTGAAGACGGCTCTAAGCACCCATACCTGGATGGAGGAATCCATAAAAGTAGCCCTGGTATATGAGACGCCTTTCTGGCGTAATAACAATCATTCAGGTGTGCTTTTTAGTAATGGCGGGCCTATTACAGAATTCTACGACCATTCGAATTTCGATGAAAATAAATATGCCTTATGTGGGTTTGTTCATCCTAATTTTGCGAAGCTGGCGTTTGAAGAAAGGAAAGCGAAAATTGCCGATCAGCTTGCCAATGTTTTTGGGCGTGAAGCTCGCGACTTCCAAGACTATATGGAATCGATCTGGGAGGAGCAAGATCACACCTATTCCAGAAGCCTCGGCCAGTTGATTCCCCATCAAAATAATGGGAATCCGATCTACAGAAAATCGTATTTCAAAGACCGTTTATTTATTTCCTCCTCAGAGACTGCTGAGCTTTATCCTGGCTACATGGAAGGTGCAGTTGTGTCCGCAAGCTTTACGGTAGATTCACTGAAGTTGAGTAAAGCTTATTAGAGGTCAGGTCCGGCCTATATTTTTTGATTTTCAAAGTCTGAATAGTAGAATTATCATACCTTAGTTTTAGTGTCGGTATAAATCAAAATACAAGGGTTCATATCGACTTTCTTTTTCGAAAAACATCAAGAGATAACGTTCAGTTATCAGCAACCTAAATTAGTATGAGTTCTCTTTATCCGCAGCGCAAAGCCAAGCTAAATATGCAAAACAACAGCTGGGGATCCAGTGCTTTAGTCGATCGATTACCAATCAAGTTGTTGTTCTTCATTGCGCTCATCCTCTCTTCAGTAACATCTTTAGGTGGTCAAGATGGGCTCCGAGATTTAGCAGAACCCAAAAGAATTTTTATTGGCAACCTCATCAGCAACGAACATCTGGATGATCCGATCAACTTTAGAAATGGGTTAGCAGATGTTCATCTTCAGGAAGAATACAATGCCGTTGCATTAGAGAACTACATGAAAATGTCCTTTGTCCTTCCACCTGAAGAGCCTGATGACATTCATAATCTGACCGTAGAAGAGCTCAGGTCAACCCTAACGGAAGAGAATATTGAAACCTTTCTCAGTAACCCTGATTGGTTGAATCTACGTAAGCGGGGCCACGCTATGATTTGGTTTAATCAAGCTCCAGATTGGTTAAACCTGGTAGGACCAAGCTGGACAGGCCAGCAAGTTTTCGATTTCTCAAGAAAGTATATCCTGGCTTTAGGGCTAATCTGCGGAGATCGAGTGGACGAGTGGGATGTCATCAATGAAGCCATTTCAGATGATTCACCCAACGGCCAGCGAATATGGCGTCAAGGAACCTGGTATCGAAGAGCGAACGATGGAAGTATGACCGACTGGGGAGAAGCTACCTACGAAAATTACATCAAGATGCTCTTCGTTTGGGCACGAGAGGCGCAACCACAGGCCCGACTACACATCAATGATTACGGTATTGAGACATTTGACATGTCTGTATCTTCCAAAAATCGTTTCATGCGTGATCAGGCTAAGGCGCTTAAAGCGTGTGGAGCCCCAATAGATGGAGTTGGTTTTCAGTCTCACCTCCGTCTTGTAGATATGGTGAGCCCAACCGGCGAGCTCAACCAGGACTTCATAGATAATATCGAGCTTTCGATAGAAGACCTGGCTGAAGCTGATCTAGAGGTTGCTATTACAGAACTTGATATCCGAATATGTGATAATGATCGAGACGAAGACTTTCAGGAAGTTGCCTATCAGGCATATTGCGAGATGGCACTTTCTCAACCCAACTGCCACGAGGTGCTTTTATGGGGGCTGCGAGATGAGGACAATTGGATCACACTCTCAAATAATCAATTTTTTATCGGCTGCCAGGATGCTTCAATAGTAGAAGGAGACAACTACACACCAAAGCCTGCTTACGATGGCTTGGCAGCGGCTATTAACTCATTGCCTGATCAGGAAGATTTCAGCTTTTCTACATTAGATCCTGGCGATGGTTCAACCGCCAATTGTGGAGGGTCAGGCGGCATCAACCCTGCTATCTTATTGGTGAATGGCCCAAATGTTGTTTCTCCTGGTGATCAGGTGACGGTCAGTGTTAACTATCTGGCCAGCGATGATCAGGATGTAGTCGTCTGGTTTCAGCTCAATACTGAGCCATTTACCGTTTTTTCTCAGGTCATTGAAGATGTGAGCACAGGGTCTGGAATGCTCGAAGTACCAGTTGACATCCCAATGAGCGTCCCGCCTGCTACTTTTGAGTATCGCTATCTGGCCTTTATAACGCCTGATGGAGGAAATATAAATAACAGTTTTTCAGATTTTATTCAGGGTCAGGTTACCGTTTTAGGAGAAAATAGCCAATTGATTATTAATAGCCTTGGTCCAGAGATAGTAAGCCCTGGAGATACCGCTGAAGTGCAAGTTTCTTACAGTGCAGTCGATAACCAGGAAATAATCGTCTGGTTTCAGCTCGATCAACAACCGTTCACAACTTATCAAGAGTTTAGACAAACCGCTGCTATTGGGCAGAATGATCTTACGGCCAAAGTATATATTCCACTGGATGTCCCCATTGCCGATGATGCGTATCAATACCAGACATTACTCGTCCCAACAGGGGGTGGTTGGCCGGAGCGAATTTCCAATATCAGTCAGCCCAACATCGATGTAGTGATGACTTCGAGTGTGGTGAACGGTAATTCAAATAACCTTAGATTCGATCTATACCCCAATCCTACTAGCGGAACAGTTACCATCGCGCTTCCTACTACAAGCAATCAACCGGAAGAGCTGATCATATACTCAGCAATAGGTGAAGTAGTGTATCGAACGACTTTGCCTGGCTACCTGGAGTCACATACTTTGAATCTGGATAATATACCTTCCGGTTTGTACTGGCTGTCTGTCTACAAGGGGACTTCTCATTATTCGGTTAAGTTTTTTAAACAGTAGACAAGAGAGAGCTCAGACTTGAGGTCGCCTTTATTTGTGGTTTATTAATGAGCTAGAATGCTGTCTACTCTTAACTCAGCTTATGGGAAATGTGCCCTATCCCTTCGAAAGTGAGGCAGCTACTGCTAATGGTCAATCCTAGGTGGGAACAGTTTGCAACATTCTTATTGCGACTCAGTTGCATTTAAAGAAAATACCCTTATCTTTGTCGTTCAACTTTATTGGTTTGACTTTAGCTCATCGGGCAAAAGTCAAGTCCAAGTAATTAGCTAGATATGGTTTCATTGCAGAATGTGGTCGATACCGACTACAAAGGTATCGTACATTGGGCTATCGATACAGATCCAGAAGTATTAAAGCGCATTCATGAGGAAGATGTCAACATAGCCATCTACGAGAGGGATACGAGCAAGCTGGAAAGCGAAATAAATAGTCTGCTAGATCAGAATATTGAGTTTAGGGCAAGTGGTGACATCGATGCCATTATGAGTGATGTCGTTAAAGTAGTGGACCAGCATACGCACAGTCTGATCATCAAAGACATGGAGCGCCTCCTCAGCTACTTCCAGGAAGTTGTGCAAACTACAAATTGCAGGTTGCTATTGGCAGCCATCAACTCCAATATGTGTAGGAAATTTCACACCGACATCAATGAGATACGGATGTTGTGCACCTACAGTGGCCCAGGTACCCTATGGCTTACAGATGACAACATCAACAGGAGAGCTTTGGGTGCTCGTGGTAGGGAGGATGAGCGAATTGCCATAGAGGAGAGCAAAGTGCAGCAAGTCAAAACGGGCGCGGTAACACTTTTGAAAGGAGCCCTTTACCCCTACAACAGGGCAAACGCAGTTGTGCATCGCAGCCCAACCATTGAAGAAAGTGGTGAAAAGCGACTCTTGCTCAGAGTTGACAACAATGATACCTCCAGGCTCTGGGCTTAATTAAAGCTCTTTTTAAAAATTAGAATAGGCCTTTTCACCTCCATTCTGATCAATTAGAACGATTAAAATGACACTAAAAAAATTACCAGTTACTGTTTTAAGTGGCTTCCTCGGAGCTGGAAAAACAACCCTGCTCAATCACGTCCTGCACAATAAAGAAGGCTTGAAAGTCGCCGTGATTGTCAACGATATGAGCGAGGTGAATGTAGATGCCGAATTGGTAAAGAGCGAAAACACCCTTTCGCGAACAGAAGAGAAGCTGGTCGAAATGAGCAATGGATGTATCTGTTGCACACTTCGGGAAGACCTGATGATCGAAGTAGAGCGCTTGGCTAAAGAGAATCGCTTTGATTATCTACTTATCGAAAGTACGGGCATTAGCGAGCCTGTTCCAGTAGCCCAAACATTCTCCTTCATCGATGATGAAAATGGCATTGACCTTTCTAGATTCAGTTACATCGATACGATGGTGACCGTGGTAGATGCTTTCAATTTTTTCAATGATTTTGGAAGTCCCGAAACCTTAATGGATAGGGAACTGACCGATATAGAAGGAGATCATCGGACTATTGTAGATCTACTTACTGACCAAATTGAATTTGCTAATGTTATTCTCCTGAACAAGACAGACTTAGTGTCGGAAAATAGACTTGGCGTCCTTAAAGCAGCTATTCACAAGCTCAACCCTTCAGCTCGAATTCTGGAATCTACCTTTAGTAAAATTGAGCCTAAGGAAATTTTGAATACAGGCTTATTCGACTTTGAAGAAGCAGAGCAAAGCACCGCCTGGCTTGAAGAACTCGAAAAGGACGAGCACACACCGGAAACAGAAGAATACGGCATCGGCTCTTTTGTCTATAGAAGTAAGAAGCCATTTGACCCCCAAAGGTTTTGGCGCTATGTTCAGCACGAATTTTCAGGAGATATCATTAGAAGCAAAGGCTTGTTCTGGCTAGCTTCTCGCCCCGCACAAGCCCTCATTTGGGGCCAAGCCGGAGGTTCTTTACGAACGGAAAGTGCAGGGGTCTGGTGGAGTAGTATGCCTTATCAAACTCGTATTCAGTACCCGTCTTTCTTACACAACAAAGCGCTCATCGATCAAGATTGGGATGAAACCTTTGGTGATCGAAAGACCGAAATTGTAATCATTGGTCAAGACATGGATGAAGAGCAGATCAGAGCAGATCTAAACGCCTGTTTATCTACCGAAGAAGAACTGGCAACCAGGAAATGGGAAGAGGGATATGTAGATCAATGGCCCGTTGAAAGAGCCTACGCATTAGGGTAGTTCCTTAAATGCCATTAGATCATGGATCATTGTAGGCGCAGAGAATTCATTAGGTTGAGCGCTTTGAGTTTTGCTTCTATTGCACTGGAATTGGACGCTATTACCCCCTAACCCGCTCAAATCCCCAATTGTAATCGGCTAGCCCCAAAATGCCGGCAGCCAGCAAATCCACGCAGGCTGCTACATCGGCCTTGTTGGCCATTTCCGTGCTTTGATGCATGTGACGTAGTGGAATAGAAATGGCTCCGGCTATGCTGCCTTTCTTACCATAGCGCTGCACGCCAGCAGTATCCGTACCGCCTGCTGGCAGGAGTTCTAGCTGATAGGGGATCTCGTTTTGTGTAGCCTCCTGCTTTAGATAATTGACCATTCGATAATCGCTGATTACGCTACCATCCAGTACTTTGATGGCAGCACCTTTGCCGAGCTTAGTCACAGCTTCATGGGCTTGCGAGCCAGGCACATCGTAGGCAATGGTTACATCTAGTCCGAAACCAAAATCGGGATTGATCTGATGAGCGCTATTAATGGCTCCGCGTAAACCGACCTCTTCTTGTACAGTGAATACAGCATAAAGATCATAGGGCAAATCCTGATCCTTGAGTTTGCGTAAAGTCTCGATCAAAATATAGACGGAGATTCGGTTATCCAATGACTTGCTATTTACGCAATCGCCTATCTCGATCATTTCTCGCTCGCGGGTAATGGGGTCCCCTATACCGACATATTTAACGAGCTCTTCTTTGCTCATGCCCATATCGATGAAATATTCACTCATGGGAACCGCCTTAGATCGTTCCTCTGGCTTCATGATGTGAATGGGCTTAGTCCCCATAACCCCAACCAGATCCTTGGCTCCATGTACGATCACTCTCTGTGCGGTCAGCGTCTTCGGGTCAAAACCACCCAGAGGCAAAAAACGAATAAAGCCATCATCGTCTATGTGATTGACAATAAATCCTATCTCGTCCATGTGGGCAGCAACCATAACGCGCTTGGCTTCCTTGCCTCGGCGAATAGCTGTCAGGTTACCCATATTATCTACTTGTACCTCATCAGCCAGGTCCGCTACAATACTTTGTACTAGTTTCCTTATGCGCTGTTCGTAACCGGAAACACCAGGTGCAGCACAAATTTGGTGGAGTAAGGGCAGATCAATCATGGTATGTATTTGAAAAGGGCCTTCTGAGGTAAAAATCAGCTACAAATTGTCCCTAAAACTAATTTGCAGCCCGCAAAGGTACATCGTTTGTCCTCTTTTTCAGCACATTGCCTTGCGGTTCGCAAATTCTAGCTCAATCCCTGCGAATTCTAATTCACCCCATTTGCCACGACTTGTCCCCTGCACTTTTGGGTTAACAAAAATGCCCAAGTTATGCAGTCATTCAAATTCTTCAACCATTCTTACATAAGCAGACTTCCTCTTTTAAGTAGAGGGTTAGGCGGCAGGATTAACCTCATGGCCATGCTGCTATTCCTTAGCATCAGTTTCCTTACATCTGGCTCCCTCTTGGCCCAGCAAGCTGATGAACCCGAAAATGCTCCTTACTTCCTCATAGAAAGCCAGCAAGATGGAGTGCTGGTATCCATGCCGCTGGTAGCTACTTCAGCAGAAGTGGATATCGTAGGTGTGATAGCCGATGTGCGCATCAAGCAGCAATACGTCAATAGTGGTAGCGTACCCATCGAAGCCTCCTACGTTTTTCCGGCCTCAACACATGCAGCGGTGTACGCGCAACGCATGCGCATAGGAGAGCGCCTGATCGAAGGGGTGATCATGGAGCGTGGAGAAGCCAGGGCTACCTATGAAGTGGCCAGATCGGAAGGGCGAAGAGCTTCCTTGCTCGAGCAGCAAAGACCCAACGTACTGCAAATGGAGGTAGCCAATATTATGCCCGGCGATACAGTCGATGTGGAACTGAACTACACAGAGCTACTGGTACCTGAAAGTGGCATCTACGAATTTGTATATCCCACCGTGGTCGGTCCCAGATACACGGGAGAGGGTGGACAGGATATCGACTATGCCGCTCAGGCTTACACACATGAAGGAGAAAGTCCGGGATATGCGTTTGATCTCCATGTGGAGTTAGCGGCAGGAATGCCCATCAGCGAAATTAGTAGCCCTTCACATCGGATCAGCTACAGTCCGCAGCAGCAGGATGAGGCAATAAAAATAGGCCTGCATCCCAGCGAGTCTGCAGCGGGCAATCGCGATTTTATACTTAGGTATCGCCCGGGTGGAGATGGTATTCAGACGGGCCTTATGCTCTTTGAAGGAGACGAGGAGAATTTCTTCCTCTACATGGCACAGCCACCTGAAAACGTAGGTCAGGATGACTTCCCACCACGTGAATACATCTTTATACTCGATGTATCTGGTTCCATGAATGGCTTTCCGATGGAGGTCACCAAGCGCCTCATGCGCGAGCTGATTCCGACTTTGCGACCTACCGACAGATTCAATATTTTGACTTTCGCAGGTGGTAGCCAAATCTGGCAACCTCAGTCCCAGCCTGCTACCACCGACTGGCTCGAGCAAGGGATAAACTTTATCAACAGCCATGGTGGCGGAGGCGGTACCAATCTGCTGACAGCAATGAAGCGTAGCCTCAGTTTACCAAAAGTGGAAGAGGGGCTCTCGCGATCGTTCGTTATGGTCACCGACGGCTACGTCAGTGTAGAGCCTGAGGCCTTTGATCTGATCAGGACCAAGCTAGACGAAGCCAACTTCTACACCTTCGGTATCGGAAGGAGTGTCAACAGACACCTCATCGAAGGATTAGCCAGTGTCATTGGATTGGCTAAGAGTTATGCGCTAAAAGTGGTTTTGCAAAAACTATTTGGAGAAGACTCGGATATGGTG
>JBCBVN010000181.1:0-8566 GCA_039817625.1 Bacteroidota bacterium
TTGATTTATGAGAAGCAACCAAGCCAAACCTATATTCGTATCTTGCATATAGCCTATGGATAAACCCATGGCCTGTGCCCCTCATGATCGCCGAAGAATCAGTACGAGAAGTCATAGAAACAGCCCGCATCGAAGATGTGGTGGCTGACTTCGTGTCTTTGCGCAGAAGGGGGCAGAATTATATTGGCCTTTGTCCTTTTCACAATGAAAAGACACCAAGCTTCAACGTCAATCCTTCTAGAAACATCTATAAATGTTTCGGATGTGGAGAAGGTGGTGATCCGGTCAAATTTTTGATGACACTCGAGCAGCTGAGCTTCCCCGATGCCATTCGCTGGCTGGCCAGGAAGTACAACCTCAAGCTCAAAGAGAAGGAGGTCAGCCCCGAAATGCAGCAGGCTAAGCTGGAAAAAGACAGCCTGCTACTCGTCAATGACTATGCCAAACAGTGGTTTGGACGGCAGTTGTTTGAAAGTGAAGAGGGGAAAAGTATAGGCTTGACCTACTTCAAATCGCGTGGCTTTCGGGAAGAGACCATCAAGGAATTTGGTCTGGGATACGCGCCCAGAGATTCCAGTCTGACAAAAGATGCTATCCAGGCGGGGTACAAAGAAGAGCAGCTTCGTCAATTGGGCCTGAGCAAAAACGGACGCGATTTCTTCTATGACCGCGTCATGTTCACCATCCACAATCTGGCGGGTAAGCCCATCGCCTTTGCGGGGCGTATCCTCAAGAAGGATGTCAAGGCACCGAAATACGTCAATAGTCCGGAGACAGAGGTTTACCAGAAGAGCAAGGTACTCTATGGGATGTACCAGGCTCGGCAAGCCATTCGAAAGCTCGATCAGGTGTACATCGTGGAGGGCTATACCGATGTGATCAGTCTGCACCAGCATGGTATTTCCAATGTCGTCGCCAGCTCGGGCACGAGTCTGACGAGTGGGCAGGCTGCCCTCATCAAGCGATTCACCAACAACGCCACGCTGCTCTATGATGGAGACAAAGCGGGAATAAAAGCTGCCCTTCGCGGGGTAGATGTACTGCTGGAGCAAGATCTGGATGTGCGGGTCATCATATTGCCCGAGGGGGAAGACCCCGACAGCTATATGCAGAGTACGGGACTCGAAGGCTTCTCCAACTATCTGCAAGCTGAGACTAAAGATTTTCTACTCTTCAAGGCAGAGCTACTGTTGGATGAAGAGAGCCAGGATATGGCAGGCAAGACCCGGGTAGTTCGCGAAATGAGCGACAGCCTGGCCAAGATCGATTCTCCTCTAAAGCGCTCGGAGTACATCAAGCGATTTGCCGGCTTGCTGGGCGTACGCGAAGACCTGCTCATCAATCAGGTCAACCAAGCGATATCCAATCGGCGTAAGGAGCTAGCCAAAGAACAGCAGCGCGAACAGTGGAAGCAACAACGCGAACAGGGTAGGGGAAATGGGCCTTCCCTGCCTGCTGGCGCAAGGCAGGCAGGCGTAGGTGGAAACTTTCCCCAGTCTCCGCCGCCGTCCCAATCCTCCAGTGGAACTGGCCAAAATGATGGTTTCCCTGGCGAAGAGCCCGCCTGGCTGACTCAAAGCCCAGATGGTGAAGCGCCACCACACCTGGACCAGGTTCCCACTGCTCAGCCAAAACCTTCGCCAGCAGAAGAGCTACATTTAGGCCATGGCTGGCAGGAGCGTTACCTGGCACGGCTCATTATAGTGGATGGTCATAAGATATATGATGAAGAAGCCAACATCAGCGTAGGACACTTCATTCTGGCCAACATCCAGGATATTCTACAAGACTTTGATGATAGCCGGTATCGGGCCGTTGTTGATCACTTGCAAAGTTTGCACACTGCGGGCCAAGCCAGTCCTGACTTGTCCTATTGGATAAATCATTCGGATGTCGCTTTCAAGCAAATGGCCGTTGATTTCAGTGTCGAGCCTCACGAGTACAGTGATCGTTGGCAAGAGAAATTTGGTATTTACCTCAGCCAAAAGCATCCTGAAGACAATCAGGTACTGAATACAACGACCTTCCTGCACATCTTTCGCAAACTGAAGATCGACAGAAAGTGCCGGGAAAATGCCCAGAAAATTCAAGAGCTGGCCGCCGCCGGAGATGAGGCGGAGGTAATGATCTATTTGCAACTGCATCAAAGGTTACTGGAGCTGCGCAATGAGCTGGCCGATAAATTAGGGACGGTCGTACCACCGGGCGGATAACTCCATTTTCCCTACCGAGTTGTCGAGCAACCCGGTAGGAAAAAAGTTTAGGAGAATATCACTCTTGGTCTAAACAGGGATGGTAAAGGTCTGTTGCTTCGCCTTCGAGGGGGATGAATCGGAGCGGTGGATACGCTGCTCTCACCTGGCTGACATCCTCGCCAAGGAGAAAATCAACGACCGCTTGCTGAATGTCTGGATGAGGAAGAATCTGCTCATGTCCGGCATTTTCTACGATGAGATGTCTGGCGTTGGGCATATGCCAACGGAGAAACTCGGCCTGGTGGGGAGGGGTATTGCAATCGAGATCACCACTGAGTAGCAACATGGGAACATCAGATGAAAACGGTGTCCTGAATCCGTCTCCAAGATCTACTTCTGGCCAGGCATTTCGCATGCTTAGTCCTGTGTTGAGCACGTTGCCAAACATACTCTGAGTGGCTTCGGTCCCGACCTGCGTAAGTCTGGATAAAGATGCTCCCGAACTTATGTCCATGGTACTGCTCATGGCATTTAATCCGAATAAGCCGATATATCTTTTTTGGACAAACCATTGCAGCAGGCTGAAATCGCCCTGATCTATGGTGTGTAGCAGCCTGGGAAATACGGGCAGATCAGTGGCGTCACCTATGTCTCGACTCAGGATCATATCGAGCCCCCATTTGCCAACCAGCCTGGTTTCCTGCTGTCCGCTGAGTAGATTGGTGAGCGATATTTCTGCGGGCTCTTCCAATAGCTTCTGGCTCACTCGCTGATATAGCTCAACCAAGTCGGGTACGTCTTGTCCAACCAGTGGATCATTGGCAGCCATAGTCGCTAGTCGGTGAAAAGCGGCATCCATGCGCAAGGGGAGTTTGTAGGTTTCATTCAGACCTTCGACTCCGATCAGGATGGCTCGCTCTACTCGCTCCTCATAGGTTTTGATGTAGCTAAGCCCCAGGTGTGTGCCGTAGGAAAAACCCATTATGACCAGTCGATCCAGACCCAAAGCCTGTCGGAGATCATCTATATCATGTGCACTTTCCAGGCTAGTATAGCCCCTCAGGTCAATTCCTGCTTGTTCCCAGGTAGGAACAGCCTGAGTGGCCATATAATCGAAGTAAGTGGTGGCGTCTTCTTCGGTGAGAAGTACATTGTCAGGGATTGGCTCCATGTTTATCCAGGTCATGCGCTGAGCGTCTGCGCCGGTGCCGCGCTGGTCGAGTAAGATGACGTCTCTTTGCTGAAGGATGGGGAGCCAGTTGTCTAAAGTGCCTGGGTCTTCCGCCTGCCAGGTACAAGATGCTCCCGGTCCACCCTCCAGGTAAATCAGTGGGGTTCCCGCACCTCCTGTGGTCGATTTGAGCCTGATGAATTTTATGGAGATCGTGTTGGAGTTGGGGTTGGCCCTATACTCGGGTACATTTATCTGGCCAACTTGGGCTTCGACCCGTTGATCGGAGGCAGCGGTAAAGAAGGTGTTCTCCAGCGTTAAGTCAGCATCTTGCCCATATAGTACCGTGGCACACGCGATGGAAATAATCAAGGAAAATAATGCGGTTTTCATATCGAGGTTTTTTGATTCATGGGCAAATCAACAGACCGGGTTTGGACGAAATGATTAGAGTCGATGGAAATGTCCATTAGGGTGCCCCGAGCCTGCCTTAAAGCCTATAGATAGGTTTCAGGGGGCAGTGATTGGTGTTGGGAGGTTGCAGTTAGCTATTCGTCGATGGTGTCACGGTAGTTGCCATAAAGGCGAGATATTTGCTTCTCATTATGGATAATTTCCTACCCAATTTGCTGGAAAAGGCCAATAGATGGCAGTGGTGGTTTTGGCTGGTCATATTTCTGCAGGCCCCAGTAGCCTCGCTTCTGGGCAGTGATCAGGGATTATTCGAGGCGATAATATTTCGCAGTTTCGGTATGGTGGGCAAAATGCTGGCAGCGTACTTTGTAGCTTACTACTTAATTCCTCAGGTACTATTCAAGCGGCGCTATTTCAGTTTTATAGCTCTATTGTTGTCGGGGTTTTATGTGATAGCCATCATTGCTCGCATCTTGAATGTACACGTAGCCGAGGCTATTGTCTATCCGGAATACCCAAAGGAGAGTTTAGTGGAAATCATCATTGATGTCGAGTACACTTTCTTTGCTTACATAGATCGATTCCTGACCGCCACTTTTTGGTTTACCTTGATTAAAGTCGGAATAGATCAGTATCGTGCTCAGATTCAATTGACGAAAGTGAACGAGGAAAAGGCCGTGGCCGAATTGAATCTGCTCAAGGCGCAAATTCACCCTCATTTCCTGTTTAACACCTTAAATAACTTGTACACTCTTTGTCTGGAAAAGTCCGATCAGGCTGCAGATGTGGTGGTCAAGTTGTCTGATATGCTAGACTATGTCTTGTACAAAGGAAATCAGCCAACGGTGACCATTAAGCAGGAAGTGGAACTCATAGAAAATTATCTGGGCCTGGAGTCTATCCGCTACGGAAATGGGCTAAAACTCGAGTTCCGAAAAGAAATTTCAGACATGAATGCCAGAATTGCGCCCTTACTGCTACTGGTTCCTGTCGAAAATGCATTTAAACACGGTGCCAGTTCCGCCATATCCGAGCCCGAAATCTATGTCGATTTAACACACCAGGCAGGGGTACTCGATTTTGAGGTGCGCAATAGCAAACCCCAATCATTGCCCATTGATGTAGTAGAAAAAAAACAGGGAATAGGCCTCAGCAATCTTCGATCTCAATTGGAGTTGTTATATCCAGAGCAGCATACGCTTGACATACTGGACAGTCCGGATTATTATCAACTCAAACTACAGATTAACTTATGAGCCAAACGCTCAGCTGCATCATTGTAGACGATGAGCCTTTGGCCATTCGCCTGCTGGAAAATCACATTGGGCAGATCCCGGAGCTCGTCTTGTTGAAGAGCTTTAATCAACCTACAGAGGCAGTTCAGTTTTTGCGAACTCAGCAAGTCGACTTACTGCTTTTAGATATCCATATGCCCGGACTCACGGGGCTGGAAGTAGCGGAAATATTATCTCCAAGGCCGGCTATAATTTTCACTACAGCCTATCGGGAATACGCGGTAGAAAGCTATGAATTGGAGGTGGTCGATTATTTGCTCAAGCCCATTCCCTTTGCTCGTTTTTACAAGTCGATACATCGATTCCTAAAAATGAAAAAAGCGGATCCAGCTCCTTCTGATCTGGCCAACAACCCCACCTCAGCTGCATTAGAAGGTCGTTTTTTTAGTGTAAACAAACGCCAGGTACGGGTTCAGTATGCAAACATCATTTTTGTAGAGAGTCAGAAAGATTATGTGCGTATTGTCACAACGAATGGAGAGATCAGCACCAAATCGAAAATCAGCGAACTGATTACCGTGCTACCCGATTATTTTGTTCAAGCACATCGGTCGTATCTAATTAACTTACAGGCAGTTACCGCTTATTCTGCTCACGATATAGAGTTGGGAGATTACACCATACCGATCGGGCAAAGCCATAAATTGAGTGTAATGAGACGGTTGGAAGACTTGAAGACTTAACCTGCGATCAGCTCCCTCGCGTTCTCGAGTGCGCTATCGCTGGGCGGGCTTTGACTGAGCATGGTGGCGATGGCGCGTACCCGCTCGTCTTCGTTGAGCAGCCGAAGTTTGGTTGTGGTGCGCTCGTCTTCGCTCTGATTGGATTTGTAGATAAAAAAGTGTCGATCTGCCCGACCCGCCACCTGAGGGGAATGGGTAATGACCACCACTTGATGATGACCACTGAGATCTTTCAGGATGCGACCCATTTTCTGGGCAACGTCTCCGCTTACGCCGCTATCTATTTCATCAAAAATCAGTGTAGGCAATGCCATGGCCGCAGCAACCAGTCGCTTAGTGACGAGTGCTAATCGCGACATCTCACCTCCTGAGGCAGCGTCTTTTATGCGTTGCAGGCGGCTGCCTCGGTTGGCGCTGAAGAGGAAGTTGACCTCGTCCAGACCATGTGGCCCGGGGGCCTCCAGTGGCTTAAAGTCGATTTCCAGCTGAGCTTCGGGCATGGCCAACTCGGAGAGTTGATCCACTATTTGGCTAGCAAAAGCTGGGGCTACATGCTGTCGGCCGGCGCGTATTGACTCACCCATTTCGGTGAGCTGACTGAGCAATTGATCACGCTCTACGGTCTTGGTAGCCAACTCGTCGTCTATGGCTGTAAAGTTAGCCAGCTGATCTTCCAGCTTTTGCCATTCTTCGATGAGTGCGGCCTCGTTTTGCAAGCCATGCTTTTGGAGCAACCTCAAAATCTCTGACAACCGTTGGTCTACTTCTTGCAGGCGCTGTGGGTTTCCTTCTGTGCCATCGGCCAGGTCGGTCAGTTCTTCTGATAGCGCCTGAAGTTCCAGTTCTAGCCCGTGCAGACGTTCGTACAATTGGGTGATCTGGGTATCTTTTCCCGTCAGTTGATGCAGTTGGGCACTGGCCTGACTGAGTTGTTCGCCTACGGAGGTTTCATCGTCAGTCAATAATCGAGCTATTCCCGAGCAGATCTGCTGAATATCTTCGGCCTGGCTCAAGCGGTGCTGCTCAGCTTCGAGTTGGGCCATTTCTCCGGCTTGTAATTCGGCTTCGCGGAGTTCATTCACCTGAAAGCTCAAAAAGTCTTGTTCTCGAGTAGCTTGTCGTTGCTTTTCTTGTAGATCTTCGAGTTCTCGATTCAGCTCAAGGTAGCGACGATACGACCTGCGGAAGTCCGAAACCAAAGACCGCTGATCGGCTAAAGCATCCAGCAGTTCCAACTGGAAATCGCCATTGTTGATATAAAGGGTGTCGAATTGCTGATGCAGATCGACCAGAAAGGCGCCCAGAGATTGCAGCAAGTTGAGGCGTACCGGGGTATCGTTGACAAATGACCGACTTTTGCCGCTGGGTGTAATTTCCCGACGCACGATCAACTCTTCGTCGTAGTCGAGTTCGTGGGCTTCAAAGAAATCGCGAAGTTTGTATGCCTCGATGTCAAAGCAACCTTCGACCACGCATTTCCGACTGGGGTCAAGTAGGCTTTTCGTATCTGCTCGCTTGCCCAAAATGAGGCCCAGGCCGCCCAGCAAGATGGACTTGCCTGCTCCTGTTTCACCGGTAATGATGGAGAGCCCTTCGGCCAGTTCCAAATCCAGCTCGTCGATGATCGCATAGTTGCGAATGGATAGCCGCTTGAGCATGAACGCAATTTGTTTGAAGTACAAAAATAAACAACTCAGCTGGATACCGTAAGTTTGAGGCCCCAAAAATCCGATATGCGTATACTAGCCCTTGCTTCACTATTACTCTTTTGCCTAGCTTGTCAATCCGATCCTACCAATGACTGGGTAGAACACGACCTGATGGCACAAAACCTGGCCGTCAGCGTTCAGGGCCCTGATAGTGTGCAGATAAAGAGCAACGATCTCTCCGGCATTTCCCGCGATGTGAGTTTGCGAAACACCGATGTCGGTTACTACTTACAAATTTTCAGTAGCCTGGCCAGTACGAGTGATCTGGCGCGCCTGAAGGCCGAGCAGTTGGAGCTGGTGCGCGAAAATCCATTTTTTGAGCGCATTGTGCAGGAAGATCCCAGTGGGTTTATTTTCGAGAGTCGCATCGATACGGTCGAACATTATGGCTTCCGTTATGTACACTACAAAGGCGACCGCGAGTTCATCTTTCAGAATGGTCTGGGCCATATTTTTTCTCTCGAAGAAATTGAGCGGATGTACACAGCGGTAGATCAGGGTAGGTGAATACGATAACTTTATGAAAGCGCTAATCTTAGTTGATCTTCAATACGATTTTTTACCCATCGGCTTGTTACCTGTTCCCGACGGCGATGCAGTTATTGCGCCTGCCGTAACGCTTATGGATCAGTTTGAAATCGTGGTAGCTACTCAAGACTGGCATCCGGCCGATCACGGGAGCTTTGCGGCCAACCATCCATGGCGAAAGCCCGGTCAGGTGATTGATTTAAATGGACTTCCGCAGGTACTTTGGCCGATCCACTGCGTCGAAGGAAGCTTTGGTGCTGAGCTGGTCAGTCAATTGGACCAGGATAAAATCACTAAGATCTTTCAGAAGGGTACGGACCCCGGTATCGATTCCTACAGCGGTTTTTACGACAATGGTCACCGCAAGTCGACGGGCCTTTCTGAGTGGCTTCAGAAGCAAGGCGTTAAGACCGTCGATATTATGGGGTTAGCTGCAGATTACTGCGTTAAGTTTACCGCCCTGGATGCTTTGAAGGAAGGGTTTGAAACCTACCTGATTACCGATGCAACTCGCGGGGTTAATCTAAATCCAGGCGATACAGAGCAGGCGTTTAAGGAGGTAGCGGAAGCT
>JBCBVN010000182.1:0-8560 GCA_039817625.1 Bacteroidota bacterium
AACGATGTGACTCAATCGCCAAGATGGCGTCTTAACATCGATTTCAAGCTCAGCTCATACAGAGCCTAAACATGCGAAAAGCTAAAGATATAGCCGTACACACGGCACAAGATTGAATATGGGTTTTAGGTGTTTTTCTTGGAGGGGTCACTTACAATGTGACCTCTCTTTTTTTGTCATTTAGTCACGAAAGCATTGGAGGGGATAAGTCTTGCCGAACTCAATAAGCATGTGCGCAGAATTCTGGCACTCAACTTTCCAGAACCACTTTGGGTGCGGGCTGAGCTTTCTCAAGTATCAGTTTCAAGAGGGCATTACTACCTCGATCTCTTACAACAATCTGAGGAAGACGGTAATCCTATTGCTCAGGCCCGAGCCAATCTCTGGTCTTCTCAATGGCAGCAACTTAGACGCACCCGTGGTGCAGCCATAACAGAATTGTTCAGACCAGGCCTGGAGCTGTTGCTCAAAGTAGAACCAGCCCTGCACGAACGCTACGGATATTCACTCAGAGTTATAGACATTGATCCTGGCTATACGGAAGGTGTTTTAGGCAAAGCCCGGAGAGATTTACTCAGAAAGCTGGAAGAGGAAGGCCTGTTGGCTCAGAATGCCAAAACCAAGTTGCCATTAGTAGCGCAGCGAGTTGCCGTGATCAGTTCTGAGCAGGCTGCCGGTTATGCTGATTTTCGCAACCAACTCAGGGAAAATGATTGGGGATACGACCTCAAAATTCAATTGTTTAGGGCAGCGGTTCAGGGAGTAGATGCAGCTAGTGAAATTTCTAAAAGACTACGAGAAATAGGTCGCAGAAAGGATGAATTTGACCTGGTCTGCATTTTGCGAGGTGGTGGCTCTAAGATCGATTTGTTAGCATTCGATCAGGAAGATCTCTGTCGAACAGCCGCTGCTAGCCCATTGCCTATACTCGCTGCCATTGGCCATGAAACAGACCAGTCTGTGCTTGATGTGCTTGCCCACACGAGTGTGAAAACACCCACTGCGGCTGCGGTCTTTTTGATCAATCGAATGGCCGAGTTTGAGCACAATCTTCTCGAGTTGAAAGATGTACTTAAGGGTGTAGTAAACAGGGTTGGGCAAGTGGAAAAAGTTAAAGTAGAACAGCAGGAAAGAGCTCTGTATACACGAGCGAAATTTGGCTTGAGTCGCGTAGCTGGAAGGCTCGATCTGATCGATCAAAAACTAGTGAATTTGACACACCAAAACATTGCTGAACAGAAGCTGAATCTGGACCAAAAAGAACGCGTGCTGGAGGTCTTGGATCCAAAAGCAGTTTTAGCGCGTGGTTATGCACTGGTTAGTCAGAGAGGGAAGCTGATCTCCAGAGCTGGACAGGCAGAAAAAAATGCAGAAGTCCAGATCAACTGGGCCGATGGCCACAGGCGAGCTACTTTGAATCAACCAGACTCCGGGGAAGGCGCTTAAACCGCATTTTTACAGTCGTATGGTCTTCATTTTTCAGTCGCGTTTTTTCAGCTGCTCTATGACCCATAATCCATAAAATCTCATCGTCATTATCTACCAGTAGCCAAGTGTGCAAACGCTCCAGCCGATCGATCTTTTCGTTGGTAAAATAGTCTTGCAGCTTCTGCGATTTCCCTTGCATTCCAAATGGTGTAAATCGGTCACCTGCCTTAGGCCTGCGTATGCGGAGTTGGTCGGTTAAACGAGTAGGTAGATACAGTAGGTTTGGAGGGGTTCGGACTTCCGCAGGTCGGCTGCTTTTCTCGCTAAACAAGATCGTGAAATCGTCTAAATGCAGTTCAGAATTTTGATCCTTGACCATGGCGTATTCAAAGACTTTTTCTGCTGGGAGTGAGGCTATTATACACACATCGTCTTTGATTAGGGCATGGTGAGTCTCCGTACGGAGTAAACGATCTGAACTGGCCTCCAAAAGCTGTCTGCGCAGCTCCCGATCAAAACCCCAGTCCGACAAGAAGTGATGAAGTACGGTATGGGCTGTTGCCACTGGTCGGAGACTCAGTTTTTCCTTGCTCAAATGGATCCATCCCCTTTGGTCTGTAAGAGCTACTTCATTCCAGAGAAGCTGTGTGGCTTCACTCGCTAGTAGATAGTAATTCCGCAGGTGTTTAAAAGTACTGACAGATCGGTTGGTCAGCAGAGGTTCTATTGCGCGAAATGTCGGAATAAGTTGGTGCCTGATCTGGTTTCGGAGATAGTCATTCTGAGCATTGGAGAGGTCTTCCCGCCAAGCGATCTCGTTCTGTTCGGCATAATCCTGAATGTCAGCCTGGCTTATTTCAATAAGTGGGCGACATATCTTTTTGCTTTCGTTTTTTGGTGATATTCCCCTCAGCCCCCTCAATCCGCTACCTCTCAGCAGGTTGATAAAAAAGGTCTCCAAAGCATCGTCGGCATGGTGGGCAGTCAGTATGTAATTGCAGCCTTTTTGACGAGCGATTTGCTCCAAAAAATCATATCGCATGGCCCGCGCTCTGGCTTGAAGATTCCCTTCATTTTTGAGCGATTGACTTTCCTCATAGGTACATCCATCCAGATACAATTCCAACCCTAATTCGTCGGCCAACTCTTTTAAAAACTCGACGTCGGCCATGCTCTCTTCTCCTCTGAGCATATAGTTGTAGTGGGCTAGGTAGGGCCGATATCCCAGCTCCATCAAAACATGTATAAGCACCGTACTATCTCGTCCACCACTGACAGCCAGGAGTAGTCGACTACTGGACTCAAATAAATTTTCCCGCTCAATAAATTTGGCCACTCGATCGGCCAATTCAGATCGATTAGACATTGTGGTATGGTTCGTTGCGCAATATAGTCGCCGATCTGTAAAGCTGCTCCAGTAAAAATAACCGCACCATCTGGTGACTGAAAGTCAGTTTAGATAGGCTGAGTTTGGCATTGGCCCGACTATAAATCGAAGCGTCAAAACCAAATGCACCGCCCACCAGAAAGACCAGCCTTTTGTAGGGTTGCTGCAACTGCTTGTCGAGCCAACTGGCCATTTCTACACTGCCCATCATCTTGCCTCCCTCGTCCAAAATAATTAACCCGTCTTGAGTAGAAAGTTTTTGCAGGATCAACTCGGCTTCTTTGGCTTTGAGTTGCTCTGGATTCATCTTTCCAGCCCCTTTAATGTCTGGCCACTCCATGGCCTCTACTGGCCAGTAATGTTTGAGCCGCTTGAGGTAAATGGCCTCACCCTCGCGCAGGTAGTTTTCTCTCGTTTTACCAATATACCAGCAGGCGATCTTCATTTCGGTTGATTAGACATTATCGGACTGAAAGCATGTGGATACAAAAGACGGAAAAAGAAATGGATCAGACCGGTTATAAGCTTGGCAGCAAGCCAATTATTTACAGCCTCAGTTCTTTGGTGTGGTTTGGGCAGGTATTAAATGCGACCTATCATTTGGCACCAATCAGCGCACTTAAATTTTTCAATCACATATTTGGCTGAATTTGGACAAATCCATGGCACGACCATGGATTTGTCTTATATTAGCCATATCCATGGTGTATCCTCATAATTCTTAAGTATGCTCATACCGAGGCGGTTAACAGAATACCTGAAAGAATTGACTAATTACTTTCCGGCAATAAGTCTTACTGGTCCAAGACAAGCGGGTAAAACGACTTTGTTAAAACAGCTTTACAGCGATTACACCTACTTGTCTCTAGAGGACATTGAGCTCAGGGCAGAAGCGGAGGCCGAGCCTCGTGATTTTTTGAAGAAGTACAACGATAAAATCATCTTCGATGAGGCACAGCGCTTTCCTCAGCTGTTTTCTTACCTTCAGCAGGTAATCGACGATGATCGAAGAAACACAGGGCGATTCATCCTGTCGGGATCCCAAAATTTTTTGTTGAGGAAGAATATCACTCAATCCCTGGCAGGTAGAGTTGGAATCGCCAAGCTGATGCCGCTAGACAATCACGAGTTAAAGCAAGTAGATTTGCTTCCTGACAATTTTGAGCTAGCCTGCTTATTAGGGGGATACCCAGGAAAAATAGATATGGGCCTAAAAGGTCGGTCTTTTTACAGGAGTTACCTGAGCAGCTATATTGAAAGGGATGTAGCAGAATTGATATCAGTTTCAAATCTTACGGTGTTTCAGAGGTTTTTAAGAGTCTGTGCGACAATGGCCGGACGTATAATCAATGTTGATAAGCTTTCTCGCCAAGTAGGTGTTTCACCATCGTCCATTAGCAGCTGGCTAGGCATACTTGAGCAGAGTTACATCATTTTCAGGCTGCCCCCCTTCTTTAGGAATTTGGGGAAGCGGCTCACAAAAACTCCAAAACTCTATTTCTACGATACAGGGCTGCTGTGCTATCTACTTAATCTGTATGATGTAGAAGACATCCAACGGTCAGGATTCAAAGGAGAGATTTTTGAAAATTTCATAATCGCTGATGCTTTTAAATCTCTACATCATCAAGGAGTGGAACCGCATTTTTATTTCTACAGAGACAAAAGCCAAGCCGAGGTAGACCTCATATATGAGAGAGGAAATCTAGCTAGATTGTGGGAGATTAAAGCAACACATACATTTAGACCTCGATTGATAGAATCTTTAGAAAAACAAGCCGCCATTTGGGATCGCCCTACGGAGACTACACTGATTTACACGGGTGATGATGAGCACTTGGTCCGCAAAACCCATCTAAAGTCCTGGTATAATCAGGAATGGGCAATATGACATCCAGCGTAAGTATAAATTTATAGAAGTAGGCTTCGAGAAAATATCAGACATTATAACTTTGAGTGTATGCGCTTGATTTTCCTTCTCTTGTTTCCGCTTGGGCTCTCGGCCCAGGTTCTGACTGACGATTTCAGCGATGGCGATTTACAAGGTCCCGACTGGCAAGGTCAAATCGAAAACTTCGCAGTTGAAAACGAGCAGCTAAGACTAATGGCACCTGATGGCGGGACTAGTCTGATCTATTTGCCCGCTCGTACATCGATTGGCAGTGCAGTCACCAGCTGGGAATGGTTGGTTCAATTGGATTTTGCACCTTCTGCCAGCAACTATGCAGAAGTCAGATTGACGGTTGACCCAACTACCGGAAACAATGATGACTTGGGCTACGCAGTTCGGGTTGGTGGCATCAGTGGCGATCAAGATGCGCTTGTTTTGTATCGAATAGAAAACGGCATCTCCAATCCGCTGATTACTGCTACGGCTGGGGCGGTAGGAGCCGATCCGGCTGTGGCTCGAATCAGACTGAGTAGAACGAGCAGTGGAGAATGGACACTGGAGGCTGACTATGCCGGAGGTACCAATCTGCAAACAGAGGGAACAGCTACCGATGCCACTCACCCCATATTGGCCTACTTCGGCTGGAATGCTGTGTACACCAGCACCCGAAGAGATTTAATCTTCTTCGACGACTTGCACATTGAACCCATCGTAGCCGATACGGAGTCACCTAGCTTACTGAGTTTTGAGCTACCAACGGCCGATCAAATCAGTTTAAGCTTCAGTGAAGCCATCGAAGCCGCGAATGGAGAAAATACAGATAGTTACACCTTAATGGGTACAGATGCACCCTCGCTTCTGTCGGCAAGTATCCGACCTGCGGAAGTCCAAACTATAGATCTTCAGCTGGGGAGTGAACTGACCCCACTGGAAAACTATAGCTTGAATATAAGCGGACTGCAAGATGAGTCCGGCAATTCGTTATCCGATACAACAGTGCAGTTTACATATCGGCCCATCCTGGAGCCCGATATCAATCGATTGCTCTTTACCGAGGTTATGGCAGATCCGACACCAGAAGTCGGACTGCCGAATGCCGAGTACATCGAGGTCTATAATACGATAGACTTGCCCATTCAGCTGGCAGGGCTCGAGCTATCGAGTGGAGGCTCACCCCAAGCAGTGGGCGCCTATGTGCTGGAGCCTGGGGAATATGTGCTGATCGTAGATGATGGTGATGCCAGTGCGTTTAGTGCTGACATACCCCTGACTACAGTAAGCAGCTTTCCCGGATTGACCAACGGAGGGGATGTGGTGACTTTGACTTACGCAGGTCGCGTGCTCGACGAAGTGCGTTACGATGCTAGCTGGTATGACGATAGTGATCGTTCCGATGGTGGCTATAGTTTGGAAAGAATTGGTGTAGATACGACAGTGGCCAGCGACTGTGCAGGAAGGTGGCGAGCTAGTCTGGCC
The DNA here is from genome assembly GCA_039817625.1 of Bacteroidota bacterium. Lineage (GTDB taxonomy): Bacteria > Bacteroidota > Bacteroidia > Chitinophagales > Saprospiraceae > Neolewinella. Next base: position 6,183 of record JBCBVN010000182.1, read on the forward strand.
AATGCCGGCGGCACCCCCGGAGCTGAGAATAGTGTAAATATGCAAGCTGTTGAAACAGATGCGCCTCAAATCGTATCAGTTAGTGTCAATCCCAATGAGGCCGATTTAATCCGGCTTGATTTGGATGAAGCTGTAGCCGAAGATGGCAGTCTGAGCTCTTTTTCCATTTCATTTACTCCCGCTGGTATCGGTGTCAGTGGGGTTGACTTGAATGGAACAGTTGCAACGGTTTTTTTGGATACTGAGCTGTTGCCCAACATCGCCTACGAAGTAACTTTTAATTTTGAGCTATCGGATTGTCTCGGCAATAGTGGAGAAGTGAATCAAACTTTTGTTCTGGGCTTGCCTTCAGCAGCAGAGGTCGGTGATGTAGTCATTAATGAACTGCTTTTTAACCCGGCCACAGGTGGGGTCGACTTTCTTGAACTATTCAATTGTTCTGAAAAGGTTTTGCAGATTCAGGACTGGCAGTTGCTGAATGACCAGAGTTCCAGCTCCACTGCTCTGCGATTTGTCGATGCTGAGCGATTGTTCCTCCCTGGTGAGTATCTGGTGCTGACCTCCGATCCAGAAGATATACTAATGCGCTACGAACAAGCGCAGTCGGAGTTTCTTGTCGATCAGGCACTACCCAGTTTGCCGGATACCTCGGGCAATATCAGCGTTTTCAACGCCAGCGCGGTATTACTGGATAGTTATGACTATGATGAAAATCAGCATTCGGCCTTGTTGGATGATGAAGACGGCGTGAGTCTGGAGCGACTCGATCCCAAAGCCGCTACCAATGGCGGTGGCAACTGGTTTACCGCAGCATCCAGTGTAGGCTTTGCTACACCGACGCGCGTCAATAGTCAGAATCGCAGTGATTTGCCCTCGTCAAATGAGGGGGACGATTTCTTCAGCCTGCCCGAACGGACCTTTAGTCCAGATGGAGATAGTTTCCAGGATGTGCTCCAGATAGATTACCAGACACCGGGAACCGGCTGGTTGGCACGGGTGCGTATATACGACGGGCGCGGGCGATTGGTCAGGACGCTCAGGCGGGTAGAGCTACTCGCAGGTGAAGGCAATTTGCTCTGGGATGGGGCTACAGAAGAAGGAGGTCTAGCCAGAACTGGAGCTTATATCTTGCTGATAGAGCTGTTTGAACCGACTGGAGGAACCAAAGTAGAGCGATTGGTAGCTGCTCTTTACAATGGTTAGTGCATTTCATGTAGAATTTCCTGGCTCAGAAGTTTTCATTTTTCAACTCCGTAATGTACTTTTACGGCTGAGTGTACTCACTCCGACCTGAAAGAAGTCTAGGCGTTTGCCTAAACTGCTAATTATCAATGTTTTAAGTTGCTGGCCCTTTTTGGGGTCAACACGCAAATTCACAAATCGTAATCTTATGTTGAAAGCTAAACGCTTATTTTTTGCCCTGTTGTGTGGCTTGACTAGCGTTGGTTTGGTTGCGCAAAACCCTTGCGAAAACCAGCCCGAGCCAGATCAGGAATACACGCTGATCACAACAGGAATTCCTGCTTATTCTTATACTTCTATTGTAAACACTGGTACACTTCTAGGCCAGTCTGATGATGGTGCATCTACTTATAGCTTGCAGCATCCCATCATTCTTTATGGTGCCATGTTTACTGACCTTAGGGTTTCTCCCAACGGATATGTAACTACTGACCTGACTGATACGGGTGGTGACTTGACTAATGATTGTCCAGTACCTGATGACGCATCAACAGGTAGTGGTGATGGCCGTTTCTACGTCTTGCACGACGACTTGGATATGGGCAATGGCGATCCAGCCAATGAAGGTATTTATGTTCAGTACAGCATGCCTGCCATCTATCCACATGCAGCTGATGATGAAATGGGCGCCCACGTAATTCAGTGGTTCGGTGACCACTTCGGTGGCAGCGAAGCTGGCATTGAAGTTGACTTCCAGGCTGTATTCTACGACAATGGTGATGTCCTTTACATCTACAATCAGGATAATGAAGGTGGATCAAGCTCTACTATCGGTTGGCAGGAGAGCAACACTGGTCCTGATGCAGCTACTATAGTTTGTAATACTGCTAACAGCATTTCTCCTGGTACAACTTTCGCCATTAGTGCTCACGGTACTGATGATTTCAGCGATGATGTAGCTGCTTGTTCTCTTCTACCACCTGGTGTTGAGGAAGTAAACCTGGCTGCAATCACTACGGTAAATATTACGCTGAACGAGGCCTGCCGTGCCATGGTTATCCCTTCTCAGGTATTGAGTGGTGACTTTGACGTAGACGACAATGACACTATTCCTGCTGACAATGCGTTCAACCTTGTTGTACTTGATGAGGATCCGAGCAATGGCCCAATAGTTGACGGTTGTGGTACTTGGCAGT
>JBCBVN010000183.1:0-8436 GCA_039817625.1 Bacteroidota bacterium
TCAGAGATCGATATGCCAGCATTGAGGTATTTCCAAATCCGGTCGTGGAGACCCTGTTTTTGAGGGAAGTACCCACCCGCGGAAGTCTGAATATATATGACGGCCAGGGTAGAATACTGACTCAGCTCAGCACTGGACCCCATGCTATAGATGTGGACATGTCAGCTTATGCCAAGGGGTGGTACGGCATAGAATTGATGGCTTCAAACGGCGAAGTAGTCTGGCAGACCCGCGTTTTGAAGCAGTAACCATTTATAAAGAGAGCACACCGGCCAACTCAATCAATTCCTTAGGTGGAATTTTGTGTTTGGTCACGGCTTCTTCAAAGCTGTAAGCTGTTACTTGATTATTGATCAATCCAACGGCAATATTTTCCCGTCCCTCCAGCAGCAGATTAATGGCCGCATGCCCCAGGCGACTGGCTAGCATGCGGTCTGCTGCGGTGGGTGATCCACCCCTCTGCAAGTGACCGATGACCGTCACTTTGGGCTCCATGTCTGAGATTTGCTCGTGCAGAGTCTGAGCGATACCTGCTGCTCCACCTAGTGGATGGCCTTCAGCTACGACTACAATGCTGAACAGTTTACCTCTGGCTCTATTCTTGCGGAAGACCTGGAGCAGATCTTCCATATTGGACTCTGACTCGGGCAGCAAAACCGCACTGGCACCTGAGCCTATAGCCGTATATAAAGCAATGTAGCCGGAGTGTCTGCCCATGACTTCCACGAAGAACAGGCGATTGTGGCTATCTGCCGTATCTCTGATTTTGTCGACAGCTTCAATGGCGGTGTTGACTGCGGTGTCGAAGCCAATGGTGAAATCTGTACCGTACAGATCATTATCTATGGTTCCGGGCAGACCGATAAATGGCACGCCATATTCATGGCTGAAGATCATAGCCCCGGTGAAAGTGCCGTCTCCGCCAATGGCGATGCAAGCATCTATATCGTGAGCCCTGAGATTGTCGTAGGCTTGTTTTCTACCTTCCGGTGTGCGAAATGCCTGTGATCTGGCCGTGCGCAGGACCGTACCGCCGTACTGGATGATGTTGGCAACATCTCGGCGATCCAACCGCCTGAACTGTCCTTTGATCATCCCTTCATATCCACGTTCTACACCGTAAACATGTAAGTTGTTGAAGGCAGCGGTTCGCACTACAGCACGGACGGCTGCGTTCATGCCAGGGGCATCTCCTCCTGAGGTGAAAACGGCTATTCTTCTGATGTCTTTTCTCTGCATCTAACTCTGGCAGCTCGTTGATTAAATATCAGCCCGGTGAAAGTCGGCTAGTGCCTGAATGGGCTTGGGTACAAAATTTCCGGGGCGCAAGTTACGCTGTTCCAGGGCTACAAGTAGCAAATCTTTGAAGTGAAATGCAATTGACCCAATGAAAGATATCGGAAGCGATTGGTGGCCCACATATTTTCTCACATGTCGATCCAGAAACTCTCCGAAGCAGTCGAGCACCATAGTTACTATGGAAGGATGACTTTTGTGCTCTGACATAAAGCGGGTGAACTCAGCTAAGTAGGTATTCGGGGCATCGCCCTCATAGATGCGATCCCGTACAGTTAGTGCGTCGACCTGAGCGTATTCTTCAAAAGCCTGGGTCAGCTCATCATCGAGTTCCCGATAGAAGTAAGCCCTCAACAGGCTTTTGCCCAGATGGGTACCACTGCCTTCGTCGCCAAGTAGATAACCCAGGTTGGTGATATTGTCGACTACATCAGTCCCATCGTACTGGCAGGAGTTACTGCCCGTACCCAGAATACAAGATATGCCTGCTTCCCTGCCGCAAGCCGCGCGTGCAGCACCCAGCAGATCGTGCATAACCAGAATGTTTGCTTCTGGATAAATCTTGCTCAGCCCGGCTTCGACGACGCGCTTTCGCCTGATGTCCCAACAGCCAGCTCCGTAGTAGAAAATTTGCTCAGGCTGGTAACCTGGCAATAGATCGCTACCCAGTTTGTCTAGCTCTTTATGCAGCCGTTCAGGGGCATGGACCACAGGGTTAAATCCCAGTGTACTGACCACCTGATCATCTCCAGCGGGGCGAATAACCACCCAATCTGCTTTCGTTCCGCCACAATCACCTACTAGTATCATAGCTCTTGCTTTAGAAGCGGCAAAGCTAGTGTAAATCTTACACTAAGGGTATTGATTTTTTACAGAGCACGCTATTGTTGCCTGTTAAACTATCTTTGCGCCAAAATTTAGAAGCATGGCCCTTAAATGTGGTATCGTTGGACTTCCTAACGTGGGTAAATCTACCCTTTTTAACGCCCTGACCTCGGCCAAGGCCCTGGCAGCAAACTATCCTTTTGCAACCAAGGAGCCCAATATCGGTGTGATTAGCGTACCAGACCCTCGATTGGATAAGCTGGCAGAGCTGGTCAATCCACAGAAGGTTATTCCCACTACTGTAGACATCGTCGATATTGCTGGCCTGATCAAAGGTGCTAGCCAGGGTGAAGGTCTCGGAAATCAGTTTCTGGCCAACATTCGCGAAGTAGACGCCATAGTGCATGTAGTGCGCTGTTTTGAAGATGATAATGTGGTGCACGTAGACGGCAGTGTAGATCCGGTTCGCGATAAGGAAATCATCGATACCGAGCTAATTCTTAAGGATATTGAAACCGTGGAAAAGCGACTCGATAAATTTAAGAAAGTCGCCAAGAGTGGAGATAAGGAGGCCAGGCGTATCGTAGAGACCTGCGAGGCATTGCTCGGTCATCTGGAGGCTGAAAACCCCGCCAGATCATTTGAAGGGGACGAAGAGATGGTCAGCGATCTGATGCTGCTTACCTCAAAGCCCATCTTGTACGTCTGCAATGTGGACCTGGATGCCATGGAAACTGGTAATGACCATACCGAGCGTTTTCGCGCTACCGTAGCCGACGAGCCGGCTGAAGTGATCCTGATCAGTGCAGGTATCGAAGCAGACATTGCCGAACTGGACACCAGAGAGGAGCGCCTGGAATTCATAGAAGATATGGGTCTGAAGGAGCCAGGAGTCAACAAGGTCATTCGGGCTTGTTATTCGCTACTGGGTCTGGTCACCTACTTCACGGCTGGAGAGAAGGAAGTACGCGCCTGGACCATTACTGAGGGAACTAAGGCTCCTCAGGCAGCTGGCGTGATCCATACCGATTTTGAGAAAGGATTTATTCGCGCTGAGGTGATCGGCTACAACGATTACGTAGAGCACGGCAGCGAATCGGCCGTCCGCGATGCGGGCAAACTCAATGTGGAAGGTAAGGAATACGTAGTGAACGATGGAGATGTCATGCACTTCAGATTTAACGTTTAAGCGGTCCTAATTCGCGAAGAGAACCACCCTGAAGAACCATTTTGACTTAAATTGCTTAGGATTTTAAACCCTAGGCTGTTTGCCCCATCTCAATTGAAAATCTACTATGAGACGAAGCCTCTCACCTTTTGTCCTGGTCTTCCTTCCCATTTGTTTGCTGGCACAGATTAGCAGTGGAACCATCGAATATCTGGAAACCCGAACCTTCCCTTTAAGCGACTGGATGTCAAGTGAGATGCGGGAGCGAGTCGAAGAAATGCAAGCCAACGGAGAGTTGGACCGTATAGGCGTACTCGCTTTCGATGAGACTGCCTTCTCTTACAGTCAGAAGGAAAGAGAGCAAAGGCCAGATATGGACAGAAGTCGTCAGGGCGCCGGCTGGATGAGAAGGGCTACCGACAATCCCGATGTCTTTTATACAAGCATAGTCGATAGCAGTATAGTGGAAAAGCGACGCATTCTGGACCGCAGCTTCATCATCGAAGACAGCTGGCAAATTCCGGAGTGGGAAGTTCCTGAAAATCAGCGTCCGAATATGGCTTATACCTTGCCTTCTGAAGTGGCTTATGCGGTTTCTGCTGATGGTGATACGCTGACAGCTTATTTCTCCCGCTCCATTCCATTGGGTATCGGACCAAGAGGGTATGGCGGTCTGCCCGGTGCCATCGTTTATCTGAAAGTGGAACGCAATCAGATATCGACCGAATACATCATGCAGACCATGCAGCCAAACCCTGAAGAACTGGAACTGTCCATCCCTCAAGACGGAGATGTCGTCACGCGCGAGCGATTCGACGAAATGGATGCTCAGCGCAGGGAAGCCCGAGAGCGCCGCGTGAGATCCTGGCGGCGAAGCAGGAGGAATTAGTGCACTATCGTTATTTCTTGTTTAAATTTTTGACTTCCTCTGTTATGAAGGACTATCTGCTCGTATTGCTATTTCTGTGTTTTGGACTTCCGCTGGTCGGCCAGTCAGACATAGGCGGAAAGGTTACAGATTCTACATCTACCTCTCTTCCAGGTGCCAATGTAGTTTTACTCCGCGCTTCCGATTCTTTGCTCGTAGCCTTCGCTACGACCGACAATAAAGGAGATTTTCTGCTGGAAAATGTACCCGTTGGTACGCACCAAATGCACGTTTCATTTCTGGGCTTCGAGCGGTCTCCTCAGATTATCGAAGTATCTGAAGATGACCAATATCTTGGCCTCGGCGATCTGGTCATGTTTCCAGCCGGTTATCTGCTCAACAATGTTGAAGTAACTGCCGATCGCATCCCCATCCGCATGGTTGGCGATACCATGATGTACGATGCCGAAGCGTTTGCCGTCGGTCAGAACGCTACGGTCGAAGACCTACTCAGGCGGCTGCCCGGTATGAGTATAGATGCCAATGGCTCCATTACCTGGCGCGGGCAAACCATCAATCAGGTTCTGGTCAATGGCCGCCCCTTTTTTGCTGGAAACTCGAGTCTGATCACTCAAAACCTCGAGGCCGAGGCCATCAGCAATGTTGAGGTATTTGATCAGCAAACCAACCGGGAAGAACTCAGTGGTATAGACGATGGGATAGAGAATACGACCATCAATTTGGAGATGAAGGAAGAATTCAAAGCCAAGGTGTTTGGTGACCTGGAAGCTGGCTATGGTACCAATGATCGATATCGGGGCGGTGCGAAAATTTTCAGGATCAGCGATGTGAGTCAATTCGGTTTGTTAGGGACCATCAATAACATCAATCAGGTAGGTTTCTCGGTCGATGATATGCTTGGATTTAATCGGAGCATGGGACGAGGAGGCCGCATACAGATCGGTGGAGAAGGCGCATTGCCCATTACATTCGGCGATCAGGCAGGTGGACAAAACCGGAGCATTGCTGCCGGATTAAACTACGGTACAACCCTGGGGAAAGCCGAAATTTCTATGAACTACTCCTTGTTCGATCGCAATCAGAGTCAGGCTCAATCCATTCTGGAAGCCATTAACCGCCCAGACAATGTACGCGAGACCGCTACCGAGCAACTCAATGCATCAGACAGTTACAGTCATCGCATCGATTTGGCCATTGAGCAAGATTTAGATTCTTTATCGAGGCTGGATGTAACCGCAGCAGTCTACCTGGTGGGCAATGAAGCCAATGAGCTTTCAGAAGTATCTATTTCAGATCCCGGGCAGGATGTGCAGCAATACACAGTAGAGGATAGAGACCAGAATGACCAGCCTGGAGGTGAGCTGCGCCTAGATTACAGCCGCCGAATGGGTAAGCCCGGAAGATTGTTAGGCATAGAACTAGACGGCAGCATCCAACAAAACGAGAACGACATTCGGGTACTTACCGATGGTCTGGCCGAAGAGCTGGCCATACCCGGGGCGCTGATCAACGGACTTCAGCTGCAAGACCGTACGACCGATGACTTCGATTTTGCTGCAAATGTGGAATACACCGAACCATTGGGAGGAACCTGGCTTTGGGAAACGGAAGCCGAGTTTTCGACAGATCGATCAGAGGGTGATTTCAATTTTGAGACGGAAGGTCAGACTGCCAGAAATCAGCAGACCAGAGAATGGGAAACCAATAGCATCGAAACAGGCTTGGTCTACCGCTTTGGCGACCGGAACAGCCTGAGGCTAACCGGCCGTTTGCAGGCAGCTACCCTCGAGCTGAGTGGCGATGAAAACAATAAATCAAACTACACCTACTTCTTACCCGGAGCCAGCTTGCGCATTCGGGCAGACAAGGGTTCTCTCCGCTTTTCTTTCCGGTCAAGTGCCAGTGCGCCACGCTTAAGTGAGCTGCAAACCATCGCGCAGCCAGGGCGTTCCGGGCGGGTATCATTGGGTAATCCGGCTTTGGAGCCGTCTGTGCGATATTCTCCTTCTCTCAACTATTGGTTTAATGATCAATTCAGAAGCATCAGCCTTTTCCTTCGCTTATCGGGTTCATACACCGATAATGCCGTTGGTAATGAGCTGACCTTCTCTCAAGGGCAGCAAATATATCGACCCATCAATGTGAGCCATGCCTGGAACCAATATCTGGGACTGGGTGGTTCGATTGGGATCAATGCCATAAACGGGCAATTCTCTGTCAATGGTACCATGAGTGGTAATCAAGGCATCGGAATTGTAGATGGCCAGCGGCAAGACAATGTCTCCAATACGATGAGCGTCGAGACGAGCATAAATACAGAATTGAATGATGATAGCTTCTTAACGCTGGGCTATGAATGGGTGCGCAATGTCAATCGATTTGAAGACGAAGATGCAGACGTGATCACGACAGTCTCTCACGATATATTCACCAAGTTTGGATTGGAGTTTACTCCGGCCTTCCGACTTGAGGGCCTGTTTACGTACCGCATTTTCGAAGAAGCCGGATTTGCCGGGGCTACCAACATACCCGATCTGGGTGCCAGTCTAGAGTGGAGGCCCTTCAAAGAGAGTGGCCACTTCTTTAGGCTGAACGCTTTCGATTTATTCAACCAGAACACCATCATCAACCGCTCGGTCAATGCCTTTGTCACACAGGAGACGACTAGCGATGCACTTGGTAGATTCTTGCTGCTGACCTTCTTCTATAAGCTGTAATCAGCCTCTATTCAACGGCCTTAAAGAGGTGGTGAAGGGCTTGTTTATCAGGGAAGCTCACCTTCACATAGCCACTGCCTTCGCTTTTCTTTTCGATGACCACTTTGGCGGGAAATCCGAAAAACTCTTTAAAGGCCTGCTCGACCTTTTTCAACTCTTCAGTTTCGGGGTTGATGACGGTCTTATCCTTTGGCTTGGATGCGGCCTTGTAGGCTTTGGCTTTTTTCTCTATTTCGCGCACACTCCAGTTGGGGTGAGTCAGTACTTCTTTGAGGAAAGCTTCCTGCAGGTTGAGGTCTTTGACGCCGCCTATGGCCTTGGCTGCTCCGATGCTGATCTGGCGATCTTTGATGGCTTCGTGAACAGCTGGCGAAGTTTTTAGTATGCCCAGGTAGTTGGTCACGGTCGATCTCTGCTTACCTACCCGATCTGCAAGTTGGCCTTGTGTGAGTCCAAACTCGTCGCGAAGCCGCAGGTAGCTGTAGGCTACTTCCATTGGATTGAGATCCTGGCGTTGTATGTTTTCGATCAGGGCCATCTCGAGCAGGGTCTGATCATTAGCTGTCCGGATAAAGGCGGGTACTTCAGTCAGCCCTGCTTCCTGGCTGGCCCTGAACCTCCGTTCACCACTGATGATCTGGAATGAACCGTCGCCCATATGCCTGACGGTCAGCGGCTGAATGATGCCGTGGATTTTTATGCTCGCGGCCAGTTCGGCCAGAGCGCTGGGCTCGAACTCTTTGCGAGGCTGATCAGGGTTGGGATGAATCTTGGATATCTCCAACATGGCGAAGCGCCGACTAAGCTCACTAACGGTGTCTTTGCTGGGCTTTCTGGAGCTGAGCAAGGCATCTAGTCCCTTGCCGAGTTCACCCTTGGAGGGTTTCGATTTGCTGAGTCTTTTGGCCATGGGGCGAAGGTACGAGACTAGCCGCAAATCAGTACATTTGTGACATACCTTATTCACTCCACCTGTATTTATGTTAGAGAACAACCTGATCCTAGACGACGAACGAGAAGAAGTTAGTGAAGAGACGCTTCTGGATCACAACTTTAGAAACCGCGGCCGAGAACAAAAAGAGGAGTATGAAAAGCACAAAAAAGCCCTGAAGAATGCCCGGAATATTATGCTGCTGATCATCGGTTTGGGGATTTTAGCAGACTTCGTCCTGCTTTTCTCCAGTGAAGAGGCCTCCACCTTCGAATGGGTGTTTATCTCCGTCTACTTTTCCATTATGATCGGACTGTATTTCTTATCATTCAGGTACCCACTGGCTGCCTTTATAGGCTTTCTCATCTTCTTTGTAGCGATATGGTTGCTGTCGATCTTAGGTGATCCAAGCCAGGCTTACAGAGGGATTATTTTGCGTGTGATCGCAGTGATCTTACTCATCAAAGGGGCTACCTCTGCCGGCCGGGTGCAGGGCTTGAGAAAGGAATTGGTGAGTAGGTATCTACGCGAAAAAGAGCTGATTGAAAAAGAGGAAGGAATGGCCTAAGCACACAAGACCATTATCGCTCATTTTTAGCAGCAATCATTT
>JBCBVN010000184.1:0-8398 GCA_039817625.1 Bacteroidota bacterium
CGGCCGCAAAAGTACGAAAAAGACCGCTTCTTTTCTTTAGACTTCCGCAGGATCGGTCTCTGCACTCATTTTCGACCTGCTCAAGACATTCTTCCTACAATGGATGGTGTAATTTTGCACATCTTTCAACCGAAGATGGTTTTTCACCGTATGATTCAGGTCATACGCCATTTAAATTCCCCCAATGAATTTTCGCTTTTACATTTTTCTGTGCATCGGTTTATTATATGGCGGGCATCTAGCGGCCCAGGGTCACATCCACGACCGAGGTTGTGGTGTCACTGAAAGTCATCCATGGATGGACGCCTATCTGGCCGGTGAAATCGCTACGCCCAGGTCTACTACTCCCTTGGCACTACCCGTACGCTACATTTTCATCGGTCGCGACAATGGTACCGGATATGCCGATCTGAGTGATGTACTCGGTGCGCACTGCCAGCTGAACGAAGACTTTCTGGGTACTCAGCTCAGTTACTTCATTGAAGATATGGATACCATCAACTCCACTTTCTTTTACGAGCATACCTTCAATGCCGGCAGCATCATGATGGCCAACAACAACCAGTCCAATGTCATCAACGTCTATCTAGTGGGCGAAGCAGAAGGCATTTGTGGCTACTACTCTGGCTCTCGCGATGGTGTGGTCGTCCGCAATGATTGCCTTGGATTTGGAGACTATACCCTCTCTCACGAAATCGGTCACTATCACACCCTGCGCCACACCTTCTTCGGTTGGGAAGGCGAAGGTGGAAGCGACAACGACCCCAGCTACCTCCCGACCGAGGAAGAAGCCCCAACATTCATCAATGGACGGGCTGTAGAAAGAATCGATGGTTCCAATTGCGACTTTGCAGCAGACGGATTTTGCGATACACCACCAGACTATATCAGCCTAGGCTGGTCCTGTACCGGCGCAGGCATATACGCCGATTCCCTGCTCGACCCAGACGGTACTAAATTTGCTGTACCGGGCAGAAACATCATGGCTTACTCCAATAACAACTGCCAGGACAGCTTCTCCTTAGAGCAAGTTACGGCCATGGAGATCAACGCCAATTCGCGCATCCAGCTGCACACCGACGAAACCCTCAACGACATTGTCTTAGACGAAACCATCCTCATCGCTCCGGAAGACAATGAGGTCCTTCCCGTAAATGACTTTGTACAGCTGCAATGGGAGCCAGTCGCCGACGCAGATTTCTATGTCGTCCAGATCAACTTCAACAGCAACTTCGGCGGCAATGTACTTCGTCAATGGGTGATCTATAATGAGACCAGTCTTACCATTACCGAAGGATTACTCAACAATCGCTTCTATTTCTGGAGAGTTCGTGCAGGCAATAAGCACAACATTTGCCCGGAAGAAAACTACAGCGAAATACGCCGATTTAGAAACGGGTTTATCTCATCGACCAATGACCCAGCTCTGGATGCAGCAGTAGCTATTTTCCCGAATCCGGCACCCGCTGGCACGCCGAGTATCCGGATACAGGCGAGCGATTTACCCGCAGCCGGACTCATGAGCTACGAGCTCGCTGATGCTACGGGGCGGATATTGGTCAGTAGCGCTCCGGTTTCTGTACTTTCCAGTGGCTTTCAAGCTGAAGTACCCACTCAAAATCTGGTCGGAGGCATATACTTCCTCAGACTTCGGGTAGATGGCAGACTACTGACCAGGCGAGTTGTCGTCATGTAAAGCGCATCAGGCGCTCGAACGCTTCCACATACTTTTTCCAACTGAAGCTTGCTGCCCAATTAGGGCCTTGGGCCCGCCTGTTGGATACCGCTTCCCCACCCTCAGCAATCTGGATCATCAAACGACTCAGCTGGTCCCTGGATTGATCGAACTCTGTAGCCGAGCCAATAGCAGAAGTGAAGTAGTATGCCAACTCCCCCCCAACCTCGGGCAGACTGCTGTTGTCTGAGCAAATAACGTTGGTACCACAGGCCATTCCTTCCAATACAGGAAAGCCGAAACCCTCGTAAATCGATGGATAGATCAGGGCCAGCGAATGACTATAGGCCTCCAGCAATTGACTAAAAGGAATATAACCGGGCAAATGAATATCAGACTTAAAGCGGTGCTGCTCCAACTGCTTGTAGAACTCCTCCGACTTCCAGCCCTTCTGACCTACGACAACCAGATCTATAGATTCGAAAAAGGAGGTGCGAAACTGCTCGTAGGCAGCGAGTAAAACAGACAGGTTTTTTCTTGGCTCGATGGTGCCAACAAATAAAAAATAGCGCCTTTCCAACTGATGGTTTTCCAGAAAGCTATTGGTACGAACTGGCCTAAATCGCTCGTCTCTGCCCAGCAGGATCATTTCTGTTTTCCCCTTAGTATTTGGGTACACACGCTCAACATCTCTTTGCGTATTCAGGCTATTCGTCAGCACGCGGTCTGTCCGCCGGAGGATGCCTTTCAGGAAAGTCTTTTGCAAAAACTGGCTGTGCCATCTGTGAAACTCTCCAAATAGTATTGGCGTCAAGTCATGGATCATGGTCACCCGCCTGATCCGTCGAGGCAAATTAAAGGGCCCGAAGTGAGCAGGCTCAAAAACCACGTCTACCCCAAGCTTTCTCGCCAGCCGGGGGATCAGCACGAACAGTCGAAAAGAAGCATAACCAATAGGCAGCCGGGTATTGGGCAGTGCAATCTGACGCAATGAGCAATTGGAATCTACCCGTTCGCGCACCAAAATATACTCATGCTCGGTTGGCTGGCTGGCTAGTTGATCGACGAGCGCCTTTAGGTATACATGGACTCCGGCTCTTTGATTGTCGAGTGGGTCGGCTATGATGAGCACCTTCATGATGGCTGATCGAGTATGCGTTGGTAGGTTTCTAAAGTCTGAATAGCCGTCTTGAGCCAGGAGAAGGTTTGCGCTTGACGATAGGCCGCTTCCGATTTTAGTTGCCAAAGGGCCTCATCGGTCACCAATCGATGCATGGCTTCCCGTATGTGTGGTACAGATTCGGCATCAGCCCCAATTCCTCCTTCACCCGCTACTTCGGGCATTGAACTGTTCAGACCGTAGATAACCGGCGTACCACAAGCCATGGCTTCCACCAGCGGAAGTCCAAATCCTTCATAAACAGACACATACGCCAAGGCATGCGCATGTGCATACAGATGAGGCAACTCTGCATCGTCGACGAAGCCGGTAAAGATGATGTCAGGTCGATTGAGGTCAAGCCCCTGAAACAGATCTTCGGTTTTCCAGCCGTGCTTGCCGCAGATCACAAGATTGGCCTCCAGCTCTGGATCGGCCTCCTTCATTTGGACGAATGCTGCGATCATATTGGGCAGGTTTTTACGCGGCTCTATGGTCGATAAACACAGCAGGTATGGCTCTGGCGGAATACCAAACTTCTTAGCCAGCTTGCCCAGGCCTTTTTCTCGATCTCTGGGCATAAACAGGCCCGTATTGGCAGCTTCATAAACTCGATGTAGATATTCATCCGAGATGTCATATACCTCGGCCATATCCTTTTGCGTGGCATTGCTGACGACTAAAAAATGGGCATTCCGATCGATCAGACCTTCCATACCGCGGTCAGCCAGCGACAGATTGGCCTCGGTATGCAAGTCAGGCAGTAGCCAGTGAGTAAGGTCGTGCACCGTACCTAGCACCTTCCCTTCGGTTTGTCCCAGGTAGATGATGTGCTGTGGCAGGGGAAGGTGTACCAGATCGGCCGTGCGGACGGTCTCGTCGATCTCAGACTTTTGCTTGGCGTAGAGCCGTCGACGCACCCAGAGTTTCATGTTGTTGAGGTAGCTTCGGTATCGACCTTCTCGATAGCGTCTGGCTATGGGCTCATATATACTGCCCGGCAAGGCTCGCTTGACCATGAGCTTCAGGAGTAGCAGCTGCTTTTCATAGCCCATGGTGCGCCGATCCGTCACTACACGCTCGCGCTCGCTCACCTGTCTAAAGCCTTCCTCTTCGCTGGGCTCCGGGGTTTCCTGTTGTTGTACCAGCGGCTGTACACTCTTGCTGTCATAGAGTGAGATTTGCCATTCCGGGTAGTAGGGCAGTACGATCGACAAGGCCTGCGCCAATTCTGCCAGATAGCGTTTGATGCCATCATTGTCGTGACTGTAGAGTTTGCTTCCCTCGATTAAAACACGCTGCGCTCGAGCCGGGAGTGGAAAATCAGATGCTTCATAACCCCATTTTTCCAGAGTGGCTCCATGCACGCGCCAGACCAGCTTTTCCAGTTCCGGAGACAGTTCATCTCGCCATCCACCTGCCTTTCCTCGTCTGAAATGTTTCTGGGCACGTGCCGTATCAAATTTTTTGCCCTGGCCTCCGCCATACCGAGGTTTCCCGAATTTGAGGGTTTCGAAGTTGGGCAACTTGCGCAGGTCGGGTTCTGGTAGGTCAATGATGGTTCTCAATTTCTCTACCTCGCGGATGGGGTCTCTAATCAGGTCTTCAAATCGAATAATGACATCTGCCTTCGCCGTCCACTGATTGACATTCTCACTCCAACCTCCGAAAAAACTCCCACCCTGGGCCAATGTGGCCTCGATGACATTGTTGTAAAAGTCCGTTCCCGGAGCTACAATATCCTTTCTGTGATGGGCAATCGACACCAATGAATCGCGACCATCTCTGACGATATAAACCGATGGTTTATCCTGCAAGGACTCAGGAAGCTGGCCCGGAAGCAGGTGGGTTTTTACCACTGGCGCACTGGCAAAGTCCGGATCGCGCACTCGCTGCGGATCCTTGTGGTAAGTGCTCGAAGACAATCCGTAGACTTCATAGAGCACATTGCGGAAGAAGGTATTGCCCGAGCGTGGAAAAGAAGCTAGCCAGATCATGGGAGTGCGAAGGTACGAAGTGGTTATCACGACTTCGTACCTTCGCTTTTTTAGCAGTATGCTCAAATTCTTAAAAAGTAAGAAAACCCTGCCCCGAGCTAATCCCAAGCTCGAACTCGTCTCGGTACACATCCCCAAGACAGCTGGCACCTCTTTTCGCCATGTACTGAAGGAAACCTACGGCGATCAGGATGTACGCCGCCTGGATATTTCCTTGCTCACTGGTGCTACACTCCTGGACGAGCAATCATACCTGGCCGATGAGTTACCTCACGGCACCCGAGTCATTCACGGACATTTCTCTCCCGAATTACTCTGGAAACGGTTCCCACAATCTCAGGGTGTTTCCACCATCACCTGGCTCAGAGATCCGGTAGAACGAGTGATCTCCAACTACTACTATCTGGCCAAAAGGCTGTCTGAAGAGCTGGATGAAGAGAGAAAAGGACTTAACATCCTAAGCAAAATGCAACGCTCCTTGCTGGAATATGCCAGCGACGAACTCAATCGCAACCGGCAATCCAAGTTTATGGCCGGTATGGACTTATCGGACTTTACCTTTGTGGGCATTCAGGAACACCTGGCAGAAGACCTCACTGAATTGGGCAAAATCCTGCACTGGCCGCCCCAGCAAATGGTCGCACACAACCGCACTGGAAAGACCAAACAAGAAGTCAGCGAAGATTTACGCTCCGAAATAGCCGCACTCAACCAGGAAGATGTAGCCCTTTATCAAGAGGCGCTGGCTCTTAGAGCGGAGCGGATGAAGCAGCAATCCGTGAGTCTCATTTCTCTGCATCTTCCTAAGACAGGAGGGACTTCCTTGTACAATAGCCTGAAGGAGGTATATGGCCAGAACCTAAGTATCCCTTATCGTCGCGGGAACATCCGAAGAGCCATAGAGCGATACGGAAGTCTATCGGCAAGTCTGCCGACCCAAACAACCGTACTCCACGGCCACCTGCTTTATGAAGAAGTGGCAGAGATTCATAAAAGGGATGAGCCCAGGGTCATTTGCTGGTTTCGGCACCCTGTAGATCGAGTCATCTCCAACTACCTGTTTTTTATAGCTGGCCTTCAGGAGCCCATCCGGAATCGCCGAAACTACGAGCTAAATAAGCATCGGAGGGATGAAGACATACTCACTTATGTCAAGCGGGAAGAGAATCGAAATGTCATGGCCCGCTTTCTTTTGGGCATTGAATTGGAGGAACTGTTTTTCATCGGGTTTTTAGAAAACTACGAAGCAGATTTAAAGAAACTGGGAGAATTGCTGGATTGGCCCGAGCAGATCGCACCTGCCCACCTCAACAAGCACAGCGACGGCAGTAGACACGAACTCTACAAACAAACAGACATTAGACGAGAGATCGAGCGGCTAAACCAGCAAGATATGCAGCTCTATCAGCGAGCCAAAGCCACTCGTCTATAACAGATTGTTTACATTCGCCTTTGCATCATTTCGAACTTGAGTTATGAGTCCACTTATTGGCGAGTTTATTGGAACGGCCCTTCTAATATTGATTGGTAACGGTGTAGTAGCCGGTGCGGTCTTGAAAGATACCAAATCTGAGGGCAGCGGATGGATTATCATCACCCTGGGCTGGGCCATGGCGGTTTTTATTCCGGTCTTTATCGTAGCTCCGGCCAGTGGTGCACACATCAACCCAGCGGTAACGGTAGGGCTGGCCGTAGCCGGAAAATTTCCGTGGGTCGAAGTCCCTGCTTACCTACTGGCTCAGATGCTGGGTGCTTTTGCAGGTGCCTGCCTGACCTGGCTGCACTTCAAACCCCATTTTGATCGTACCGAGGATCAGGCTGCCATTCAAGCCAGCTTTTGCACGGCTCCAGCTATTGACGATAAAATCCCAAATCTGATTTCGGAAATCATAGGCACCTTTGTGCTTGTTTATGCCGTCCTCTACATCACCGGTCCTGAATTCGGCGGCACATCCGGGTCCCTGGGGTCTCTCGATGCGCTACCCGTAGCACTGGTCGTACTCGGCATTGGTATTGGGCTGGGTGGCACGACGGGCTATGCCATCAATCCGGCTCGCGATCTGGCGCCGCGCATGGCTCATGCCGTTCTCCCCATCTCTAACAAAGGTGGAAGT
This sequence comes from Bacteroidota bacterium, assembly GCA_039817625.1. GTDB lineage: Bacteria > Bacteroidota > Bacteroidia > Chitinophagales > Saprospiraceae > Neolewinella. The sequence goes on from JBCBVN010000184.1 coordinate 6,946, forward strand.
GGCTGGAGCTACAGCTGGATTCCAGTGATCGGACCATTGCTGGGTGGGGTTGCTGCGGCGGGTTTGTATTTGGTGTTTGGGTGAAAATAGGTGGAGATGGTCGGACGCGAGGGAATCTTCCTACTTTTACGATTATGCCCCACGTCCGCTTTCACCGCCGCCTCATTGGCCCCACAGCAGGCACCAACGGGGGGAACCTCAAGCTTCGCGATTGCTACAACCACTTTCTAGCGAGTGGTCAGTGGCAACCTAGTATTTACTTCTCCCCTCAAACGATCTGGAATGAACACCAAGGAAACTATTGGAGGGATTTGCGGGTACACAGCCTGAAACAATGGACAATAAATGAGGGTGACCTACTCTTCTTCTCAGGTGGAGACTGGCGGGTTCTATCTAAGCGTCAACGCAGGCAACCACCCGTACCCGTCATAAACATCGTTCAGCCCAGACACACCAGAGCAGATGACCCCAGAAATGAGTTTTTGTCTCACCCGGCCATACGCATAGCCAAAAGCTCTACCGGCGCTGACCTATTGAACAACTATGGGGTAAACGGTCCGCTTTTTGTCATTCCAGACACCATCGACCTCGACAGCCTCCCACCCCTTCCCCCAGAGAAAGACATTGACCTACTCATCATTGGTCTGAAACAGCCAGAGATTGGAAGAGCACTATTCGAAAAAATCCAAAAAGCTCAGTCCACTAACCCTCAAATACGAGATAAAAAGATCCATCTCCAGCTCCCACCAAAACTCCCTACCCGCCAAGAATTTCTTAGGCTACTGGCCCGAGCAAAGACGGCCTGCTGCCTGCCCCTAAAGGCCGACCGAGGAGCCGAGGGCTTTTATCTTCCCGCCCTTGAAGCCATGGCACTAGACACCCTCGTTGTTTGTCCACCGGCCGTCGGCAACAGTGATCATTGCCTGGATGGCATCAATTGCATCATGCCCAAATACGATTTGAATGCCATTTACGACGCTGTGGTAAAAGTGGTGAATTGGACAGAGGAAAATCGAGAAAATCTGATATCAGGCGGCCGCGAGACTGCACTTAAACACGACATCCAGCAAGAGCGAAAATCTATTCTGGACTTAGCCGATCGAGCCTATGAGCTTTGGGCGCAAGAGGACTTGTTCGTACCTTCGAGCCGCTTTCCAGATGGTGCCCGTTGGCGCCAGAAGTTGAGCCGCTTTTTTAGATAGTCCATGAACGATTTCATCCTTACCGGCATCCCTCGATCGGGCACGACATTAGCTTGTCTGCTCCTGAGCCAGCTCCCCGACTGTGTGGCACTTAACGAGCCTATGCGCACGGCTCAATATCGGACATATGCCGATGCACTGAATGCGGTACCAGAGTTCTACCAGGACACCCGACAATCTATTCTGACTCGGGGTAAAGCAGTAGCTCGGGCTGTCAATGGACAAATGACTGACAATCACTTCAGCAACGA
>JBCBVN010000185.1:0-8341 GCA_039817625.1 Bacteroidota bacterium
TACCTCTTCCGCCCAGGTAACCACGAGCCCCGGAGTGCGAGCCATTTCTCGCTCTATAGCGGTACGAGCAGGTGCATTTCGGGCCCAGGCCCTGCGCGCGATCCCGTTGTTGACGTCGAAGAAGAGCATGCGTTCTAGACGGGTCTCGGCATCGGTACTACCGTCTAGCAGCAGGCCGAAACCACCATTGATGACCTCGCCCCAACCTACGCCACCGCCATTATGGATGGACACCCAGCTGGCTCCTCTGAAGCCATCGCCAATTACATTGTGGATGGCCATATCGGCTGTAAATCGACTGCCGTCGTAGATGTTGCTGGTTTCTCGATAGGGTGAGTCGGTACCACTTACATCGTGGTGGTCGCGCCCTAAAACGATGGGTGCGCTGATTTCTCCCTCGGCAATAGCCCGATTGAAGGCTCTGGCAATTTCTATGCGACCCTCGGCGTCGGCATATAGGATGCGCGCTTGAGACCCGACAACCAGCTGGTTGTCTTCTGCGGCCTCTATCCAGCGGATATTATCATCCATTTGCTGAGCGATGTCCTCTGGCGCTTTAGCCCGAAGCTGGTGCAGTATCTGAGCAGCTATTTGATCGGACTTCCGCAGGTCGGTTGTCTTTCCACTTGTGCAGACCCATCTAAATGGCCCAAAACCATAATCGAAGCAAAGCGGCCCGAGTATGTCTTGCACATAACTGGGGTATTTAAAATTGCCCTGACCGTCGGCTCCCATCTCTGCACCAGCGCGATCTGCCTCCAGCATAAAAGCATTGCCATAGTCAAAGAAATAAGTGCCTCGATCACTGTGTTTTGCCACGGCCTCAGCGTGCCTACGCAAGCTTTCTTGTACGAGGGCCCTAAAACGTTCTGGCTCCTGGGCAATCATTTGTTCTCCTTCCTCAAAAGAAATTCCAGCTGGGTAGTAGCCTCCCGACCAGGGATTGTGTAAGCTCGTCTGGTCGCTCCCGACCGCAACTTCAATATTCTCTTCGTAGAATCGCTCCCAAACCTCTACTACATTACCGACATAAGCCAGAGAAACAACTTCCTTGTTGGCCATGGCTTCACGAGTACGGATGGCCAGTAGGTCGATGTCTTCGATAAGCTCATCTACCCATCCTTGCTCGTGTCTTTTGTGAGCTGCCGTCGGATTAACTTCTGCACAGACCGTCACGCAACCAACGATGTTGCCCGCCTTGGGCTGCGCTCCACTCATTCCACCTAACCCAGCCGTCAGAAATAGCTGGCCTTTAGGGCTTTGACCTGAGCGACGGAATGCATTCATGACAGTAATGGTCGTGCCATGCACAATCCCCTGAGGGCCGATATACATATAAGACCCTGCCGTCATTTGCCCGTACTGCGTCACTCCTAATGCATTGAACTTCTCCCAATCTTGAGGCCGACTATAATTAGGAATCATCATTCCATTGGTCACTACTACTCGTGGCGCATCCACACTGCTCGGGAATAAGCCCATCGGGTGGCCGGAATACATATGTAAGGTTTGCTCTTCCGTCATATTGGCCAGATACTGCATGGTAAGCAAGTACTGGGCCCAATTTTGAAATACCGCACCATTACCTCCGTAAGTAATCAACTCATGCGGATGCTGTGCCACTGCGGGGTCCAGATTGTTTTGAATCATGAGCATGATGGCCGCTGCTGTTTCAGCCTGTGCAGGATACTCGCTAATCGGACGAGCGTACATGTCATAGTGCGGGCGAAAACGATACATGTAAATACGACCGTATTCTTCAAGCTCTTGGGCAAACTCCTTGGCCAGAGTATCATGCCACTGTTGTGGGAAGTAGCGAAGGGCGTTGCGCAAGGCCAGGCGCTTTTCAGTTGCGCTCAGAATTGACCTCCTGACGGGTGCGTGCGAGACTGATTCATCCCTGGATCTTGGCGCTGGTAATTCTTGTGGTATTCCGGCTAGAATAGCCTCCTTAAAATCAATGGCTGTGGCAGTGGTCATGGCTGTGGATAATTGGGCGGTTGGGGCTTGATAGACTATTCATTTACCCGAACATATTCGTGTATTCGCGGCACCTCAAAATTAGAGCTTGTCTGGAAATTCTGGGGAAGAACCAGTTTAAATTTGTTTACTTGTAAATTTACAAGTAAGCAAATTCAAGAGCCAACCTCCAAATTCTCCAAAAAGCTATAAACAAAGAAAAAAACCTCATTCTACACCAATCTTCGACCCGATCTCCAAACAGAAATTGGCTTCATCTGACCCTGGTAGTAGAGTATATCTCTATAGTCAGCCGTGGGAAAAATACTAAAGTCGGCTAGCCTTCCCGTATCTAGACAACCTCTGTCGAAGCGCTTAAGTGCCCTGGCGGCCCGAGTGGTTAATCCGGCTAATACTTCTGCTGTAGTCAGCTTTTCGTAAGTCGCCAGAATAGACGCTTGTGTAAGCAAATCTCCCATAGGAGCAGAGCCGGGGTTCCAGTCGCTAGCAATGGCCAGGATTGCACCTGCATCCAATAGCTGACGAGCTGGCGTGAAATCAACCCCCAACCCAAGGCTGGCACCAGGCAATGCAACGGCAATGGTATCGCTATTGGCTAGTAGCTCAATCTCCTTGAGGCCACTTGCTTCGAGGTGATCGGCTGAAAGGGCTCCGATTTCGACTGCAATCTGACTACCCCCGGGATGAAACTGATCGGCATGAACAACGACATCAAACCCCATTGATTTTGCCCTCATCAGGTAAGATTTTGCAAGCGCTGGGGTAAAGGCCTCTTGCTCTATGAAGATGTCTACACGATTGGCTAGAGATGATGCGTTGAGACCTGAGGGACTTCGCGATGCTCCGACCTGCGGAAGTACAACATCAACTAACATGTCCAAGTAAGCATCTGGGCTTCCTTGAAAATCCTTGGGTACAACATGTGCAGCCAGGCAAGTTGGTATCAGTTCCGGCCCTTCGGAACGGTTGGCACGATGCACGGCGCGAAGCTGCTTGAGCTCATTAGGTAAATCCAGTCCGTATCCACTTTTGACTTCCACTGTAGTCACGCCTGAGCGGAGGGACCGCATCGCCCGACCAAGGGTGAGCTCTACTAACTCAGCTTCTTCTACCGCACGGGTAGACCTGACACTATCTTGAATACCGCCTCCCGCTCTGGCGATTTCCAGATAATCAATCCCGGAGTTTCTAAGGGCAAAATCTTGTGCTCTGTTTCCAGCAAAGCAAATGTGTGTATGACAGTCTATAAAACCCGGCAGCAAGACAGATTGCGCAGGCGGCTGCCATCGCTCTAGTCGTTCTTCGACTTGTAGATATTGGTCTATGGAATTCTCCAGGCTGGCATGCTCGTCGAGAGCAACAATCTGCCCGTCGCGGATCAGTATCCCCCCTTTAGAGATGACTGTCAGCTGCTGGTCGCGAATAGGTCCGCGACTCGGCAGTCCACTAAGAGGTAAGATTTGGGCAAATGGGCCCAGGAGGGTAAGCATGATCAGAAAGTTTCAAATTCGCCTCGTTGCATTTGCTGGAAATCCAGCGATTGCTCGGCCGCTAATTCGTATGTCCATTGCAGTAGCTGACCATCTTGTATCAACCGAGCGGCAATCTCTATGTCGGGCGCAAAAACGCGATCTACCTCTGCAAAAGGCACCAGTTTACGTAGGCGATTGTGCACTTCTTCCAGCAATGGTCCTGATCTGAGCGGTTTGCGAAATTCAAATGCTTGCGCAGCAGTGAGTAGTTCTATACCTAGTATCTTTTCCAGATTGCCGACTACTTGCAGGGCTTTTCGGCCACTTATAGATCCCATGCTCACGTGGTCTTCCTGTCCCAGGCTGGTCGGTACGCTATCGGCGCTGGCCGGAAAGCAAAGGGTCTTATTCTCACTGACCAGAGCTGCCGTCGTGTACTGTAAGATCATGTAGCCCGAGTTGATCCCAGTATCTTCCATGAGTAACTTGGGCAAACCATGCCCTCCTTCCAGAGCCAGGTAGACCCTTCGATCACTGATATTGCCCATCTCTGCGGCGGCCAAGCAGGCATAGTCAAGCGCCATAGCCAGGGGTTGCCCGTGAAAATTTCCGCCACTGATAGCGGTATGCTCATCGAGAACCACTGGATTATCCGTCACCGAATTGATCTCAATTTCTGTCAGTTGCTTCAGGTGTAGCCATGCTGTTCTACTGGCTCCGTGAACCTGCGGCATACAGCGCAAAGAGTAGGGGTCTTGTACTCTATCACAATCAATATGGTCTTCCAAGATTTCAGACCCAATGAGTAATTCCCGTAATCGAGCAGCCACGTGCTGATTGGCAGGAAAAGGCCGCAGTTGGTGTAGCTCTGCCGTGAACGGTTTTACAGAGCCCTGTAGTCCTTCCAACATCATGGCAGCAACTACATCTGCCTGTGATAGGCAACGATGGAAACGCTCGACCAGAAGCACCGCATGTGCAGCAATAAATTGGGTGCCGTTAATTAAGCCAAGCCCCTCCTTTGGACCAAGCTCCAATGGAGGGACATCAAGTAGCTGCTTACTGGGTTGAAACTTTTGTGTCCCCTCACCAGGCTCTGTGCTATACAGGTAGCCTTCTCCAATGAGCGGGAGGAATAAGTGTGCCAATGGCGCGAGGTCACCTGACGCTCCAACCGATCCTTTGCTTGGCACAACAGGAGTCAACCAATTGTCTAGCAGGTACATGATGCGTTCCAAAGTAGCTATAGAAACTCCGGAAAAACCCTGAGCGAGCGCATGCAGCTTCAGCACCAGCATAAGTCTGGAAGCCTCTATACTGATGGGATCACCGACCCCCACAGCATGGCTGATCAACAAGTTTCGCTGTAAGATTTTGGTCTGACCGGCGGAGATGGTCGTCGTGCAAAGTGGCCCAAAACCCGTATTAATCCCGTAAACCGGCACATCTCCTGCGGCCATCTGCTCAACAGCCAGACAACAATGGGCTAACTTTTCTCTGGTGTCTGATTCGATAATTCCTTGAGCTTCTCCGCGGGCTAGAGACAGCGCAATACTGCAGCTGAGCTGGTCTTTTCCGTAGGCAAAGGTTGGTTTGCTCATGATCGACAGGCGGTTGGGGCTCGCAAAGGTACTGATCGCACCCAAAGCAGGCCATATATCCTGGCAGGAGTTTATCTGCAAAAAACAGGGGCTCATCCACAAAAATGGGCGGCTCATCCGAAAATAGTTGCCGCCTTATTCTCTTTGGGCTGATTTTTGAGCCGTAACAAACCAAATACATATACGACAAGCACTACACTTTTCAGACTAGATAGTTGGCCATTATCCGATGAGGAGATCCTGTACTGATCAGGATAATTTTCTGACCACATAATTTTTACTCATGAATAGTAGTCGTTTGTTTTTGTATTCCTGCTTGGGTAGCTTTCTTTTTTTATTGGTTGCTTGCGCAGAAGATGATGGGGTAATCACACCAGATGACGACACCACCATTATAGATCCCACCGGAGAATCCGATGATCCTGAAGTAACGGGCACAGATCTTGCGAATCTCGATGTGGATTTGATTCACGATTGGACCGATCTCTTGCTAGAGGTAGAGCGCTATGCCACAGGTATGCGTCCGAATGCATCAGCTCGCGCATTAGCCTATATCTATCTGGCAGGATACGAAGCTGCCGTGCCTGGCATGGATGATCATCGTTCGGCAACAACCGCTCTCCAGGGTTTTAATGTCAATCCAGATCGAGCAGATGAGCCCATTCATTGGGGCATTGCCATAAATACCGCTTTGGCGCGTACACTTGATCACTTCTTGATCAATGTCTCCAGCACTGCCGATGATCAAATCGCCACTCTCGAAAGTTCCTTTTTAGCAGACTTCTCTGAAGGCCTAAGCGCAGAGCTTATCAGCGCCTCTGAAGACTGGGGCAACTACGTCGCCGATCGGGTCATCAGCTTTGCCCAGACAGACGGAGAAGCAGAAGCCCAGATACTGGAGCCTCAACCAGATTCTTACGAGCCTCCGACCGGAGATGGCTTCTGGACCTATTCGGCAGATCCTGAACGAGCACTATTCCCGTACTGGGGAGAAGTCCGAACCTTTGTCATTGCGCCTGAAGAAACCACCAGTGTAGACCCTGTGGACTATTCCGAACAAGAGGGAAGCGATTACTACAACCAGATGATGGAGGTCTACACCGTCAACAATGCTGCCATGACAACCGACGATGAGCAGCTGTGGATTGCAGAATTCTGGAGCGACGACGTAGAGGGCCTGATGTTTAGTCCGCCTGCCCGCCAATTCTCTATTGCCAATCAGTTAATCGAGCAATACGGACTCAACTCAGAAGAAACCTTATACCTCTATCTGAAACTTGGCCTTTCGCTAAATGATGCAGCAGTAGCGACCTGGAAGTACAAATACGAGTACATGGTCATGCGCCCTAATGTCTACATACACGAGCATATAGACCCCAACTTTCAGACTAATCTCTATCGCTTGGTCTACTGGCCAAACCCCAGTTTCCCAGGTTATCCATCCGGTCATTCGTGCTTTGCCTCGGCAGCAGCAGGGGTATTCATCGACTTCTTCGGCAACAACACAGATTTTACCGACAGAAGCCATGAAGGACGTACCGAATTTCTCGGCACCCCACGAACATTCAACTCATTCCAGGCAATGGCCCGCGAGAATGCGTTTTCAAGAATTCCCCTCGGCGTACACATTCGCATGGACTGTGCAGAAGGTTTGCGCCTGGGCTATGAAATATCTGATGCGGTTAATACCCTCGACCTGAGGCGTAGACCCACATGAGTAAAACGTGAAGTGAACCTGTGAACAATGCTTTTGCCGGCTCCTCGCTGATGTCATTCAGCGAGGGCCGGTTTTTTAAAAAAACTATCTGCAAGAACAATTACTTTAGCCGCCATGAGTAGGTCTTTTGTCTACTTATCGATTTTCAGCTTAGCCGCTCTCGGACTTCTTATTCCTCCGCTATCCAGCCCAGGACAAGGGCTGGCTTTTGTAGTAGAAGAGCTGGTCTCTCTTGCCCTGGCTCTGATCATTTTTGGGCTTAGCCTGAAATTTATTCGAAGGCGAATAACCCAGAGAGTAGCCCTTAGAGAAAAGGGGTCGAACGAAAAAATTTACCTAAAAGAAGTCAAAGAGGTACTGCTGGGTACTGCTCTGATCTGGCTGATCATCTGCGTACCGGCGACTTTGTATTATCAGGCAAATGGAATTCCTCAGTTTTATAAAAATCTTCTGGAGTACAAAGAGACTGTCCGCCGAACCAACCGACCTCCTTTTCCTCCTCCGGGCACACGACCGCCACCTCCAGGCCGGAGGCCTCTTCCCCGGCCGGGTAGAGAAGTTCCACCAGTACCTCCAGATTATATCCCATTCTGGCCATTTGCACTCCGGGTATTTGGAGTCAGCTTCATCACGATAGCTTCTATTTATACTGTAGAAGAAGTATATGCCAACCGGCAGCAGCTATCGCAGCAAAAACTGGCTCAGCAAGAATGGCTAAAAGAGCAGGCAGTCCTGCAGGCTAATGTGCTGAAAAAGCAGCTCAATCCTCATTTCATGTTCAATACCCTCAATGTCTTATCCGAGCTTATTTATGAAGACATTGACAAATCACATAAATTTATCAATGAACTATCTAAGGTGTACCGATACGCTATAGAGCACATCGAAAAACCATGGAGTACCCTGGAAGAAGAAATTAATTTTTTCCACTCCTATGCTTATCTCCTAAAAATCAGATTTGACGAAAAGCTACAATTTGATATTAAAATTGATGACGCCTATCTCGATTACAGAATACCCGCTATGACCCTGGAGCTTCTTGCCGAAAATGCGATCAAGCACAACGCCCTGAGCAATGAATCTCCCTTGTCGGTGCACATCTTGTCAAAGGGAGGCCGACTAATCGTTAAGAACAATTTACAGACTCGAGATGAGGAAATAGACTCTACAGGCATAGGCCTGCAAAACCTGAACAGAAGGCTTGAGTTGCTAGGCCAGCCAAGAGCTGAGCAGACGGTCAGCGAGCATTTCTTCGAGATAAGCGTCCCGCTCAAAAACGCCCTTAACATAGATCGGCTTTGAAGATTAAAATTCTCATAATAGAAGACGAGCGGCTGGCGGCCAATCAGCTTAAGCGAATATTGAATTCACTCCATATAGATATTGAAGTTGTTGCTGTCATTGAGTCTAAGAAAGAAGCCATCCAAAAAATTCCAAGCCTCGATCTGGATCTCATCTTTATGGACATCCATCTGACCGACGGCAAATCCTTCGACATTTTTTCAGCCATTGAGATTACTACACCTGTCATTTTCACCACCGCGTACGATGAGTATAGCCTGCAAGCTTTT
>JBCBVN010000186.1:0-8321 GCA_039817625.1 Bacteroidota bacterium
TGTTGTTGATAGCCAGTGCGGCAAGATTACTTATAATTTCAGGGTGCAATAAACACCCAAAAAGCTGGGTACACATGCTGTACCTCAAATAAGTTTTACATGAAAAGCCTAATCCTATTATTTTGCTTTGCCCTCTCTATCAGCTTTTGCTTTGTCAAACCGACACTTTACCCGAATTTGAAGATGAACTTTTTCTGGAAGTGCATACTTCGGTTTCGGGTCTGGGCGGACGTATGATTGAGCAAACAGCTGAGGTGTATTTGGATGAGCTTGAAACGGCAATTGAAGGCGTGGTGGTTGTCCGGATTTGCGTTGATGCAGCCGGAAATGTGACCGATGCAAATTATACCATGCAAGGTTCGACTACCAGTTCGCCCAGTTTGATAGACCTGGCCATAGAATCTGCAAGAGAGTTTAAGTTTGAAGAGTCCCTGGTGGATAAACATTGCGGGCGAATATCCTACCTGTTTAAGTTAGAATAGGCGCTGTCGCCCTTACCGGACATTTACCCTGGCCTGTACATTGGTTGCGCTGATGGTCGGCTCGTGAAAGAAGAAGCTAAACTCCTTCGTTTGGTTAGCCGCCAAAACGTAAGGCTGTTCTCTGATGAAGGAGCCTTCTGAGCAGGACAGGGTAGTGGTAAAAAATATTTCGCCCTGATCTCCATTATTTCGAATAGAAAAGGTCACCATGTAGCCGGCGTCCAACTCGCCATTGACGAAGCTTACTTCGGATTCTACTTTAACTTCACTGACTAGTTCCAACTGTGGCCCACCGCAGCTTGTGCATAATTGAAAGAGAATAGCTAGAAGAAATACGGGTAGTGATTTTGTCATCGGGTTGTGGTTTATATCCTAAAGATACCTGTTGAGGAGCAATTAAATGAACAGCTAAGCTGGCGGCATTGATGAGTTTTGTTGTGATCTATGGCAGTCTAAACAAAAGAAACATCAACGAGGGAGAGATTCGATTGTGTTTAAACGCAACTAAGTTGCAATAACAAATCGCTTGCTATATTTGTGCTAAGCTGTAAACTGATGTTATGGCTGAAAGATGAGTAAAAATCAATAAGTAATGATTCCACAATCATTTGAGGAATGGAGGAACTGCATTGTTCACGATTGCAAGATCAAGTTGACCCAGGATTTTGCATTGGGAAGGCTCAAGGTATACGAGGACCGAAGTAAGGCAGAGACCAAGCTGTTTGTCAAGCTCTATGGTGAGGATCATCTAAACAATATCATTCATTGGCTGAAGCGCGTGGCAGCCACAGCCTCTGTTTCCTGAAGAACTTTAAACCTTAATTAGCTATGCTTCAAAGAAAATTTGATCAAGTTGTCAAGCAGCATTTTCCAAATGCAATGGATGCCAAGGACACTTCCATTCACTACTTAGGCAGGATGCAAATAGACCACCAGATTGACATATCCAAGGTCTTAATGGCGACCTCAGTTTGTTCTGATGATATCAATGTTCCGTCCACCACCTTTTTCAATGTCCTTTTTGGACCCTTTATCATGGGTGGACTGGGTGGTTTACCGTTTGCTGGCCAAACCGGCATGACTGCGTTTGCTCATCATATACCCGATGATGGAAGCGCCTTCATCTTTTATGGACCTCACATTGGAGTTACTCTGGAGGGTGAATTGGGTAAGATGTACAGACCGCGTCAGGAAGATACCGGAAACTCTTGCGGTGCGCTAATGCTTGCGCTGGATCGTCTCCAGGATAGTAGTTATCGGCCCGTCTTGAATGAGGATGACTATCAGCAAATGAAACTGGAAGAGAGTCTTTTGCCATATCGTAGTGAGATCATGGAAAGCGACAATCGGGAAAAGGCCATTACAGAAGCGACCTACGAGATTATCGATAGAAAGGTCCACGAACACCTGAGTTCTTGTAAAGGAGAATTCAAAGTGGATAAAGTAACCCTGCTGGGTGGAATCATCATCAATACTGATTACGGTCTGGACGACTATTTTGATGCCCGAACTTTCGAAGTGGTAGACGTCAGCAGTCTGTAGAACACAGACTGTAAAAATAGAAAGCCTTCCAGCGCAATAATCGCGTGGAAGGCTTTTTAATTTGGTTGTGAGTCCTCTGGGTCTCGAACCCAGGACCCCCTCATTAAAAGTGAGGTGCTCTAACCAACTGAGCTAAGGACTCAAACAGCTTTTTTCAAAAGCGACGCAAAGGTAGGATTTCAAATGGCAATGCACAAGTGATCGCCTACCAAATTTTAAACGCCTATTGAATCATGCGCCTTTGTTAACTTCAAGTCTGGCTAAAAGGTTGCAGCTATGGCTGATGATAGACAAATTTGGGAAGATGGGCGTGCTTCTTTGTATCAAACGCTGTCAAAGAGCTTGCGATTGACAGACGATCAGCTGACGGAGTTTGTCGATCTGTGGCAGCCTAAAGAATTTGCCAAGGGAGAGCCCATCATCCGCACGGGCCAATACGAGCGCCATTTCCACTTTGTGTTGGATGGGGTAATGCGTATGCTCTACAATAGTCCTGAAGGAGATGAATACACCCTGGCTTTTTCTTTCGCCGGGGAATGGAGTGGGCATTACCCGAGCTTGTTATTTGACCAACCCGCCACCGTTGATCTGGAATGTTTGACCGAAGTCAAGTGCTTATCCATCAGGGCTGAAGACCTACTGGCTTCTTATGATAAATGGATGGAGTTGGAGAAATGGGGGCACCGATTCGTTACCCGAGTTTTGCACGGCCGATTACAGCGTGAAATCGAGCTGCTTCAGTTCTCTGCTCAAGAGCGCCTGGAGCGCTTTTGTAAGCGCAGTGGGCATCTATTTTTGGAGATACCTCATAAGTACATTGCTGCTTACTTGAAAATGAGCCCAGAAACTTTATCTCGACTTAGGTCTGCCATGACCATTTCTTGATATAGATCAAGATTTAGTCATTGGACGGCCAGCATCTTTGTATCAAACTTATTCATCATGCTTCGCAATCAAGCCATTACACAATTTCGAGAAGCTCTCTTAGCCCAAGCGGAGGAAACCAAAGCGCTGCTGACAGAAGATCGGGAGTTACTCTGGGACAATCCAGGCCCGAAGTCCTGGTCGGCCATGCAATGTTTGGAACACCTGATTATGGCTGGCGAATTCTACCAGAATAACCTACGCAAGGAGCTGCAAAAAGCTAAGCTCCGTCGTGCTGATCACGAAGCAGCCACGGGTCGGTTCGGTCAGAAGCTCGCCAATGCCATGCAACCTACAGAAGCGGGAGAGCGCAAAGTGAAAACGCCTACCTCAAAGAAGATCACCCCGCTACCCTCAGATGTCTCCAGGCACGATCAAGTGGTTGCAGACTACTGGACCGTTCAGGATAACTGGCACCAGCTGATGGATCTGTCTTCCGAGGCGGATTGGACTAAAATCCGGGTGGTTTCCTTGATCGGGCCCATCCTTAGGTTTTACATATACGATGCCTTTGCGATCAATGTGGCTCATCAGAATAGGCATCTGCTGCAAGCAAGGGAGGCGGTGAGCAGATTAGTCTTTTAGGAAATATGTGAAGTCTTACTGGTTTTGTAATCTAAGAGTGATTTAGGCTGTAAAATAATGATTGGCCGCAGAGTATTTTAGTCTGTTATGAGGAGAGGAGTCTTTGTATCTAACAGACTAAAAGACTCTCGAACTATTTCCAACGCAACGAACGGAACTTACTAAGATTCCTTGTCAAAGAGCGTCCCACAATCCCCTAACAGACTAAAAAACTCTCGCACAATTTCCAATGCACCGAACGGATCTTACTAAGATTCCTTATCACAGCGCGTCCCACAATCCCCTAACAGACTAAGATTCTACTCCTCTTCATCAAACGGCAGTAGCAACTGGATCCCTTCTCCACTATGCTCTCTTTCCAGGTTGCTGACTGTGACTCCGAGCAAGCGAACGACGGGTACTTCATCGAGGTTTTCTTCAAGTAGCTGATGGGCAATGGCAATAAGGTCTTCGAGCACGCGTACTTCTCCGCTGAAGCTGCGCGAGCGGGTGAAAATCTGGAAATCCGGGCTTTTCAATTTGACCGTGACGGTGCGGCCAAAATTGTCGCGCTCTTCCATATAGTTGAACACCCGCTCGGCCAGTTCGCTCAGTTTAGCCCTCATGTCCTCTGGCTTGGATAGGTCTTCTCTGAAGGTGCGTTCTGAGCCGATGCTTTTTCTGATGCGGTTGGGATTGACCGGCCGCTCATCGAGGGCGCGAACGATGCGGAAGTAGTGGCGACCTGCTTTGCCGAATCTTTGGGCGAGCTCAAGCTCTGATAAGGCCTGGAGATCGGCCCCGGTTCGGTAGCCCATTTTATGCATACGCGCGGCAGTCTTCTTGCCGATCCCGTGGAATTTCTCAACGGGTAGACCTGCCAAAAACTCATCGGCTTCTTCGGGCATGATGACTTTCATACCATCGGGCTTATTGATGTCGCTGGCTACTTTCGCCAGGAACTTGTTGAAGCTCACACCGGCCGAGGCAGTCAGTTGAGTGACTTCATAGATCTCTTTGCGAATGGCCTGAGCGATCAGTGTCGCACTCGCCGGTCCGCGTTTGGTTTTGGTAACGTCTAAATAGGCTTCGTCGAGCGATAAAGGCTCAACCAGGTCGGTGTAGGAGAAGAAAATGTCTCTAACCTGCTGAGAGACCTGTTTGTAGACATCAAAGCGATGGCGGACGAAAATCAGATTGGGGCACAACCTTTTTGCCGTAACCGAAGGCATAGCTGAGCGCACCCCAAATTGTCGTGCCTCATAACTGGCTGCGGCTACGACTCCGCGCATACTACCGCCGCCAACGGCTATGGGCTTACCGCGCAAGTCCGGATCATCTCTTTGCTCGACAGAAGCATAGAAGGCATCCATGTCGATGTGGATGATCTTGCGGTCGCGAGCCAGACTGGCGTTTCTAAGCTTTCGCTTCCACTTCAATGGTCGGGATCGATCTCGTTCATCAATTTTTCGGTGTCGGCAGTGAGGCGGTCTATCAGTTCCTGAAGAGCGGGATCATCCGAACCGACCTGCCGCTCCTGGTTTTGCAAATCTTCCTGCCTTTGCTCTAGTTGGGTTAGCCTTCTGGCTACGTCGGAATCGCCGAGCTCTCTGGCCTTGTTGCCCAGATCGTCCAGCACATCACCTATGCGATTGAGTACGCCGTCGTATTCGCCATCTCGAAGTTTGTCTACAGCACCTCTGAGACTGGTCCACAAGCCTCGGCCCAAATCTACTCCACGATTAATCACCTCTCTGGATTGCTGCTGCTCCTCCTCATCTCCATAGAAGTAGTTGTATCCAACAATAACAACGGCAGCCAAGAGCCCAAATTTGATAAGTCTACTGATCATGATGGTGGGTTTTGGGCTAAGATAGGGAGTGTTTAGATCACTCTGTTATCTCCATCAGCCCCTCATACACCAAACTGACCGGCAGCCCCATAATATTGTCGTAGGTTCCTTCGATTCGGCGCACTTTGCAAAGGCCGATCCATTCTTGTATGGCGTAGGCGCCGGCCTTGTCGTAGGGCTGATATCGGTCTATGTAGTAATCGATCTCTTCATCGGACAGCACATCGAAGTAGACTTGTGCCTGAGCGGACCTTACCATCTCTCTTTTTGGCGTTTTCAGGCAGATTCCCGTCACGACAGTATGCATTCTGCCGCTCAGTTTGCGCAGGGTCTCCTGGGCGTGGGCGCGATCTCGGGGCTTGCCGTAGATGATGTCATCCAGTACGACCACACTGTCGGCGGTGAGCAGGACTTCGTTTTCATCTTGCAGAAAGTCGATGCAAGCGTGGGCTTTTAATCTTGCCAGATATGGAGCTACTTCGAGAGCAGGTAGTTCTTCGGGGTATATTTCTTCGACTTCTTTGGTTTGAAGGCGAAAGGGTAGGCCTGCGCGCGTGAGCAACTCTGAACGGCGAGGTGATTTACTGGCTAGAACGATAACTAGATCGGGAGGGAGCATATACAACTAATGTTGAGGAGCGCGCGAAGGTAGGGTAGGCAGTTTGTTGTTACCAAAAGCTGGCTAACAAGCCTAGCCCGAGCAAGAGATACAATTTGAGGACAGTACTGAGCTTATGCCAGTCTTTACTACTGTTTGCCCGACTGAAGAACCATACGATTATAGCCAGACAAGCGATTAGAAAGCCCAGGTAAGATTGTACAAAGCGTGATTGATATGAAGGCCATTCCAGAAAAATAGGAGCAGCTAGCGCCAGTGCGGTAATGATCGCTATCAAATAGGCCAACCATCTGGTGGCCTTTACTCCATACAGAATTGGGAAGGTGCGCAATTTTACTTTTCGATCGCCTTCCCGATCTTCCAGATCCTTTACCAGCTCTCTTAGCCAGGTAGCGAGGAAGGCGAATAGCATGAAAATGAGGAGCGTTCGCCATACTGTCAGCGCAGTTTCGGGATCTTGCCGTCGCAATCTACCCAGGCCTACTCGCTCGGCCAGACCGATAATACCAGGCACGCTGGCGCAATACAGCCCAATGACCAGGTTGCCGACCAGCGGAAGTCCCTTTAATTTCCAACTGTACAAGGCCAGCAGCCCCACAGAGGTCGGATATAGCCATAAATAAGCCAGCTCATTAAGCCTGAAGGCCACGATGAGGCTAAGCAGAAAGCCACCTAAAATGCTAAGGGCATATAGCCACTGAACGAGGTCTCTACCCAGGGCCGGTACGGGATTGGTACCGGGGCGATTGAGTTCGTCGACTTTAGCGTCTCTGAGGTCATTGATGATGAAACCCGAAGCGCTGATGGCCAGGGTGACCAGGACCAGATGCGAAAAACGCCATTCGTTTACGATCGGCTTTAACCCGACAGATTCGTAAGCCGGCAGAAAAACCCGATAGTACACCAATACCTGGGTAAGGATGACAACCAGTAGGTTAGGCAGGCGGATGAGCCTCAGGAAACGCGTAATATCACGAAACATGGGCGGCAAAATTACATCGCCGGACGGAAGTCTATGGTTGGCTGAGCGACCTTTATTTGGACAGGCTGAAATTACTCGCGCATCAGCTCCCGACTGATCACCAGCTTCTGGATTTCAGTTGTGCCTTCGCCTATGGTGCACAACTTGCTGTCGCGCCAGAATTTCTCGGCCGGATAGTCTTTGATGTAGCCGTAGCCTCCAAATATCTGAACAGCATCGGTAGCAACGGCAACGCAAGTTTCACTGGCGTGATACTTGGCCATGGCAGATTCCAGGGTGCACTTTTCACCGGCGTCTTTCAGGCGACCAGCGTCGCGCACCAAATGCTCGGCAGCTCTGAGCTCCGTACCCATTTCTGCCAGCTTGAAGGCAATGGCCTGAAACTTGCTGATGGGCTTGCCGAATTGCTCGCGCTCTTTGGCGTACTGCTTAGCGGCCTTGTAGGCGCCATTGCCGATGCCCAAGCTTAGGGCACCAATAGAAATACGGCCACCGTCGAGAATCTTCATGCTTTGGATAAATCCTTCTCCAACTTCGCCCAGTACCTGGTCGGCCGGAATGCGACAATTGTCAAAGATAATCTCAGCGGTTTCACTGGCGCGCATACCGACTTTGTTCTCTTTTTTTCCTGCGCTGAACCCTTCCTGGCCGCGCTCTACGATGAAGGCGGTCATGCCATGGCTGTCCAGCAATTCGCCGGTGCGAGCGATCACTACAGCAACTTCGCCACTAGCACCGTGGGTAATGAAATTTTTGGCGCCATTGATGATGTAGCTTCCGTCCTCCTGCTTTTCAGCAACGGTACGCATTCGACCTGCGTCGGAGCCCGTGTTTGGCTCTGTGAGGCCCCAGGCACCGATCCATTCGCCAGAGGCCAGCTTGGGAAGGTACTTCTGCTTTTGAGCCTCGTTGCCAAACATCAAAATGTGGTTGGTACAGAGTGAATTGTGGGCAGCCAGACTCAGTCCGATGCCTCCACAGACCTGAGCAATCTCGTCAATGATGGTTATGTATTCCGCATAGCCCATGCCGGTGCCGCCATACTCTTGTGGCACCAAAACACCCATGAAGCCATACTCGCCCATTTGCTGGAACAGTTCTCGTGGGAAATGCTGCTTTTCATCCCATTCTTCCCGATTTGGAAGGATGTGGGTACGGGCAAAATCACGAGCTGTTTGCCGGATCAGATCTAACTCTTCACGCTGAGTGGGCGTTGCAATGCTTACCATCTAAAAAATTGGTTTTGGTTTACTTGATTAGAAAGGGTTTTGGCCGTCGTATAAATACGCAATGGTCAGGGAAATCAATAACAGCAACAAATATAGGTATTGGGGGTCGATTTTCAGGTGTAACTTG
>JBCBVN010000187.1:0-8277 GCA_039817625.1 Bacteroidota bacterium
TTCTTAAATTAAAAACAGAATTAAAAATGAAAAACAAGCTAATAAAGCTTTGGCTTTGTATGGGGATATTATATTTCATATTTCTGATATGGAATGGTTTGTTTACCCGTCCACTATCAGCGCAAGAAATAGAAAAATATACTGAAATCTTACAGCAAGATTATTCTGAAAGCGAGTTCCAGCAAATGCGTACGTTTATGGAAGAAGATGATGGCAAACCTATCATCATGGTTAATGTCATAAAAACAAATGACATTCCAAAAACGGTAAATGGAAAAACGTTTGCGTCTTCCGAAGAAGCTCTTGCAGATTATACGAATTTTGTGGGCCCATTCTTAATCAAGAGAGGTAGTTACCCGATATTTAATGGAACATCACTCATGGATGCTCCTGAGGTGTGGGGAATTGAAAACGCAAGAGAATGGACTACCGGTTCTTTGGTTAGATATAAAAGTCGTAGAGTAATGTTGGAATTGTCTACGAATCCTGAATTTAGAAAGTTTCATGACTGCAAAGTAGCGGGTATAGAAAAGACATTCGCTTTCCCGGTAAGTGCCAATATTCACCTTGTCAATTTAAGTCTGTTTGTCGCCATGTTTTTAATGGTTATTGGATTAACAATTTCGTTATTTATCATAAAAAAGGCAAAATAAAAATATATTGGAAGTGCGGAGGTAGGCTTCCCTTAAGCCCCTGGTTGTTCAAAATAAAATTCATGAAACTCCGACCTCTACCTCAAAGTGTTCATGAGCTCTTAGACAAATCACCCCTCTAAACTGGAAAATAGTAAATTTGGCTATTCAGCGAAGGCAACTTTCGCAGCTTCTGGCCTCATCCCTGACTATATAGCTTATGAGATTTACCACATCCGTAATATCCTTCCTAATGATTTGCTCATTCGCCAAAGGGCAAAACGTAAACTCGGAATGGTATAGCGAGACAGCAAGTAATGGCGTCATCATACAGAACAGCTACCCTAAAGGCGGAAATTACACGGGGGTTGTAGACAAGAATTACAATCACAGCTACCTCGTATTCTTTACACGTGTGATTAACAATACCGAAAAGCCGATGGAACTGGTAGTTCATTTTTCCTCAGATTCCATCGCCATCCCCAACTCCCCAGATACTTACGTAAAATTGTTTTTGCCTTCGGATACCATGACGCTCGATAAAAGAAGTTTATTCAGCTATGGGATCACAGAGCTCGAGTTCTTCGAACAACCCTCCGAATTTAAGCGCGTCTTAGACCCTCGAGAAGATTGCCTTTTCTATGCCGTGGCATTCTTTTATCAGACCCGTGCAGGCGCATGGAACCACGAAAGAGGCGGCAACCGAGCAGAGCTTGTCTTGAAAGGAACAGACCTGTTTTATAATATGCTGCCGCAGATTGATTCACTGCATTGTGGGCATATTGCGTTTTTTGATTGAGTTGTGATTCCCCTAGGTCACTAGTCTATCTGCTTTAAACTATCTAGTTTGATCTACGCACGAGACAAAGAAAATCCTAGACCTATTAGTTTAGGGACATAAAGCAACAGTTACGCAACTTATCAATTCTAAGAATTTAGAGCATACAGAAATGCTTTCCAATCCTAAAAACATCAAAACTTCAATTTTTGGCTGGATCGCCTTGACGATCATTTTGCCAATGATCATCTTAATTCCTCGCGGGGTGGACATAGATGAAGATGACCTAAGAGTAATGGTTGAAGTCGTGGAATCTGTTCACAAAGAGACAGGATATAGGCGTGGAAAGGGAATACAGTCAAGCTATTTTATAGCTGTAGAAGAGAAAGAGTACACCCTCCGATTGGACAAGGCAATGTATAAACTACTAGCTCGAGAACTGGAGCCAGGAGACTCTATACGGGTTGGCGTACACCAGTACAATGCTATCGCATCCCAGTATAGCCCCAAAGAAGTATCGCCAATTAGAGTTTACAACCTGGAATTAAGCGATGGACAGAGAGTTAGCATAGACGATTATAACGAAAGTATATGGAGGAAAAGCATGACTTATGCTCTGATCTGTTTCTCCGCGGGGATGTTCCTACTAGTAAGGTTTAAGCTGAAGTTGAACCGAAGGTAGATATGCATCCCTACAAACTCAACACATAACCCCTACCGTGCTCATTGACGATCTCGGCCTGGGGCAGAACCTTGATCTTTTTGCGCAATCGGAATATATATACCCGAGCCCCGGCTAATAATGACGCCTTCTTTGAGATCAATATGCTGGTCTTTGAAGAAAGGCCCCACAATAATCACACTATACAACAAGTTCCTTTCTCATCAATTAGCAGAGAAGCCATAATGCCATAAGAAGTCGTTGGCCAATAAAGTCCGGGCTAAGAAACTACTTTCAAGAGTCCCCACAAAGCCTGGCCTGGAGATGTCTAGAAAGGGTAAATTTGCCGGGCTTACGAGAAGAGGGGAGCTTTCGAACGGGTGACCACTTACGGAAAAGTAGAATCGATGAAACTAGTCGTGGACTTTATATTGGTTATTGGTATTTTGCTTAGCACTCTACCGATAGTCGGCATCCTCAGGCTTAAAGAACGGGCAGCCCCTCAATATATCCTCGTCATCTTTTGGGCGTTGATTTTGAATGTAGTGGTGTATTTCTATGCGACCTTACACGAGCTGTACATACTTCAATTTGTGACCAATTATTTTCAGAGCGGGGTACGGTTTTTGATCCCGCCGCTAATGTACGTTTACGTGAAGTCCATTTTTGTAGATCGATCTACCCTGATCCGTAGCAATGCGAAACACTTTATTGTATTCTTAATTTTCTTCCTAGGCTATGTGATCCCCAAGTCAATCAATCCCTACACCGAATATATTGACGTAATCCACACCATTTTCCCCAACTGGGCTGTCATTCAGGATATTTTCGGTATCGTTTATTTCCTTTTGGCATTGAAGTTGTTTTACAAGTTCCGGGGACTGATGAAGCAGAGTTATTCGAGGATCGAGGAACAAGACTTTTACTGGGTAGAAAAATTTTTGCTCAGCTTTTTGATGGTCCTTACGGTAGATTTAATCATTACGTTTATAGAGATTTATATTGGGGTTTATGTCGATTGGGACGCATACATTACGGTTGCTTTTTTGGTAATAGCCATAGCTTACATCGGATACTACGGACTTACGCAATCCAGTGTTTTCTTACCTCGCTTTTTGGTAGAAGGGGTGCAGGAGTTCGATGAACCAGATCAACCAACCACCACTTATTTGAAGTCCGTAGAAAAGGAAGAATTGAAGGCTCGGTTCGAGCGGTGCATGCAAGAAGAAAAGCTGTTCTTAGTGCAAGGTCTTAGCTTGAAATCTTTGGCTACCGCTATGGACATCCCCGAACGTAAACTTTCCGCCTTCTTCAGCGAGGTCTTGGGCAGCAACTTTTACGACACCATCAATTCCTATCGCGTGGAAGAAGCCAAGCGAGTTTTGCGCTCAGATGCGCTCAAGCAACACTCTATAGCTGGTATCGCGCTTTCCTGCGGCTTCAGTTCGAAGAGTAGCTTCTACCGTATTTTTAAAAAGGCCACCAACTTATCTCCCACGGCCTACGTCAAAATGAACACCAACGTGACCTGAATAATCTGGTTGTCTTTCAAGCTGAATCATAGGCTTATTATCAATAGGTTTAGCGATTAACTCGCGTTGTTAAAGTGCCTCTATCGGAGTACTTTCAAGGATTTCGACACGACAAAAGTGTCCCATTCCCCGTAATGAGACGGCATCACCAGCTTTTCGCTTCCTAGCATTCCAGTGAAGGAGGATATTTGTTCCTGTACCCCAAAGAGGCTGCATGGCGAAAGTCCAATCGTGCACCTCTATGAATCCAAGAATCAAATGATTAATACATGACCCCAAGAAATCTGTTAGTTTTCCCCCTTTGTTTCTTTTTACTATTGCTTTGTGCCTGTGCCGAAGAGGAACAACCAACTTACACCACCATTCAAGGCGCCCTTCCACCTGACATCGAAGAGGCCCACCTCAATTATGATGGAGAATGGGAAGAGCTGCTAATCACTGAAGAAGGCCGCTTTGAGGATACTCTGCCAATTACCCAGGCCAGCTATGTGCAACTTTCCCTCGGAGATTACAACACCAGAGTCTATTTTACACCCGGTGACCAAGTATTGGTTTCTATTGATTCCGTTCTTTCCTTTAGTGGAAGCAATGCAGTTATCAATGATTATCTATACCAAGTTTACCAGGAGGAGTTAATCCAGGAAGAAGTTGAGTATGAATCGCATGAGCGAATTTTCAATCTAAATGAGACGGAGTATATCAGCTATCGGGACTCCATAAAGACGGTGAAGCTTGAGCGTTTGGCCCAACTCCCCGCAGGGACAGAAGCCTTCCAGGATTTTCACCAAAAAGATATCCTGTTCGACTATCAGTATGACGTAGCTCGGTATCCCAATTACTACAGCTTTTTTTACCAAGATTACGAGCCTACTGAACTCATTACTGATTTTTATAAAGGCGTATCACTAGATAATGAACCCTACGCCAGAAACTACAGCTCCTACCGTTCGCTCGTAGATTTAATCCTGTACAAACAGATTGACGATATCATGTTGGATTCCACGGCAAGCACGCTGGAAGCTCATCTATCAGTCATTCAAGACATCCAAAGTCCGACTATTCTGCACCGGCGATTACTGGCAAGCCTCCCTCATTTCAACAGTGACGAGCAACAGATGGAAGCTATACGCGATCGCATGCTCGGCATGGCCAAACTGGATAGAACCAAGGAAGCCATCACCGATCATTACAACGTGATTAGCCAGCTAAAGCCCGGCAACGCTTCCCCTGTATTTGACTTTGAAAATTACGCTGGGGGAAGAACCAAACTAAGCGACCTCAGAGGGAAGTATGTCTATATCGATGTATGGGCCACTTGGTGTGGGCCCTGTATTCTGGAAATTCCTCACCTAAAGGAAATAGAGGAAACATTCCATAATGCTAATATCGAGTTTGTCTCGATCAGTCTTGATGAGCCTAGATTTCGAAATACGTGGGAAAGGATGATTGAAGAGAAACAACTGGGCGGCATTCAGCTGCTTTCTAATGATGGTTGGGATAATGACTTTGTCCGCAACTACAGCATTCGGGCAATTCCTTGTTCATCCTCCTAGATGAACAAGGAAACATTATTTCTGCAAACGCAGAGCGGCCAAGTGATGTTCGCTTAAAAGAACGGCTGAGAGCACTACTCTTGTAGGTTTCTCCTTGAACAGCAGTAAGCTTTAGGGAAGAGATTGCCTGGAAGAGCAGAACCATCGGTTGTATTCCACGCTGCGCGACTCTGAGCTTGCCATCTAAAGATGAATAACCAAACACAAATACTCCGATACAAAAAGCTGCTCGACTACCTTGATCGCAACTTTAAAGAAGACATCAATATTGAAAAGATTGAAGCAGCCTGCCATTACTCCTACAGGAACATCAATCGAATTTTTGAGGCGTTGCACCACGAGACCATCGGCCAATATATTAAGCGACTTCGCTTAGAAAAAGCCGCGCAGTACTTAAAATATTCTGCGGTTGGGATCGCTGACATTGCCTACGAAGTCGGCTTTAAAGACCGATCTGCCTTCAGCAAAGCTTTTAGAAAAAAATATGGGTGCGCTCCATCTGCTTTCCGGTCGAGTAGCGAATCATCTTTAGAAGTCGCACAACAATCTTTAATTACCGAAGCATCCACAGATCGGGAAAGGCTCCAATTTGAACCGGAGTACCTCCCTGACTTTGATTACTTATTCTTAGAGTTTCGTGGCGATTATACAGATACTTCAGCCCTTGAAAAGGCCAGCGAGCAGCTTTATAAGAATGCAAAAGACAAAGGCGTCTTGACCGATCGCTCTATTTTCATGACCGAAATCATGGACGATAGCGAGATAAGTGACAGCATTCATCTACGCTACAATATGGGCTTCATTCTAGATCGGCCTTTACCCACTGAACCCGAAGGGCTTTTCCGGATAAAAAAGCACAAACAGCAGAAATATGCCAAGTTCGTCCACGAGGGCAATCATCAAAGTTGTATCCGCTTTTACAATAAAATATATGCCTTTTGGATGTTGGACATCGGCCTGGAGTTAAAGGACTCACCTACTATTGAGTTTTATCCAAATTATGACAAGACCCCAGATGACGACATGTTGACTGAAATTTATATCCCTGTATTCTAACTTGTCCAAAAGGGACACATCCTCCTCTTTCTCTGACCATACTTTTGCATCAGCACGCAAAACGCTGCTTATCAAAAGGAATATGACTTATGGAAGAGATCGTACAACAAATGGAAGATAACATAGGCCTGGTCCTCTTCATCATCTTTGGCTTCTCTGTGACCTTGGCTGTCATAGAGTTCTTTTATGAGCTGTACAAAAAGAAGATCGACTCCTGGCGCCTGGGTGAAATGTGGGCAAGTTTTGGTGTTTTTATTATCGCCCAACTCCTGGAAAAAAGTACCGCTTTAATATTTGTGGGTGCCTTCTTCTTAGTGGGTGAATATATTCCCTGGCAGATCCCTGTAAATATCTGGACCACCTTATTATGCCTAGTTCTAGTTGACTTCATCTACTATTGGGAACATGTAATAGAGCACAGAGTCCGCATCTTGTGGAGCTATCACAGCATTCATCACAGTTCGCCTATTTACAATTATACCACGGCCATGCGGGTCTCCTTTATTGACAGTCTCGTAACATGGATATTCTATCTTCCCGTAATCATTGTTGGTTTCCATCCATACATCGTGTTGCTTTGCTTCTTTCTGATATTAGGCTACCAGTTTTGGCTACACACAGAATTGATTGGCAAATTAGGCTGGTTCGAAAAAGTATTTATGACGCCTTCTCAGCATCGCGTGCACCATGGATCCGACGAAATATATCTCGATAAAAATTTTGGCGCTTTACTCTCTATTTGGGACAGAATGTTTGGCACCTTTCAAGAGGAAAAACATACACCCACCTATGGAATAACCAAACCGATCAACACCATCAATCCCATTAAAGTCCATCTCGTAGAATACCTGGATATTATCAAAGATCTCTGGAGAGCACGGAGTTTTAAAGAAGCATGGAACTATTTGGTTAAGCCTCCAGGATGGAAACCTGAAAACCATCAGGAAATAAAGCACAAATAGATCAAGAGCAGAATACCACTGATTCCTCGTATCTGACGCGCACCATCAAATCGTCGGGTGATTTGCTCCTATTTACAACTTGCAGGCGCGAGGATTCAGACCCCTGACGAACAAAATCAAATATGACAGATATTTTAAAAAAATATAAAATTAGGTTCAGCCTTACGCTTTTATTAATTCTCACAGAAGCGGCATTGGCGATTCTATTCCCTTTATTTATTGGATTTGCCATTGATGGCATCATCAATGGAAGTCATTACGGCGTCATACAATTAGGCGTACTAAGCTTAGCTGCGCTTATCGTTGGCGTTGGAAGACGGGTGCTGGATTCCCGGTTCTATGCCCAAGTATACCAATGCCTTAGCTTACACACCATTTCAAGAATGAAAAGCAATCTGTTCTCTAAAAAATCAGCTCGCCTTGGTATGATTAGAGAACTGGTGGAGTTTTCGGAGAATTTGCTGCCTGAATTAGTAAACAGCACCCTTGGGCTAGTGGGCGTGATCTGTATTATTGCCACTTTAAACTTAACCGTTTTTTACTGCAGCTTAATCGTCACAGCTATTATATTTCTGATTTATTGGATAACAAGCGCAAAAACCATTCACCTGAATAAGGCTGCCAATGACGAGTCTGAGAAACAAGTCGATGTGATAGCCTCCAACAACCAGGAAATTCTTCGCGCTCATTTAAGAAAAACCATGAAATGGAACGTAAAATTATCAGACCTTGAGGCCGTTAATTTTTCTATTTCCTGGTTGGTGTTAGTTATATTCTTATTGACAGCTATCATTGTCTCAGTGAGTGACGGCATCCTAAGATACGGTGCTATATTTTCACTGATTATGTACGTTTTTCAGTACATAGAGAATGTCATTAACTTACCGATGTTTTATCAGCACTTTTTGAGGTTGAAAGAAATTAAAGGAAGGTTGGAAGAGGTTTAACACCCCTACAAACTCAACACATACCCCCTACCGTGCTCATTGATGATCTCGGCCTGGGGCAGGACCTTGATCTTTTTGCGCAATCGGGAGATGTACATATCCAGGCTGCGACTGGTAACAACACCCTCTTTGAGCCAGACTTCCTGTGTCAGATGG
>JBCBVN010000188.1:0-8240 GCA_039817625.1 Bacteroidota bacterium
CTTTTTCCAAAGGGAGTTTGAATACTGCTTAGTTTTATATCATCATAGGTGATAAGTGTTGCTACTTTTGTTTCTCCGGTGTTTTGCCACTGGATAATTTGATTTCCTCCGCAAGAAGATGCTACGTTATCTATTGAAATGACGTCAGACGCTGTTTCACTGTATTGAGGTACAGGAACAACATTTGCTTCCTCATAGGTATAGTCAAAAGTAACCACCTCTCCTCTGGGTGTGATAATGGAATCTAGATACCAAGTGGAGATATATCGCTCAAAATTTAATGGATCATATCCGATTAGGCTGGAAGAGGAACTTGTTGATTCAGTAATTGTGCTTGTATATGTGAGCTGGCGCGATTCTGTAGAATTACCTAGTATATAAACAATGCCGTTTGGAGCAGTCAATCTCCAACTTACATCTCTGGAGTTTGTATAATTTACCTCAATCTTTAGCTCAGACTGTTCTAAAGTTTTAATTTCTCCATTCTGACCAATCACGAATTTACCTGTTAAACCACCAATAGAAAAAGTATAAAGATCAGACTCTAAATCCAAATACCTATAAAACTGACAGAGGTTGTCTTTGATGATGGAATCTCCAGTGTTTTGACAATTATTTGGAACATGATTGCATGGATTACTAGGATCGCTAGCGTTTGTACACCATACTTGTAAAGGTTCAACAAATAAATTGGCATCATCATAAACTTCCCAGCAACCATCCTGAGTAGGGCTGCCGAAACGGTATCCTTGTCCCCCATATCCCTGACCCAGAGCTACTACTTTGTAATAATTTACATCATCTGCGGGGTTTGTATCATACCATGATCCACCAAAGTCATCTTTCCCACGTATGGTTCTACTTATAATTCCTCCTGAATTAATAGACCAACCAAGGCCTACTTCAGACGCCTCTTCTGCAACTTTTGCGCCTATGCTATTATAGCTTAGGCTAATGGGGCTGTTAATTTCTTTATAGCTAATATTATAAATAGGTACCATGAAATTAAGACTTCCAGTAAACTCACCGACTGGAACATCTTCATATCTGGAAATGGCAGCAGCACCAGGAGCTGGGGGTAATGTAGGGGAAACGGAATTCTCTTGACTGAAAATTGAGGAGCTAACAGCCAGAAGTAAAAATAATAGGATTGCGAATCGCATGCTAAAAGGGTTTTTGATAAAAAATTTTAAGGGTTATAGTTTGGTGAATTCTGCACTCAGATGTCGCCTATTTTGTAGGATAACCTCAATAATATATTGACCTGAAGGGATGCCACTTATATCCATTGAGGTAGTATTGGTGTGATTGGTCTGCCATATTATTCGACCAGATAAATCGTGAATGGCTATTGAACTAATTTCATATGGTATTCTTAGTTCGATGAAATCTGAGCTTGGATTAGTGAATACGAATAGGTTGTTTTCAAATGTATCAGTCTCATTTGAGCATAAGTCTATAATAATATTTTGAGATACGCACCTTAGAGAATTCAATTCTACTTTAGTGTCAGGATTTTGTAGGTTCAAATACCCACAAATCGCCTCTACATGACAAAAATCTAGCTCTGGGTTATCAACAAGCTCTAGTCTTTCAATGGAGACTGGATCAATATTATCTAGGCCAATTAAAGTACTGAGCCGATCATTGTCTTTAATGACTAGCTCCCCGGATATACGTTTAAGTCCGATCAGGCCGTTGAGATTAACTAATCGATCATTATCGTCCAGAATCAGATCGCCATCAATAACCCAATCAGAACTGAGGGTAGGAGCTTCCTCCATTCCAGCTACACGAATGATTCTAAAATCGCCATTTATACTTTCCATTTTTGGCCATTGGCCCGCATCGGTGAGTTGGGCTAAGTCTCTAAGTAGAAACTCTCCGCCAATCGTACGCAACTCGGGCATAAGCCCTATTTGAGTCAGTTGATCATTATTCTCTAAAACCCAGCTTCCACCCACACTAATTAAGTTGGGCATGCTGCCAACTTCTCTCAAATTGGAATTGAATGCCACTCGAAAGTCGCCAACAATGGTCTGGAGGTTACTTAGACTAGGAAAATTTGATAAGTTAGAATTGTGCGCGATCAAAAGATCGCCGTGAACATGTCTTACTTTTCTTAGTCCTTCCAGATTTGTAAGACTACTATTGTTGACAATACGTAGATGTCCCTTTACCTCTTCTGAGAGGTTGAGGTGTTCAAGGCTTTCTAAAGTTGGGTTGCCTTCTATAATTACAGAGCCTCCAATAGTTACTTGATCTAATCCAGCTAGTCTGGTAAGCCCTGTATTATCTCGTATGATCAAATTGCCACCAACAAATTCTAGATTGTCTAGCCCACTTAGATCATAAAGCTTGGGATTACCCACGATACGCAAGTCACCTTCAACTCGTTTTATCTGCTGGAAATCTAGGAGTGACTCTAATTCCGGGCTGTATTGAATAGATAAATCACTCGCTACCTCATGGATTTGACGAGGTAAGTTCGCCACCTCATGATTTCTGGTTTGGATGGTCAAGTAATCTACTGAAGTCGGAACAGAATTAGCCTCTCGCAGAAAATCTCCTGATACAAAGTCAGTATTTTCTTGCTGCTGGGCAAGAGTAACAGAAGACAGAAATAGACTGAATAGAAAGGGACTTTTTCGCACCATTGGGTATTTATTTCAATTACATTTAATGTCTGCCAACAGACATTAAATAGTTGGCACCTTCATAGCGAAGGAGGTTAATAGAGTAGATTTTTGCGAACTGGTAAAACAATAATTAAATACTAACTATTTCTGAATGGAAACAAGTTTATTTAATTATATCGGTTCCTAAATTAGTGGGTATTTATGGTCCGTGCAAGGATTGTTAGAAAAAATCTTTAAACGCTCCTCTAAGTGACATGTATCCGACAATTACTATTAATGCAATCAAACCGAGGCGAGCAAGAATAGATAGGTAAGAATGTCCTCTTTCCACTACACGGCAAGCGCGGAGCAAGTTGATATTATGCTACAATATTAATATAGTCGATAAGTAATCAAAATAATTGCTTACGACTATTCAAGATTTTCCCTGGGAAGCACAACCATAACGCAAGGCTTTCAAAAATTCGGGAGCCTAATCTTACTGGAAAAAACCTCGTAGCGTGGTCAAAGCCGCCCCGATAGCTATCGGGACGGCTTTAAACTCCTTCGAGCGTTCTAGTGACTCCCTGTTTAGATAGTCGGCTCCATTTCTAAACCATTTCCATCTGAGGCATCGGCGTGTAGTAAAATTCCTCTTGGACAATCTTGCCGTCCTTGACCCGATAAACACAGATTTCGTTCATATCTATAGCCACGGGGACATCGTGGAATTTGATGTTCATATACAGGCCACAAGTGAAGAAATCATCGGCTACAATAGGGTCTGATACCTCACAGGAGTGGAATTGCTCCACCCGACTTTCGAATTTCTTCCCCTTTTCGGCAACGGCTTGCATACCTTTTACCACGCGGTTGGGCACACCCTCGGCTTCTATGGAGATGATGTCGGGCGAATAGAGTTCGACACAGGCTTGTTCAAACTGCCGCTGGCGGCAAAGAGATACGAGGCGGTCAGCTACTTCTTGGGTTGTCATAATCAATGGCGATTTATATGGTGAATGATGATTGACCATCCAAAGGTCAGGGGGCCATATGACAACTGTGTGTCAGGAAGTATTTAGCGCCTATTCATTCTTTTGATAATGGTGATATAGCTCATCGGCCAGCGCCTGCATTCGGTCTTTTAAAGATTGTGGGGCTACCACCCGAGCATGATTTCCAAATTGGAGCAGCCAGCGGGCCAGCATTTCCAGATTGGCGTTCAAAAATTTCATGTGGACGGCCTCTCCCCGAGTGAACTGCGATACAAATCCGAAGTAGTACTTCCGCCATTCCGCAAACTGAATGCCTTCCTCCACAAAAGCGATTTCGACCTCCTGAAACTGATGCTCCCGCCTCCAGGATTGGTCTTGTTGTTCGATATATTCCTGCAGACTGATGTGGTCGGTGTTAAAGACTTCGTCTAGCACACGCAGCCTAACGACTCGTTTCAACTTGAAGGTGCGATAATCTGCTTTGGAGCGGCAGTAGGCGATCAGGTACCAATTGCTGATGTGGTGATAGCAGCCTATGGGCTCGATGGCGCGCTGGGAGCTTTCGCCATTCGCCTTTTGATATTCCATCTCTATGAGTCGCTTGCCAGCCAGACTGCGCAGCACTTCCTGTAGATAGGGCGTACCCTTAGCGGATTGACCGTCTGAAATGGCGATGGAATGATCCAGGGTTTCTAAAGCTTGCTTTTCAGAGCTTCTTAAAATAGACTTGATTTTGATGAGCGCATTCGAGTACGCGATTTGAGTTTGTTTATCGGTCATCCTGCTCATGAATTTTTCCGCCGTGAGCAGGGCTGCCGCCTCTTCTTCGCTGAACATAACAGGCGGCAGCCGATAGCCGTCCATGATGGAATAGCCGATACCTGGGTCTCCTATGATTGGGATGCCCGCATTTTTCAGCGTGCGTATGTCTCGGTAGACGGTCCTCGGACTGACTTCAAAGCGGTCGGAAAGCTCAGTTGCTTTGACGATGGGTTTGGTTTGCAGTAAAACCAGGATGGAAAAGACGCGATCGAATTTATTCATAGGACAGCATTGGCAATCTAAACGTGTTTTTAACCCTATCGCCTATACCTCACCCCCATCAAAAACCACCGGCCGTAGTTGAAGCGCTCATAGATTCGACTGTCGCCATCGGTAGGCGGGCCCAGGTAGGACTCTAAGGTATGGTCGGTCAGGTTATTGGCGCGCAAGAAAACAAACCAGTTGCCGCCCAGGCGGCGATCAACAGCCAGATCGAGGGTGAACTGATCGGCGGTATAAAAGGAGGCATTATTCTCGAAGCGGTTGAGCTGGCGGTCTGAGTAGGTACTGGCGAGTACTACATTCCACTTGCCTGCCGGGCTGCGGTAATTGATGCCCAGATTGGCGGTCTGCCTGGGGGCTCCGGGGAGCGGCTCGTCGGCAAAGATACCGGAGTCGTCTTCTAAATTGCTGTAGGTGTAGCTATAGCTGAGAAAGGCATTCCACCCGGCGGTGGGTAGAGATGCCGACCCGAGAGGGCTTGCTTGACTTTGAGTAGAAGTCGAGTTCTTGTTTAGAAAATCGAGACGCTGAATGATTCCCACTTCAAGCCCCAGCAGGGTAGCGCCGTCTACATTGACGAGTCGGTAGGTCCGCTCTACAGTACTTGCAAAAGTCTGACTGAGCTCTTGCGTGCCCAGTATGGGCTGGTCGATCCACTTGGCAAAGGCAGACACACTGATGAAGTTGCCCTGGGGGCTATATATCTCCAGGCTCAAATCGATGTTGTCGACCTGGCTGCCCAGAGTAGTCAGTGCACTATTGAAGACTTCGCGATTGCCGAAGAAGAGATCCTGCTGGGGGAAGGCTACATAGGGTGCCCGATTGATGGCCTGGAAATAGGCGGCTCGCAGCTGTTTGCGTTCATTGAATTTATAGGTCAACTGGGCGCTGGGAAACAGATTATCGTAGCTGTTTTCCTCTTCCAGTTCAACGGCCAGATTTTCAAAAAACAAATCCGTTTGCTCATAGCGCAAGCCCGCCGTCAAGCTAAGCTGGTTGGTCAGGTTGGCGCCGAGCATAAGATAGGCAGACAGAATGTCCTCTTCAGACCGAAAGGCTCGATTACTTTCGAAAGGATCGCCATCTAATGCTTCGAGCAACCCCAACTGATCTATGAAGTCTGCATTATCATCCAACTCGGTATTGCCAAAAGTACCGGGCTCGATTCGAGCGGTTCCTCCCTCTACCAGATTGTCGCTGGTAATCAGTCCAAACTCCCGACGCTTAGACCTGATCCGGCCGCCAATTTTGGCAAAAGCCGTTTGACGCGCGTTCAAAAAGCGGGTAATGTTGAGGCTGCCGATGGCGATGTCTTCATCCAGACTGCTGCGCTCGGGCTCTACCAGCGAAAATTCTAAAGGAACGAGAGATAGCCGGTCATCTGGTCTAAAGGCTTCGAGATTATCGGGTGCTTCCAAAGAGCCGGAGATGTAGTTGAACCGGTAGCGATTGCGAACGGTCTCGCGGCTACGGGCAAAGCTGATCTGATAGTCGAGCTTGGTCATGGAGAAGTTGTTCTCGACTTCCAGGGTAACCAAATTCAGGCGGCGATTATCCGCCCAGTTGGTGGTTTCCCGCCTGATCTCATCGTTTCGCCCATTGTAGAAGGCGCGTCGCTGACTGATGGTCTCCGTACTGTTGCTGAGGTTATAGCTCAGGCGAAGCCGATTGAAGATGCTCGGCCGCAACTCTATGCTGCCCAGAAAGCTGAAATTGTCGTTCTGGATGTCTGTCTCACCAGCTCTTACCTGATCGATGCTTGGGCCAGTGACCAAATCCTGGCCGTAACCAAACCGGCTGGAGGCGATGCCCCGGTCCACTCGTTCTGCGTTGAAGGCAAGCAGTCCGAAAACCTTTTCTTCGCTCAGCTCACTGTTGACGGCCGCACTCGCCTGATAGATGCCCCGACTCAGCACGCGGTCGCCACCACCGGTGTAGATGCCTCCGGCAGCCTGAGCCAGAAACTCCAGCTTTTCGTCGGGTTGTCGCAGTCTGAAATCGACCAAACCCGCGACGGCATCTGCATCTTGATCGGCCGTTCTGGAGCGGCGTACAACGACTTCTTCTAATAGATTGGACTGTATAAAATCCAGACTGGCAGACCGGGGCGCTTCGGGCCGGATACTCGGCAACCGATGCCCATTGAGTTGAGTAACGACATAGTCCTGAGGCAACCCACCGAGGCGGATGAATTCCGCTCGTCCACCCGACTGATCCAGGCTGGCGCCCGGCATGCGCCTCACGGTTTCGGCCAGGTTGTTATCTGGAAAGCGATTAAATACCTCTGCGTGGAGAATCTGCGTTCGGCTCAGCGCCTTTTGTTGTTGGGTCAAAGCTTCCAGCTGGCCCGTAGATCTTCTGCCCAGCACGACGATCTCCGTAACCTCAAAGTTGGTGGGCTGCATGACCAGATCGAGATGCACATCACCGGCATTGGGGCCCAACACGAGCAGGGTGTCTAGCCGGGCATAGCCCACATAGGAGGCTATAAATCGAATGTGGCCCGGTGCAATCTCCAGCTCGTAACCTCCCTGCTCATCGGTCAGGGTGCCGACCACCGAGTTGAGTACGCGAATGGTCGCTCCAGCCAGGGTGTTTCCTTCCGTATCGGTAACGGTACCACTGACGTGAACATGTTGAGCATGCAGACTCCATGTGCAGCAGCTCAAGATGACCAAACAAGTCCATAGTTTTTGCATAATGTCTTTTTTACCAGCCTTGCTTGATGTTTTCGGCTATACCTTCTACCAGACGCATACGCGCTTCCACACTCGCCCAGCCGATGTGTGGCGTCAGCAGCAGGCGATTGCGCTTATTGACGCTCAGAAATGGATGATCTTCGGCTATGGGCTCCTGATGGTAAACGTCTACAGCTGCGCCAGCTATTTCTCCTTCGTCTATGGCCCGGGCCAGGTCTGCTTCCTGCACGATACCCCCGCGACCGAAGTTGAGCAGGTAAGCGGTCGGGCGCATTTGCTGTAGCTGTGGCCAGGCAATGAGGTTTCTGGTCTTGTCATTCAGCGGAGCGTGAATGGCCACCACCTCGCAGTGCTCCAGTAGCTCATCGAGCGAAACGCGTTCGTAGGCATCGTTGCGGTCCTCGTCGCTGGTACTATAGTAGCATATTCTGGCGCCAAATGCCTCGGCCAGCTCGGCTACCCGCGTGCCGATGGTGCCCAGCCCGATAATGCCGAAACGCGCCCCACAGAGTTCGTAAAAATCCTGACGCCAGTAGGAGAAGCTGGGAGACCTGGAGTAGGTGCCATCGTATACCGCCTCATTGAGGTGTATCAGGTCATAACCCAGGGTAAACAGAGCCGTCATGGTGAGCTGAGCTACCGCATTGGTCGAATAGTTGCTGACATTGCGTACGGCGATCCCAGCTTCCTGCGCGTACTCGATATCTACATTATCCATGCCGGTAGCCGCCACACAAATGAGCTTCAGGTCAGGTAGCTGTTCCAGAATGTCTGCATTTAATACCACCTTATTGGTAATGGCCACTTGGGCTCCGGCCAGTCGTTCGACCACTTGCCCGGGAGCCGTGAAATCGTAGGGGGTGACATCGCCCAACTCTTCCAGG
>JBCBVN010000189.1:0-8212 GCA_039817625.1 Bacteroidota bacterium
GATACCATACCAGTAATCACGATACTGGAACTGGCAGAGAGCGCAGATATGGCTACAGGCCTCATTGCTACTTCAAGTATTGTTCATGCTACACCTGCCAGCTTTATTGCCCATAATCCATACCGAAGAAATTATGAGGATATAGCTGCTGACTTTTTAGAGACAGAAGTCGATCTGCTGATTGGTGGTGGACTCAAGTACTTCCAAAGAAGAGAACAAGACGAAAGAAATCTTGTCAGGGAGATGCAGTCTTCGGGCTATGTTGTTCGCAATTATGTAGATCAGCTGCTGTACGAAATACGCTGGCCATCCAATGCTAATTTCGTTTACTTCACTGCCGATTCAGAGCCACTGCCTAAAGCACAAGGTCGAGACTACCTAATTACAGCGGTACAGCAGGCACCTGGCTTCCTGAAATCACATGGAGGTAACAATGGCTTTTTTCTCATGATCGAGGGATCCCAAATAGACTGGGGTGGGCATGCCAATGATCACGAGTACATAGTTAGTGAAATGTTGGAATTTGATCAGGCAGTTGGCCGAATACTGGATTTTGCAGACCGAGATGGCGAAACTCTAGTCATTGTAACAGCAGATCACGAAACCGGAGGCTACGCCATCAATTATGGGTCAACCCACGATAGTCTGGTTCCGGCATTCACTTCAGATTATCATACAGCAGATCTCATACCTGTTTTTGCATATGGCCCAGGAGCATCCCGGTTTGCTGGCATTTATGAGAATACGGCCATCTACCACAAAATGAAAGCCTTACTTGGGCTTTGATTCGAACAAATAGGCTTCAGAGTGTCTTCTAAATGTAATCTAGTGGAGTATTTCCTTTCACAAACCAATAGTGAATGTAAATTTGACTCTGATCGAAAACTCTATTCCTACTCCATCCCTTGAACAGACTCTAGTTTTTTAGTAGATCATTCAACCTAATCAATATTTTGGATACGAAGTCATTAGAGCAAGAGCTCAGAACAAACCTGGCCAACTGGAAGACCATCATCGCTAGGTACCAGAAGGCAGATTTACGCAGAGCCATTCAGCAGATCATTACCAGCTTTGGCCCCTTCCTACTGCTCTGGGTACTCATGTATTTCAGCTTTCAATATTCATTGTGGTTGACTGCTGGCCTTGGATTGATCAATGCGTTCTTTCTGGTGAGAATATTTATCATCCAGCACGATTGTGGGCATTATTCTTTCCTTTCTAAGCGCAAAGCCAATGATGCTTTAGGTTATATCTGTAGCTTTTTTAGCACGATTCCCTATACCTATTGGGCAAGAGTACATAGCTATCATCATGGGCATACTGGGCAGCTAGAGCATCGAGATATAGGTGACATTGACTTCCTCACGGTTGAAGAATATCGCAATTTGACCAAATGGGGCCGGATCAAATACCGGATGTTTCGTCATCCGATCGTTTTATTTGTGGTCGTGCCGGTTTTGTACTTAGGATTGGTACAGAGGCTGCCACAGATTTCATTTCCAGGCTGGGGGCCAATTCACCGAAAGCAGCACCTGAACAATCTAATGATGGCCCTGGTATATGTTCTTCTCGGCTTCCTGATCGGATGGAAAGAGTTTTTATTTATTCAGGGCATCACCCTGTTCTTTTTCGGCGTTATTGCATTTTGGTTCTTCTACGTGCAGCATCAGCACGAGGATACCTATATGAGATGGTCGAGAAACTGGGATTATCTAACAGCTGCCATAAGGGGGGCGACCTTCTACAACCTACCTCGTATCGGTCACTTCCTGACTGGGAATATTGGCTATCACCATATTCACCACTTGAGTTCGCGTATTCCTAATTACAATCTTAGAAGATGTGCATTAGAGAATCCAATTCTGCAGAAATACGTTACTACGATACGCTTCTTTCCAAGCTTGAAGATGATGTTCAATAAGCTTTATGACGAAGAATCACAGCGTATGATTACGCTCAAAGAGTTCAGAGCAAGAAAGTATAAGCTCGCTTAAATAAAGAAGGGTGGTGCAAAAGCGCCACCCTTTTTATTTGTTAAGCATCCCAATCGGTGTGGAAAGTTCCTTTCTGATCGATTCTCTCATAGCTGTGAGAGCCGAAATAATCTCGTTGGGCCTGGACTAAGTTTAGTGGTAATCTTGGTGAACGGAAGGCTTCAAAATAATGAAGTGCAGTAGCCATACATAGTGCAGGTACGCCATCTTCAGTAGCTTGATGGAGAACTTCGGCAGTTGCCTCTCGACAATGATGAAGTACATCGCGGAACTCTTCACGAACAATCATATTTTTTGTCGAATGATTTCGGCTATATGCCTGACGTATATCCTCTAGTAGCGCAGCGCGAATGATACACCCGCCGCGCCAAATTCGGGCTATCCCTTCCAAGTCCAGGTTGTAGTTCATTTCCTCACTTGCTTCAGCGAGGAGGTGCATACCTTGCGCATAGCAAAGAATAAAGCTGAAGTAGAGTGCTTTTTCTACATTTTCTACGAGCTCTTCCACGACCAGTTCCTGATCGTCTTTGATGTCAGTGAATAGCTTGGCTGCGTCTTTTCGGAATTCTTTAAATGCCGAAATTCCACGCATGGTAACGGCTGCATCTATGGTAGGAATCGGAACGCCCATATCCATAGCCGTTTGGCTGGTCCATTTGCCAGTTCCTTTTTGCTTGGCTTTGTCAAGAATAACATCGAGCAAGTGCCCTTGCCCGTTTAGCTCATCCTTTTGGTGTAAAATATTTGAGGTGATTTCGATCAGGTAGCTATTCAATCGACCATTGTTCCATTGCTCAAAATAGTCGCCCATCTGCTGATTGCTCAATCCTCCTACGCGCTTAAGGATGTCGTACGCCTCGGCAATCAGCTGCATCAGCCCATACTCTATGCCATTGTGTACCATTTTGACATAATGGCCGCTACTAGACTCGCCGATATACGTGACACATGGCTCGCTGTTGACTTTGGCAGCCACTGTTTCCAAAATCGGCTTCACCGCTAACCAGGCCGAATGGTCGCCGCCCGGCATAATACTTGGGCCAAGCCTGGCTCCTTTAGCACCCCCTGAAACGCCCGTACCCAGGAATCGAATACCTTTTTCCTTTAGTAGTTCGTAGCGGCGATTGGTGTCATCATAATGACTATTTCCACCATCGATGATGATGTCGCCTTCGTCGAGAATGGGTAGTAATCCCTCAATCACCTTGTCTACGATCTTGCCTGCAGGTACGAGCAGCATGATCTTGCGCGGTTTGACAAGCAGACTGACAAATTCATCTTGAGTTCCTACACCTTTGACCCGCATATTTTCGCCCTCTTCATTTAGCGCGGCTACCTTTTCTGCATCGATATCGGTACCCAATGCGCCAAAGCCGTCGTCGGCGACATTTAGTAGGAAGTTGCGCCCCATGACGCCGAGGCCGATCATCCCAAAATC
Source organism: Bacteroidota bacterium (assembly GCA_039817625.1). Taxonomy (GTDB): domain Bacteria; phylum Bacteroidota; class Bacteroidia; order Chitinophagales; family Saprospiraceae; genus Neolewinella. The sequence goes on from JBCBVN010000189.1 coordinate 3,433, forward strand.
GTAAAGCTGGTGGTCCATAAGTAAGAAGGTGATTTTTGTTTTGGACTTCCGCAGGTAGATGCTTACAGCGTTAAACGTATAGCGTACAGCGACCAAAATGAAAATTTTGTTTTGATTGCTGTATGTCTTACGCAAATCGCAATACGTATCTACCTGCGGAAGTCTGAATGAAGAAGACAGCACATCGCTGCAATCAAAGGTAAGTTACTCAACGATAAAAGTTGATAACTCTACCCTCTGACCAGGTATGATTCTCAGGTCCACGAGATGGCCACTGCCGATCAATTCTGAGTTGATGTTCGCCACGGGGAAGATTAAAGGCATCGAGGTGGTAGATCAATCCATTTTGCTTGCGCAGCTCATGCCGATAGAACCGCCATTGGCTGCCGTCAATCAAGCTATCGTTGAGGTATACTCGGTGTAGGCTACTCAAAGCGTTGAGTAAGCTATCTGGTTGAATCTCTTCATCGTTCGTGCCGATATTAACAAAAACACCCCTGAGTTTTAGTCCGGTGTTTTTAGCTGGGTGTAAATCAGGATGCACCCTAGCAATGATCGGATCCTGTATTGTTGGCAGATAAGGCGTGAAAATTTCTAGATAGCCATCGTTACCCACATACCTGCTATCCAGGCTGGGTTGGTACAGGCTCAATCCTATATTTTGGGCGGCCATATCGTCGTAATGCTCGCCACGTATACTGATGGATTGGCCCCATCTCATATCGAAATACGGTGAACCGATGTATTTTACGGATGCGGCTATAAATATTCCAATGATGAGAAAGGGGAGCGATCTTCCCCATTTTCGCCCAATTCTGTTGTCGATTAGGTTATGATATAAGGGGCGGTAGAAACGAGATAAAGAAAGCCAACTCCCCACGCGATAAATGGGGAAGTACCACTGCGTCACCTCATTGCGCTTGAAGAAACCCAGCGTGATAAAATCAACAAAGTAGAGTAGGCCAATTCCAATGATGAGGCCACTTAAAATACTACCGGAATAGAAGTATTGCGAGCCACCAAAAAACAGGATTGGGAGTAGGGTGATGAATAAGAAGCTACTTAAGCTAATGATAGAAAATATTAATACAAAACTCAACGAGAAGGCAATGCTGCAGGCCTGTTCCAAACGCTCGATGTAATCATCAAATCCACCAATTCGCTTCTTTAAGTAGCTGCTAAATTTGGGTTGATACTTTAGTCTTGTATAATCAATATCGCCAGAGACATAGCGCAGACCGATGGCTGCTATCCACAACCCTCTCAGGAGGACGTGAATAAGGAGAGACCCAATGAGTAGCCAAAGCGAAGTGAGAAACGGGTAATAAATCAGTAGAAGGACTGATGCGACCTCAGTTTGGACGATCAAAAGGGCGAGATCAATTTCTAGTTGATGCACAGGTTCTACCGCAGCCAAAAGCAGAAAAATGGCAAAGCCAGAGATGAGGAGCTCCAACTCCCAGCTGTTTTGCTGTATGCTATCGAGTAAGCTGCTTCTTGGAGGAACGACTTGTTTTTCGGTATCCTGTTTGGGCATACTGCATGAGTTCTTAACCAAAAATGAGATTGGCTCAAGAGGCAAACGGGATTTTAGCGGGCGGGTTTTGTCCCGTATTTGCTCATCGATAAATATTGATCTCTCTGCCCGGTATCCAGAACAGACTATCGGTTTGCTCAACAATCCACTGGCGCTCTACTCGAATCTGATGTTCTCCTATTGGGAGTTTATGTACTGGCAGGTGGTAGATGAGTCCGTTTTGATTTCTGGATGGATGGTGATAAAACCGCCAAAGGTTATTTTCTATCAAACTGTCGTTTAAATAGAGCTTGTGGAGGCCGCTTAAAGCAGATAGCAAGCTGTCGGTCTTTGCTCTTCTGTTGTATGGCTCGCCTACGTTGATGGCACCGTCCAATTTTATTCCGGTGAAACGACCAGGCTCCAAATCCGGGTGCTTGTAGTTGATAATCGGGTCGTGCTCTTTTGGTATATAAGGTGCAAAGACTTCTATGTAATTGTCTGGTCCGACATACCGACTATCTACACTAATACGCCAGAGGGATTCCCACGATTTTGGATTGGCCAGATCATCGTATTGTTCGGCTCTAATGCTGGTTGTATCTCCCCGCTCTAGGCTGAAATAGGGAGAACGCACATACTTCAAAGAGGAAGCGGCCAGCACAACAACAATGAAAAGTGGCAATAGCCTGCCCAATCTTCGGCCAAAGCGGTTGTCTATAAGGTTGTGGTAGAGTGGTCGATAAATACGTGCTAAAGTCAACCAACCTGCGACCCTGTATATCGGATAGTACCAGCGTTGTGTCCAACTTTTTCGCTTGAAAAAGCCAACAGTAGCAAAGTCGATAAAGTAAAGCAGCCCTAAAATCAGGCAAATGATGCCAAAGATATCATCTCCGATCAAGCTGATATTGTCTTCCCGAGTCCCTTGTATAATCTGAATGATTACTTGCACCGAACCAATCAAGAATACAAAACTAGCCAGACTGATCATGGCGAAAATGACGACAAAACTGACAGAAAAAGTAATGCTGCAAGATCGTTCCAGGCGTTCGATATAATCGTCGAAATGACCTATTCGCTTTTGTAAAAACTCCCGAAAGCGGTCCTGATATTTTAGTTCATCGTGGTCTATGTCGCCAGAAACATAGCGGAGGCCTATGGCAGCAATCCAAAGGCCTCTGAAGAGGACGTGCAGGATCAAGCTCCCAATGAGCATCCAGAGAGATATCATACCTGGATAGTAAAGCGCAGTGAGCAGAAGGGCATAGTTTGTTTCCAGGCCCATGAGCCTGAGCTGGTGCTCGAGGGTATAGTAGGGCTCCAGCGCTCCGATCAACAAAAAAATGGCAAAGCCAGACACAAGGAGCTCTAGCTCCCAGCTGTTTTGTTGTATGCTGTCGAGCCAGGCACTTAATTTCTTGCGCCTGTCATCTGGGGCAGGTTGTGGTCTTTGTGACGGTTCCTCCATGGCAGAGCTAAGAAACGAAAAAACTAAGAGCCATAAGCTGGCTTCTCTTATTGAGTCTAAAGCATAGCTGCACCGAATACACCTGCACTATCTCCGAGGGTGGGTCTCAGAATTGGGGTGCTCAATTTGGGGTTGAAGAGGTGTTTCTGAATTTGCTCAACACCACTTGTGTAGAGTTCATCTATTTGTCCGAGGCCACCTCCGATTACAATAGCATCGGGGTCTATGGTATTAATGATATTAGCTACACCTTTTCCAAAAAATCGGAACAAACGATTGATCGTGGCCCGAGCATGAGGGTTGTCGTTTTGCCTGTATTGAGTTACGATTTCTTTCAGGCTAAGGTTTTTGCGGCTTCTGCCATTATAGTATCTCTCGAGGGCTGGTCCCGAAATAATGGTTTCGGTACATCCTATTTTACCACAGTAGCACTGCCCTCCAGATTGATCCAAAAAGCTATGTCCCCACTCTCCCCCAATTCCTTGTCGTCCGGCCCAGGGCTTTCCGTCGATAACTAATCCACCGCCTACGCCAGTTCCCATAATGATGCCAAATACCACTTTTGCATTGGGGACTTGATCTTTAATTACACCCAATTGGGTTTCCGCTACAGCAAAGCAATTTGCGTCATTGGCGAGCTGAATAATTTTACCTGTTTTTTTACTCAGGTCTGAATCCAGTGGCTTGTCGTTTAACACGGTGGTATTGCAGTTCTTCATTAAGCCGGTGTCAGGGTCCTTAGCCCCAGGAGTGCCAACCCCTACTGTTTCAGCAGTCTGCCCTACTGATTGCTCTAGCGTTGCAATCATCAGAGCAATCCGCTCAAGGATGTGTTCGTACCCTTTAGATCTTTTTGTAGCTATGCGGTTTCGGGTATGCACCTTACCGGATGTGTCTAGAACGACGCCTTCAATCTTCGTTCCACCGAGGTCTATACCAAATCTATAATCTGTGTCCATGGGCTTAAAAATAGAGAAGGTGTGAAACTACGGGAGTTCCACACCTTCTTTATTTCGGATTCTGACCTCTATTTAATCGGCTTAGAGGTTGCCTGGAATAAGTACAGTATCAATTACGTGAATTACGCCATTGGTTGCCTGTACATCCGTACTGACAACATTGACGGTGTTTCCTGCTGCATCGGTCAGAGTTACCTTGCCGTCTGTGATGTTGACGGTGAATGCCTGGCCGGTATTGGCAGTAGCGACATTCTGACCATTTGACAAGTCAGTAGACAATACATTAGCGCCAGCTACAACGTGATAAGTAAGTACGGCGGCAACTTGCTCTCCACTAAGGGTAGCAACGGTCTCCTTGATGGCCTCAAAGGCGCCATTAACAGGAGCGAAGACAGTAAAAGGTCCTTCGCTTTGTAGCAGTGGAACAAAATCTCCAGGTGTGCCTTTCAGAGCTTCCACCAGCGTAGTAAAGTTGCTGTTTGCGGCAGCATGGCCAACGATGTCCAGCGGAAGAAGGACACCATCGATGGCGTGAATGGTTCCGTTGGATGCTTCCAGGTCGGCAATAGCCACTTTTACGCGATTGTTTAGCGTTACTTCGCCACCGTTGCGCTCAACGAGTAGGGAAAGTGCAGCACCATTTGGGCCAGTTGCTGCCGCTGTAGATGCGTAGGTCTGTCCTTCGGGCAAATCGGTAGAAGCAATTGCAGAACCTCCCACAACGTGATAAAGCAGTACTTCGGTGATTTGCTCGTCGGTAAGCTGACTGGCATCGATGCCAGATGCTGCATTCACTGTGTTTGCTCCTACCAATGATGCTTTTGCAGCATCTGG
>JBCBVN010000190.1:0-8199 GCA_039817625.1 Bacteroidota bacterium
ACCAGACGAAATATCTGATATAGAAACATATGATTGATTTTGACTAACGCTATATCTCTTAACTATCTGGCCTTGCAAAGAAAGGACAGCTATTTCAGCAGAACTACCAATACGCTCCTGAAGAAGACTTTGTCCTGCGCCAGCAGAAAGAGAAGTCCCAAAATACAATCTATCCTGAACGGGGTTCGGCCAAACAGCAATCTCGTCCAGAGATGATGACCCGTCAAGTTCTACAATATTGCTTAAATCTTCACTGCCATCTACATCAACCATTCTCAATCTGTATAGTACACTATTAGCATTGGGAATAAAAGTGGAATACGCATATGTAGCCTGGGTACTTTCTTGTCCACGACCAGAAATTTGAGACAACGGCTGAAAACTTCGACCTTGATCGATACTCTGCTCGACTATAAAATGGCTAAAGTCTACTTCAGAAGCTGTTTGCCATTCCAATAGATGAAGATCACCCCTTTGACTACCAGTAAATTCCGATAATTCAACGGGCAAAGCTGTTGTAAAGGTTATAGAAAGCGAAGGAGGGTCGGTAGCATTTTCGCGGCTATTTATTCTTCTGGCGTTACGAGATGCGGTCTCTGCCGACCGCATAATCCAACCAAAATTGTCTGTGTTACCATCAACCCAATTCTGGACGTCGGCTACAAGCTGAGCAGTAGATGGAAAGGTGTATAATCCGTTCCCGGCAAGGTTCACCGTGCTACTGGCTGAGGAGACAAAATCCCCGCCGGAATTTGTCCAGGAAGTCTGGCAACCACTGGTGCCGAAGAAACTACAAAGCCAGGTTGCATCGCCAGAAGTAGCAGATACGCCTTGCCCGCCAATATTCCCTGCAGCAGATGTACCCTCACCCCAATCGCTCGTCATTCTGAAGAGGTTAAACGGAATCGATGCCCCATTCGCTCTGGATACTCGAATGGTAAGCTCTACATTGGTAATGGTTGCCCCTGCCGGTATCCCACTGACATCAAAAGCTAATAATGCACGACGGGCGCGCATCAGACTTATTGATCCACTGTATACATGTGGTCCCATTCCACTGCTATTGGCTTCCCAGGACGATCCTTCGTAAATCGTGTTATCTTTTGATGGATTAAGATCGACGGTCATTGTCTGGGCCGTAAGTGTGCATACACCAATACTCAGTAAATAAATTGCAGCAAGTAATTTTTTGTAAGTAACCATAACTGAAAATTATCGGACGATCAGCCGCTGCGTGCGCACGCTTTGACCGAAACTTCCAGTGAGTGAAAAACGAATAACATAGCTTCCTGGCCCCAAATCAAACAGGTTTATTCTTTGGTCCACTCCCGCTGAAGCCAAACCCGAACTTTGCCCAATGAAACGACCACTAAAATCGAACACATCTAACTGAAATGAGCCTGACTGATCAGCCTTCAGCAACAATGCTGACTGACCGCTTTGGGCTGGTTGTGCCAAAGGATTTAAAGAGAAAACATCGGGACCGAGTATGGATACACTGCTAATCTCCAACAACTGAGAAACATTATCGATACCAATTTGTGCCACAATATTGGGTCCTGGAAAGCTGGTGCCGCCGTGATACAACCACACCTTTGTTACATTGCTAAGAACGGAGGTGAAGTCACCGGAGCCTGTCAGGCTATCTGCCTCCAGGAGGAATATCTGACTTTGCCAGCTGTCATCATTGGCCGCCAAATCCAATGAGGTTACAGTACTGAGACGGCCTGCCGGACCTTCAAAAACAAATCTGATGGTCAAGTCTCGATCACTAAAGTTGGCTGCATTGAGCTCGATAGCATCAAAAGATTCCAGAAGGTTTCCGGTCCATTCATTGCTCGTATTAAAAACCACGAGTTTACCACCTGCACCTGCACCGTCAGCAACAATGCGCAGGTATTGATCGTCAGGTCCATCCGGGCCACCTAGTTGAACAGTAGGATTTGGTGCTGCACCACCATTGATCCATCCCTGATTACTTCCGTCATTAAAATCGGATATGATTTGACCGGAAAGGGTAAGACTAATTAATCCGAAAAAGGAGGGTAAAAAGAGTAAATATCTATACATAAAGCTGAGTTGATTTAATGAACGTAAGCAGGACAAAAATTTCCCGATATGGTTCTATACTCGCCTCAGGATAGAATGGATGCGTCGTCTAATTTTCAAAAGGTGTATAAACTGGAATATGGATTACTAGATCGGATCCTTAGCCATTTTACCGTGCAGGTGGTTGATGGCTTTAAGACCGGCAGATCCATACCAGGGTAACAGCTCCATGCGCAGACTACCTGCTTGTATGGCCGGGTCCGTATTGGTCAGGGCCTCTGCCTCTTCAACTGTGGGTACATCAAATACATAGATCCCCCGCAACTCTCCTCCGTCCAAAAACGGACCAGCCAATACGAGTGTACCCTCTTCGGCCATTCGACTGATATTGGCCATGTGGGCGGCTTGAAGCTCAAAAGCCTCGGTGGAATCCCGATCGCGATTTGGCCCCGCGTATAAGAAGGCCATCACATAAGATTTCATGCCATAGGCATCTGAACCTAGTGCCTCGGCTAACTCTGCGTCAAAACCAGGGCTCATCAAAAGCTCGGTTAAAGTGGGGAGCTCCTCTCCGACTTGATTTTGATCTAACGGCTGATCAGAAGGCTGGCATGCAAATAGGAAAAAGCTCAAAAGAACAGTGGGTAATGTGTATTTCATCGGAGAAAAGTAAATAAAAAGTGCCGCTCCTGGGTAGGAAGCGGCACGTCAAACATTCGATAAAAAGTCACACACTAAGTCTTCTGGGTGTCCGAAGCTGGTGTGTTATGTCCATTTACACTGGGCTCGGCATCTTCCTCCGTTTTCTGAACCAGGCCTGAAGGAAGGCTCATGCCACTTTGCTGCAAGAAGTCGTTGAGTTGTGGCACCATTCCGTACAGGCCAGAGACAAAATTGCCGACTCCTTTACCATCGCCACTGTCGTATACGACAACCTTGTCGATATCGACCTCCTTGATGGCATCCGTCTGGATACGTGCCAGCTCTGTAAGCTTATCGAGCATGAGGAAACCAATGGCTGATTGTGGATCACCGTTGGCGGCGTCGACCAGCTTTTGGAATCCTTCTGCCTGCTTGCGCAGTAGTTCTTCCATACCCTGGGCTTCGGCCAGATAGCGAGCCAATACAGCATCTGCTTCACCTTTAGCGATCTCGCGCCGCTTTTCGGCTTCGGCCTGAGCGGCAATAATGGCCTTTTGGCGATCGATGTCGGCCTCGACAACCTCTTCGGCTTCCATTTTGGCCTTTTCTTTGGCAGCACGAGCAATCTCGGCGTCCTTTTCGGCCAGGTAAGCCTCCTGAAGCGCTTGTGCCTCAGCTACCTTTCTGGCAGCCAATGCTCTGCGGTTGGCCTCTGCCAGGGCGATGTCGCGTGCGGCATTGGACTCGGCGATCTTAATGGCCGACTCGTTCTTACCTGCGGTAGCAATGGCATTAGCTTCCGCTTCGCCAATCTCTGCCTTGGAGTTGGCATCAGCTACATTGACACGCTTAGTTTGCATGGCATTAGCTTCACCGATCTCTGCCTTTGAATTGGCTTCCGCAACTTGAATACGCTGATTTTGCAAGGCAGCTGCTTCACCGATCTCGGCCCGGGAATTGGCGTCTGCCACTTTGGTTCGCTGATCTTGCTGAGCCTCTGCCTGACCAATGCTACCCGTACGATTCTCGTTGGCTACTTTGATCTTAGCATCGTTGATGGCCTTGGCAGCAGCTTCCTGACCGAGGGCGGTAATGTAGCCCGACTCATCCTGTATATCGGTAACGTTCACATTAATCAGCTCCAAACCGATCTTATTGAGCTCATCACCTACATTAGAGTACACCGACTCTACAAACTTATCGCGGTCTGTATTTAATTCCTCGATGTCCATGTTGGCAATAACCAGACGCATTTGCCCCATGATGATGTCGTGTGACAAAGAGGCAATGCTCTTTCGATCCAATGCCAGCAGACGCTCGGCAGCTGAGATCATCAGCTCTGGCTTGTTGCTGATGGCCACAGTAAACTGGGCAGGAACAGATACCCGGATGTTCTGCTTCGATAACGCATCTTGAAGATTGACATCGATCGAAAGCGGAGTTAAGTCGAGGTACTTGTAATCCTGAATGATCGGCCATACAAAGGTGGCGCCACCCGCATAGCATTTAGCGGACGCCTGTCCACCGGTCTTGCCGTAGACGACCAGTATTTTATCTGAAGGACACCGCCTGAATCGGCTGATGGCCCAAAGCGCAACCAGAAGGAAAAGACCTACGATTGAGCTAACAAAAATGAATGTTGAGGTCATGTGTGAAGTGTTTTAAGGTTTATGGATGTATGTTTTTGGTGTTCTCCTGGGGTAAGGGTTTTAGATTGCTTCTTGTCTTTTGGAGACGATGGCAACGTCTCCATCCAAATCGTCTACGAGTATAGAGGTACCTGTCGGCAAAATTTTGCCGTTGGCTGATTTGGCTTTTAGCTCTCGTCTGGCACCATTGACCGTGACATGCACCAGACCAGTGCCATTTTCGGGTATGCGCAAATACACCTTGCCCGGCTGAAAAAGGGCATCACTGGCCTGCCAGTTGACTTCTTCCTGCTGTTTAAGCAAAAAACCCAGCATCCAGGCCAGCAAGAGTACCGCTACCAAGCCCGCAACGATACCAATGACAAAGGCCAGTGCCGGATTTGTACTGGTCACTAAGACCAATTTGACCGTCCAGGCTCCGACCGACAAAAAAGTCAGTCCGCCTTTCACTAAGCCGAGCCCACCTGCATCCGTATCCGGCAAGTCTATATCTAGATCGAGACCGCCCAGTATGGACAATAGCAAAAGCAGAATCAGAATTCCACCGGCTACGAGCGATATGTAGGTGAGTATTTCGAGCATAGCATTTGATTTTTCGTCTGACGTTACCGCAAGATAAAGTCAAACTATGAGAGCTGAAAGTTGAGGTTTTTGACCCTCATCGAATGCACTAGTAAAACGCTCACGTTGGGGTGATTCGTTGTGTGCTCAAGCAGCGATTGGTCGTGTTTTCTACTAGGTTGGTCGAAGTAGACCTTACTCTTTTTCTCCCGGCACAAAAACAATCTCCACTCCCGGGCTCCAACCAAGCGTCTCATGATAAGCGGCAACCAATCCAATTCGGAACAACTGAGCAGCCTGATACTCGGCGCCAAAAGAAATTTCTGTAGCCTCCGTGACAACCCCTGCTCTGAAGGTGAATGATTCTACCAGGGCATACTCCAGGCCAAATCTGAATCTGGCTAAAAAGTCGATTTCTTGCTCCATTTCAGCCATAAGTAACAGCTGATCGGTTGGCCGATACCCAATCCCAATGCCCAGCAATTGTGGCAGTGTTTCTCCTTCCGCAACTTTTACTCGCATTGGGCTTACCAATCGCGTGCCTATACTTAAATCTCGATCCAGATCTATTTGAAAGCCTAAAGAGAATGTAGCATTGAAACGACTTTCGTAATTCTCCACACTGGTATTCAGGCCTACAATTTCGCCACCAATCCGGAAATTATCAAACAACTTTCGACCATAACTCAGTGCCAACCGGGTATCCCGATAAGCTTCAAAACCAAAGCTACTCACCGTCAAACCAAGTCCACCGCCGCCTAGTGGTAGAGCAGCTGCTAAGCCTACGTCTTGTAATTCGGTAAGGCCATACCGCTGTTCGCCACTTAATATAACACCAATGTCTTCGAGCTTAGCTAGTCCTGCCGGATTACTCCAGGCGGCATAAACATCTTGAAAAGTCAGGCCTGCACCGCCTAATGCCCGTCCGCGTGCGCCAGCCGAGGGAGGAAGTCCCTGCTGAGCTGAGAGCATGGCCATAAAAAAGCACCATATAATACTTGTAAAGGCAAACTTAAAGACGGAGATCGGTATATAGTGCCTTTGTTTTCCGCTCACCTGTTCCCTTTCCCTGGGGAGAGGGAGGTCTTCCGAGCCTATACGTAGTTTTCCAATCCTCATAGCAAATGCATATCCACGCTTATTTTGATTGGAGATCATCCTCAAAAGTAAGCTTTTGATTTTTGCAGCCTAAGAATCATCAAAACAAAAGGTACTTCTATTCCGCTGCGGCCAATACGGCCTCAATATCATTGATTCGAGCGATATCCATAATCTCCGTAACTGCTTCGATTGGAGCTCGATTGCTGGGGGAAATAATCAGGCTATAACCTGGCCCCTGGCTACCCAGCTGACGACGTAAAACCTCGATGGTGATCCGACGATCGTTAAAGTAGTAATTGCCCGAAGCATTGATGATGACCTCGTCCAAATTCCGGCTGGAGGGTAAAGCCGGTGTGTCGGCCCGACCAGGGATCTTCAAATTGAGGGCATTGGGCGCCACGACTGTTGAGGTCAACATGAAGAAAATGAGCAGCAGAAAGATGATGTCGGTTAAGGACGACATATTAAATTCTGCGCTTACTTTTTGTCTTTTCTTGAAGGCCATTATCCTCTTGCTTGTGTGGCTATGATGGCTCTGGCTCTGTTGCGGGCAGCTACGGTCATAATGGGCGTAACCCGACCAAAAGGTACTCCGATCTCAGCCACAATGGTAACGGTTGCCTCCTCCTGGTCATCGACCTGGCGAAGGGCATCTACTATGGCCCGCTCGATATCGCTACCTGAAACTTCAACATTATTGACTGTTGTTTTACCGTCTTGTTCCAATTGCACCACAATATTAGTAGGTGCAACCGTCTGGCTGTCTGATTGAGGCAGTTCAAAAGGCTTGATCTGCACAAAATTCGAGGTGAGCATGAAGAAAATCAGCAACAGAAAGATGATGTCGGTCAAGGACGACATATTGAATTCTGCACTGACTTTAGAGCTGCGTTTCAGACCCATAGCTGGCTTGATTTAGGCTGTGGGCTCTTGCAATAGATCCATGAATTCGGTCGTGGTGCGTTCCATTAAGTAAACAGCACGTTCTACCCTGGCAACCAACAAGTTGTAGCCAATAAAAGACAGGATACCGATCAATAATCCAGCGGCAGTTGTGATCAGAGCCTGATAGATACCACCAGCTAACACATCGGGGGTAATGTTATCGGCTGTAGACATTTCGTAGAAGGCGTTGATCATACCGGTAACGGTTCCAAAGAAGCCGATCATGGGGGCAGCACCTGAGATAGAGGCCAGCGTAGACAAGCCCTTCTCCAGTCGGAAAATTTCCAGATTGCCGACGTTCTCGATGGCTGCATCTATATCGCTAAGTGGTTTGCCAATACGCTGCAAGCCTTTTTCGACCATGCGCGCCACCGGCATATCCGTTTGCTGGCACAGGGTGCGGGCACCTGTTATATTTCCGGCAGATACATAGGATCTGATGTTGGCCATAAAGGTTTGATCGACTTTGGCCGCCTGGCGGATGGTGGCATAGCGCTCAAAGAAGATGTACAAAGCCAGCAGCAACAAAAAACCGAGGATGGCTACAATAGCAATACCGAGCAGTCCACTACTGGCTACAATGTCTAGCAGACTCTGGCTCTCATAGGTGGCTTCACCAGCTTCCCCTCCATCGAGGGTCACGTTCTGAAAAAATAGAAAAATGTTTGGCAACATACGGGTGTGGTTATAACGGGTGGTTAACGTTGCTCAAAGCTCGGGTATTATACGGCATTGGCAAGATCGGGGCTAAGGTAGGTAATTGGTAGAAGGTATGAGGCACATGATTCGGGCTAATGAGGGAGGGGTATTGGGTACGGGGTATTAGGTACAAGATATCGGGTACAAACGAACGATCGCAGGTACTCGCGCACGCCACGAGGTGTTGGATGGAACCCTCCAGCCTTTGACAAAGGAAAACATGGAAGCCTTCAGAGACCACCAACTAAAACATGGATGTAGTCGGAGACAACCAGACATAAATCGAATAATAAGTGAATTTATTCGGACTTCCGCGGGTCGGTTACCTGGCCCAAAAGCTAAAAATTAAACTTGCTGAACACGGTCACTACCAAAGCCACGCAAGGAGTATCTACCTGCGAAAGTCTGAATGACCAAACCCCCAGATAGGTAAATCTACCTGAATTCATGGAAAAGCGGATAAAAACCCAGAGAATACCCACTCATCCATCGCGTAAAATGTATCTTGAGGTTGCTTTGTAATCTCTTGACGTCTATGAAAATTTTTTACGAC
>JBCBVN010000191.1:0-8155 GCA_039817625.1 Bacteroidota bacterium
CCCATGGCAGTGGCTCGCCAGTGAGGGCATCTAAAACCTGACCTTCCACGCATACTTGAGCCAACAAGCAGCACGAAGCGGTCCAAAATAAAAGTAGAGTGTATGTGTATCGCATATGTCCTTTTTGGAGGAGTTGATGCGAAGGGGGTTACACTTTACACACAAGGATTTTGATGCAGCTGTGAAATTGTCGGCTCAGTGACGGTAATGGGTGCGGGCTATGCTTGCTTTACATAATGGGGTGTAAAATTCTTTCAATATCCTTCCAGCTGACTACTTCTCCAAAAGTAGATTCAATATGCTCCTCGCCCCCATATACAACCACTCCTGAATGAAGCGGCACATCGGCCAGCTCTGAAAACCACTGGAGTTGTTTGAAGTAATCGCTTCTGTAAGTGGCACCAGACTTGATCTCTACCGGACGGAGCTTACCGCCGATATTGATGAGCAAATCGATCTCGCGCTGGTTATTGTCTCGCCAAAAGTACAGAGACGGCATCAAGCCTCGATTAAAAAACGTTTTGGAGACCTCATTGATGACGAAATTCTCGAAAATGGCACCTCGCTGGTAATAATTGAATAGTTCTTCTGCCGTTTGAAGTCCAAGTAAAGCACACGCTAGACCCGTATCGCGGAAATACAGCTTTGGCGACTTGACAAGTCGTTTTTTAAAGTTTCTGAAATAGGGCTGAAGCTGATAGGTAACGAATGAGGTTTCTAGTATTGAAAGCCAATTCTGGGCAGTTGCCCTCTCTATTCCCGCTGCATCAGCTATGCTCGTTTTATTTATGGTTTGCCCAATGAACCCGGCACAAACCCCAAGAAAGCGAGTAAACGCCCCTAAATCTCCTACGTTTTTAATCTGTCGCACATCTCGCTGAACGTATGTCGCAATATAAGATTGGTAAAATGGCGTAGGGTCGAGGGTTTTATGAAATATTCTCGGATAACCACCTCTCCAGCAAAGATCAGTAGCCGTTAAATTTTCAGGAAGCTCACCCTTGAGCTCCGAATAGCTGAGTGGCTGCAAGTAAAAAATAGCTGTACGCCCCGCTAATGTTTGGCTGACACTCTCCAGCATGAGCAGATTATGAGAACCGCTGAGAATAAAACAAGCCTCTGGATCATCGTCTACTATCCCTTGAATGTAGGATAAGATCTGAGGTACTCGCTGAACTTCGTCAAGCACCATTCTGTGACCGTATTGCTGAAAAAGCCCACGAGGATCGTTTTCAAATCTAGATTGTGTGTCAGGATTCTCAAGCGAGAAATAGGGAAAGTCTGCAAAGAGGTCCTTTATCAGAGTAGTTTTCCCACTCTGCCTAGGTCCCGTGACTGTTATAACCGGATACTTACCGACTTTTGCCAGTATATTTTCAGCTATTTCCCTCTGAATCATATAGTAGAGAAGTCAATTTTTATACAAATTGATTAGTCGACTACGCAATTTACATAAAAATTAACTATCCCAACTTTATGACACAGTCTCCGTCACCTCCTTCTCTCTGGCAGCTCGAAATACCACTACCCCATCGAATTCATCTAATACGATACGGCTTCCGGGCTTTACGCTACCATCCAGCATTTGCTTGGAGAGCTGTCTCAAAACGCGCTTTTGGATGACGCGCTTGAGTGGACGGGCACCGAACTCGGGACTGTAGCCTTCCTTAGCCAGCCAGTCCATCGCCTGGGGAGATACCTGAAGCTCGATGTCTTGCTCGGCCAGCTGGTCAACCAACATATTGAGTTGTAATTCTACAATCTGGCGAATGTCCTGGCGACTGAGTGGGCGGAACATGATCAGATCATCGATGCGATTCAAGAACTCTGGACGAAGTGTTTGCTTGAGCAATTGGAAGAGCTGATCTTTTGTTTCTGCGATAATTTCTTCCTCGTTTAACTCATCGATCTGCGCGAATTTTTCCCGAATCACCTCTGAGCCCAGATTAGACGTCATGATGATGATGCAGTTCTTGAAATTCGCAACACGCCCCTTGTTGTCCGTCAGGCGGCCATCTTCCAGGACCTGTAGCAAAATATTGAAGACATCCGGATGCGCTTTCTCGATCTCATCTAGCAAAACAACGCTATAGGGTTTACGTCTGACGGCCTCGGTGAGCTGTCCGCCTTCGTCATAGCCTACGTAGCCCGGAGGTGCACCAACCAATCGGCTGACTGCATGTCGCTCCTGATACTCTGACATATCAATGCGGGTCAGCATGGTCTCATCGTTGAACAAGTAATCGGCCAGTGCTTTCGCCAATTCGGTCTTACCGACGCCGGTGGTTCCCAGAAACAAGAAGCTACCAATCGGTCGATTGCGATTGCTTAGGCCCGTACGGCTGAGGCGAATGGCATCGGCTACGGCCTCGACCGCTTCGTTTTGACCGACTACACGCTGATGGAGTTCTTCTTCCAGTCGGAGCAGTTTTTCTCGCTCGCCCTCTAGCATTCGGGTGACCGGAATGCCTGTCCAACGGGCAACGATCTCGGCAATATCTTCTGCCTCTACCTCTTCTTTGACCAACATTTTATTGTTGGATTGCATTTCTGCCAGGCTCTGCTGATAGCGCTCTAATTCCTGCTCGAGTTGAGGTATTTTCCCATATCGGATTTCGGCCACTTCACTAAACAGACCTGCGCGTTCTGCCTGCTTGGCTTCGTTGCGCAACTGCTCTATCCTTTCTTTGGCCTGTTGCATACCCAGCACCACTTCGCGCTCACTTTCCCACTGGGCACGAAGTTCTTTGCGCTGGTCTTCCCAATTGGCCAATTCCTGATTAATTCGATCGATCTTGGCTTCGTCACTCTCGCGCTTAACAGCCTCTCTCTCGATTTCCAACTGCCGAATTTTGCGCTCGACCTCGTCCAGCTCTTCTGGCATAGAGTTCATTTCCAGGCGCAAGCGGGCTGCTGCTTCATCGATCAGATCAATGGCCTTATCGGGCAAAAATCTGTCATTGATATAACGCTGGCTGAGTTGCACAGCTGCTACAATGGCCTCGTCCAGAATATTGATCTTGTGGTGTGTTTCGTAGCGCTCCTTAAGTCCTCGCAAGATGGAAACCGCATCTTCCTCATTGGGCTCATCGACTAAAATAGTTTGGAATCGCCTTTCTAAAGCCTTGTCGGATTCAATGTATTTCTGATACTCGGCTAAGGTAGTTGCACCAATGGCTCTGAGGTCTCCTCTGGCCAGGGCGGGCTTAAGAATATTGGCTGCATCCATGGCCCCCTGACCTTTTCCTGCGCCTACCAGTGTATGAATCTCGTCTATGAATAGGAATATCTGCCCATCTGCCTGGGTGACTTCTTTGATGACGCTCTTCAATCGTTCTTCAAATTCGCCCTGGTACTTTGCACCAGCGATCATAGCCCCCATATCGAGAGAATAAATTTCTTTATCTCGTAAATCTTCGGGAACGTCGCCATTTACGATTCGATGGGCCAAACCTTCTATGATGGCTGTTTTGCCTACACCTGGCTCACCGATCAGGATCGGATTGTTCTTTGATCTTCTGGCCAGAATATGCAATACTCTACGTATCTCTTCATCGCGACCAATGACTGGATCCAGTTTTCCTGACCTGGCCCGCTCATTCAAATTCATAGCATATTTAGCCAGGCTGTTGTAGGTGTTTTCTGCTGAGGCCGAATCGACTTTACTGCCTGCGCGCAAATCCTGGATAGCTTGCCTTAAATCTTCTTCATTCACCCCGCTATCCTTCAGCATTTGAGCAGCATCGTCATTGACGGATAGCAACCCTAAAAGGATGTGTTCGAGGCTGACGAACTCGTCGCCCATGTTCTTCATTTCCACATTTGCCTGCTGCAGCGCCTGACCGGCCGATCGGGATAAATATTGCTGGCCATCGTTTGTAGACAAGCTACCGAACCCCTCAACCATCTTATCTGAAGCCTGCCGAACCACCTGCGTGGGCACACTGAGCTTGGCAAAAAGAAATGGCGTTACGTGTTCGTCTACTGCCAGTAGAGCGGACAAAATATGAGCAGGTTCAATCGCTTGCTGGCGCCTTTCCATGGCCATTTGACCAGCTCTCTGAATGACCTCCTGAGCTTTGATGGTTAAGTTATTGAGGTTCATCTGGTTTCATTTGGTTTACCGGCAAGGGAATAAAAATACCGGGTAATTTTTGGATTGTCAACTTACAATGGCAAAGGACATACCGATGCTAAACACCTGATTAATAGCGCCCTTTTGTCAGGCCAAGGCGTGCAAATACTGTTAATTTGTCAGGATGGATGGGTGGATGGTTGGATGATTGGATTGTGGGATGATTGGATGATTGGATTGTGGGATGATTGGATGAAATGGATTGTGGGATGACTGAATGACGTGGTGAGATACCGACCTGCGGAAGTCCACTTGACTATTTTTGGGAAACAAGTACATGAGGGGAAACATGCCATTTAAGTCGTACCTTGTAATGCCAAAACAAAGACAACCTTATGGAAAATGCTACTCAGCAAGGACCTAAGAAAAAGCTCTCTGGTTTCAGGCTATTCTTACTGCTTTTAATTGGTCTTTTTGCTTTGACCTTCGTGCTGGATGCCATGGGCCTGGACGTGATCAGCAAGCAAGAGACCGAAAAAACAATAGATCGGCCACATCCGGGGTACTGATCGATACTTTTTAAATGAGGAAGAGGCAACGCTTTTGGCGTTTGTTGTCGTTTGGTCAATTGTAGCTCATTAAGACTACAACAAGATTCACACTCAACTTCTGCAAAAGGCCTTTTCTACAGCGTGCGAGCGATTTACAGTCCACTACAGGCATTGATATCTAGTTGCCAGGCTGGAGAGGCCCGAGCTCAGGAAAAGCTGTACCACCAGTTTTACCCTTACGCTATTTCTCTTGCCCTGCACTACAGTGGAAATCGAGATACAGCAGAAGAGGTCGTCCAGGACGCCTACATCAAATGCTTTAATGCGCTGAAACGCATGGAAGGCGAGTTTCAAGGCAACTTCAAGCCGTGGTTCCGTCGCATCATCGTCAACACGGCTATAGATCGATACCGAGCCGAACGCAAGCGACTAACTACCGAGGACATTGATGAGAATCAACTATCACTGCTCGGTGCGACGACGAATAATGCACTAGAAAAATTTACCCAACAAGACACCTTTCACCTACTACAAGCCCTACCCCCTTCTTACCGACTGGTATTCAACCTACATGCCCTGGAAGGGTATACCCATGCCGAGATTGCTGAGCTTCTCAGCATAAGCGAAGGCACTTCCAAATCGAATCTATTCAAGGCCAGAAAGATCCTACAGCGACTGTTTGCTAATTACTTTGATTTACCCAAAGCAGCTAACCATGGATGATCTAGAAAGATTACTCAGAGAAAGTAGCAATACGCCAAGAGACCTGAAGCCCCCTAAAGGTCAGTGGGAGTCTATTAGATCCCAAATCTCTGACGAGGAGGCTATAGGAACTGCCGGAGCATCGAAGTCGGCCTGGAATTATTCATTAGGATTGCGCGCTGGCCTGATCCTACTCGCTTTGGCTACCGCCTTCTTTGTATTCAGACCTGCGAGGTCTTCTGAGGCTCCCGACAATCAGCAACCAGCCTCATTAGCTCCGTCCATTTCTCCGGCCCCGGCACCTGAAGAGATCCATCGAGTAGCTCAACCTACCGACGCTCCCGTCGCGGAAAATCTTAGCCTTCCAGCTAATTCAGAAGTGAATGAACCGGACGAAGACTACTCAAATACTACCCTGGCAGAAAATTCCATTTCAGCGCCTGTAGACGATATCCTCCCTACCCCTCCACAGAAGCACGCAACTACATATTCTACTACTGATCTCGAGTCTGAAAGTAGTGATCAAGCGGTTCTGGTCGATACAGATGTATTGTCTGCCCGCCTGAGATCGGTCAATACGCTAGCGCCAACCAGCATTGCTCAAATTGAAACAAAACTTCCAGAGGTATACCAGGGTGTTATGCCTGTAGTTGCAGCCGCCCCAAAGGAAGAATCGGATGGCTGGACAGCCGCTCCCTATTTTAAGGAAGGATGGGATGTATCTCTACACACCATCATCTTGCCCATCGGTAGTATTTCGAGCTATGTCACAGAATACAGTTCACTCCCCATGGAAGGTTCAGGGGCTGAAGTTTTTGAATTTGACGGCCAGGAAATCAATCTATTCAGAGTAAACGGTTCAGACTTTGAGATTCCCGGTCGTGCCTCCTGGTTCTTTACCGCTAGTCTCGGTGCGAGCTATCAGTTTGCCAACGGATTGAGGTTAGGCTTAGGCGTAAGCTACTTCGACGTGAGCTTATTTGGTCGAGGAGGTTTGAAAAGTGAATTTCCGGAAGCTGACGAGACCTTCTACCTCCGGGAGAGGCGATACGACAACGAGGTGCTGCTGGCCAGACTCGACTTCGACTATCTCATTTTGAGCAAGAAACGCTTTAGCATAGCGGTAGGCGCTACCATATCTGGTAGAATCAATTCCAGATACCTGCATCGGCACCAGCTCTTTCAGCCATTTAGCCAAACCAAGGAGCGTCTGCGCAATGAAAACACCTTTTTCATCAACAACTCGATCAATCAGGGCCTGGTCGTCCTGCCGCAAGCGGAGTTTGGATACCGAATAAGCCCCCAAATCGATTTATCTCTCGGATTGGGTGCCAGACTCGGGCTCGGGCTGAGACACCACATCAATTAAAAGCCTGCGGGGGGTTAGAAAGGACCAGGCTCCTACACGCTAAAGCTGAAATAGCGCATTGACCATCAGGTGCTTTCCGCTGTACCAGAAGGAGCGAAAGAGCGGATTGTCGACCAAATAAACTACCTGGCCCCGCCCCATATTCTCTACGCCATAACTGAGGGTACCTTCCAATCTGTCTTGAGCCGCCTGACCCATAAAACCTGAAACCGGTGTCGATTCGGCCAAGCGTCCGACATTCCAGCCTCCGTCGAGATATTTGAACGCCGAGCCACTCGTCTTGAGGGCGAAGTAAGTCGATTCCATACCAGTCGCCAGTGGATGTGTATTATCTATTTCGAGCTCGACGATGGCTCCGGGCACAAAACCCGTAATCCACTCTCGATCCTGATCGCCATAAGGCCGTAGTCGAGGTAGTGGATCGCTATCTTCTTGTTCTTTGGCGGTTAAGGCAAATGCATCAGAACGGGCTAGCGCATCATTGGCCCGACCGATGGCAATAAGCCGGCCGCCAGATCTGATCCAGCTGGTGAAACGATCGGCGGTGGCGGAATCAAAGCCGTAGTAGCCTTCAGGTAAAATGAATACATCTACTCCTTCCAAATCTACTTCCGACAGATCATCGGCTGGCTGAAGCTGGAGCGGATAGCCCAGATCGCGCTCGAAAAAATGCCAGACTTGCCCCATCTCGTTGGGACTGGCCGATGAACCATACAGGGTAGCCACCACGGGCTGGCTGACCAGCTCATAGCTATCGCTGCCCAAATCGGGACCCTCATCGGCAAAACCAGATGACAGAAGCTCGAAATCGTGCTGCGAAGTTTTGAGCACATCAAAGAGCAACTCGTGAAAGTCCGCTACACTGCGATTATCTGCCCGCGTAAAGAAAATGCTACCAGCAGAAAATGACTCACCGCTAATGGTACAAGCCTCGGTCGCTTTTCGCGGATGCAAGCCGGCCGATAGCGCACGCCCCAAAAAGCTGGCTGTCGGCAAGCCTTGCCACGGGATACCCACTGCATACGCCTGCCTGAAAGCATCAGAGAGCCCTTCTTGAGGGTCGCGCATAGCAGGCGGTGGTGGCGGGGCCAGGCTGATGTCTTCTACACTGGCAGAAATCAGACTCGTAGATGCGTACGCATCGAGCCCATAAGCGTAAGGCAGCGCCCAGGCCGTAATGTCGTAAGTGAGGCTATCCTCCAACTCGGCTTCGGGGTCGAAGAGAATCTGGGTAAGTACTGCCCGCGCCTGAAAAGCACTCACGATCAAATCGCCGGCCTGGCCGCGATAGTTGACCGATTCGCCAGTCTTATAGCTAAATGCGCTGAGGCTAAACCCGGTCTCTGCCAGTCCGAACCGGATATCGTTGCGCCGAAGCAGCAGCTTAAGTGCTTCCAGGTCACCTGCATCATTGTCGGCTGAGATGACGTAAGTCCGGTATTCACCAGGTGGGTTTTG
>JBCBVN010000192.1:0-8116 GCA_039817625.1 Bacteroidota bacterium
ACTCGATACCCACGAACGCATGGCCAGATCGCTGGCCAGATCGGCCGCCGTCAAGCACGGCCAAATTTTAGATCTTGTTTCTCCAATAATAGTCCCTACCTGATTTTGACGAACGTAGTTGGCCAGGTAGAACCCAAGCGAGGCGTTGACCCGACTCGTCAAGAAAACGACTTCCCCATTAAAAGCCTGACGTTTTAATCTGAAGCCACGCTCGGGTTTAAAGGATTTTGGATATATATAGTAACGCCCAGATTCATCTGGTTTTCCTTGCTCTGGATCGAAGAAGGCAGGAATATTATCCCCCCACGTTTTTACGTAAGGCCGCAATTCTTCTGGAAAGCTCTGATACCGCATTCTACCTTCAAATTGAATGTCTCTCTGCGGCCGGTGCTGTAAATAAGTGAGCATTTCTGAAACTATAGGATCATTGCCCCCCTGATTATCTCGCACATCAATAATTAGCTTTTCAATACCTGCGCGATTAATCTGATTAAATACATCAGCGAAAAATAATTCATAGTCCAACTCCAGTGCGCCTTTTCCAAAAGCTGTGAAATCGCCAACAGTTAATACGCCTATTTCGTCAAGACTTAGATCCAGGCTCCATAGATCGTCGGATCTCCTGGGGTGATCGGGGTACCGCTCGGCCAGTATTTCACTTCGCTCCCTTCGAAGTAGCGGTCTTACAGTAGTTCTCTTCGATTCAGCTTCTCCAGCTTGCAAGTACTCAATTTCATATCCAAAATCAGCAGGCGGAAAGAGCAAGTGAAATACCGCATCAAAGAGTTCATAGCGCCATGAGTATCCTTGCAAAGAAAGCAGGCCATCTTTTGGGCTAACTGCAGGCCCATCAGTTGGAACATACTGACGCATGGCCTCCAGAATGTCATAGGCTTTATGCCCATTTATTGCTTTTATCTCGGTACCTGCCGGAAATACACTTTCATCCGTGGCATCCAATAGAATGATCATTTGACCTTCTACCCACTGGAAAGTAAAAGGCAATTTATCTGGTCCAAAAAACAGCATAGCCGTCACATCAGCATTCTGATTGTATAGAGGTGAGGCCGTATGACCACACTTTATGGTTGCTATGAATTTATTCAAAGCCAGGTATGCCTCACTTACCGAAAGAGCGCTTGAAAAAGCGTCTTCGAGTTCGGCTAAGTGTGTCGTGAGTTCCTCTTCACTTAGATAGCGATAGGTGCCAGGATGCACTTCACGAAATATGGTTTCTATGAGTGCAAAATCGGCTAATAGTGCATCGCTATTCAACAAGGGTAGCGATGATGGATCTCTGTAATAGGGTTCGTCCCAATTTCCAGCATAGCCCATTCTATTTTCTGAAAGGGCAAGGGTTCTATTGTCTATAGTTTCCCAATTCACATCCGTTCCATCAGTCGACTGATAGACAAATTTGAATTCCAGCACATCGCCACTGGCCGGAAAATCAATGTCGACAACATATTTACCATCCATCGACTCCATAGGGTAAGTCTCATACCAACTCAATGGCGGTAGACTCCCTCGAATACCGATAATCTCAGATTGGTTGTTGGGCAAGTAGTCTACTTCAAAGGTGACGCTGGTTTGCCCAACAACTTGGATAACTAGTGATAGGGCGAAAACTAAGGATAAGTGGTTCTTCATCTGGTATGATATATTGTAGAATGATCTGATCGTATATTCATATCAATGAACGACGACAACATCATAGATGATGACCTGGTCAAGTCTGAAAAGGGTCTCAAATCAGGTATTGAGACCTATAATCATATTGTAGACTGGTGGGGAGCTCGAGTTGGAGGTTTTGCGAAAGTTAGATAGGTTTTTGCTTAATCAACCCGCATCTTTACCCCATGAAGTACCTGCTACTTATCTTAACACTGCTTATTGTCTCATGTGAAGCTGGCCCTCGCGACCTGCGCGATTACTACTTCCCTGTTCGCGAGTTGACCAGCGGCCAGGTGTATGTATATCAAGACACCGAGCAACCCAATAAAGCACCCAGTCATTGGTACTACTTAGGCAATGAAATCGATGATGGACTCTATCTGAGTGCCACTGCATACACACCGCTTTTTGAGCCATACCAGCAACTGACGGAACGCATATACAATGACGGAGTAGTACTACAGCAACTCTCGCTGGATTTTCCTGATTCGACCCGCGCAAGTCGAATGGTCGATGCAGAAATACTGGCGGGAAATGTGTTCCCGTTTTATCTGGAAGAGGAAGAAAATCCCGCTTATGTGACTGACCTTCAATTCGCTATTCCCGAGCCACCAGGAGGGCGCCAATTGGCAACTTTCAACCGGCAGTATCTCAGAGATACCAGTCTAGAAGTATTGGGAGAAGATCGAGAAGCTGTGGTATTCAAGATGGTTGCCGAGTATTATGTGGAAGACGAAGCACAGGGCGGTATACCATCAAAAATAGAAGGCTATGAGATCTATGCCATTGGTCTTGGACTAGTAGAAACCTATCGGGAAACGAGCGGTGGAATAACGCTTCTCAATGAGAAGTTGGTCGAGCAGATCAGTATGAACGAGTTAATTGAGCGGGCCAGGGCTATACACCAATAACTTCCTTGTTCATCTGCTTGTGAACTACCCAAAACCATACAGGAGGGACTAGTGCCATGAGCATACATCCGGGATATCCAGTCGGCAGAGTCGGACTGACATCGTGGCTGCGCAAGATTTGATATTTGCGCGTAGCCTTGAAGTGATGATCACTATGCCGAGTGAGCTCGTATAAAAATATTCGCCCCATTTCGTGATTACTATTCCAGGAGTGTACTGGCGAGACGGGTTCGTACCGACCACTAGCCAACTTCTTGCGGCTCAGACCATAGTGCTCAATGTAATTGACCGTTTCAAGCAACAAAAAACCAGCAATACCCGCAGCTAAAAGACCTAATCCAACTGCCTGTCCAAAGAAGTACCAGGCCCCGACGATATACAGGATGTTCATGAGCTGGAAGCGCGCCATTAAGTTGCGCCAGCTAAGTGGGTTTTGGCCCTTAGCGCGCATCTGTTTAGCCTGAATTTGCCAGGCATTTCGCCACTGACCAATTACTGATCGAAACCAGAAGAAATACAGACTTTCGCCTGATCGGGCGCTAGCCGGATCAGCGGGGGTGGCTACGTGCTTGTGATGGCCGTGGTTATGCTCGATCTGAAAATGCTGATATAAGCCCGGCAGCAGCAAGCCTTGTGCAATCAATTTTTCGGTCAAATTATATCGATGCCCCAACTCGTGACCAACATTAATACCAATGGTTCCAATGAGTGTACCCAAATTGAAGATGTATCCCGTGTACTCGAAGGTAGAAGGCTGACCATAGCCAACCTGGTAAATAAATAGTCCGACGCCTATATAAAGTAGAGGTAGGTTGAGATACAGCAGGTAGTCGAAAAATCGGAGAGAAGACCGATTTGACTCCTCGTGCTCAGCCACATTCTCTGTGGAACTCGGAAGCAAAAGCTCCAAAATCGGTAAGACAACAAAAGCCACGTAAGTACATCCGAAAGACCAAATTCCTCCCAGATAAAAACCCAGAAAAGCAGAAAGAGGAAGGGTGTAGGCCAATAGGTACTTAAAGTCGCGGTACATGATCGAAAATATAAAATGATAATTTTGACACTCCAAGAAAGAAATCAATCCTTTGATTCCATTCACTCCAAAAATATAGGTTTTTGCTGAAAGCTTATCTACAAGAAGGGCGTATCGAAGCTGGTTGTGACGAAGCTGGCCGCGGCTGTCTGGCTGGCCCCGTTTTTGCGGCTGCTGTGATACTTCCTCCGGATTTCAAAGATGAGCGCATCAACGACAGCAAAAAACTCAATGCCAACCAGCGAAAAGAAGCGCGCCAAATCGTAGAAGAGCATGCTATTGCCTGGGCAGTAGCCCAGTATTCGCCGGCAGAGATTGACGAACACAACATCTTCAGGTCGAGCTACTTCGCTATGCATAGAGCCATCGATGAACTAGATACTACCCCGGAGTTTTTGTTGATCGATGGAAAATTCTTCATCGAATATCCTGGC
Organism: Bacteroidota bacterium; assembly: GCA_039817625.1. Lineage (GTDB taxonomy): Bacteria > Bacteroidota > Bacteroidia > Chitinophagales > Saprospiraceae > Neolewinella. Next base: position 4,053 of record JBCBVN010000192.1, read on the forward strand.
ATCGAGCACAACTGCATCATTAAAGGAGACGGAAAGTATATGTCGATTGCCGCCGCAGGCATCTTGGCCAAAACGCATCGCGACGAGCATATGCAGCAGCTTCATCAGGAATTTCCAGAGTACCAGTGGATCACCAACCAGGGCTATCCGACCAAAGCCCATCGGGAAGCCATCAAAAAATACGGAGCCACCATTCATCATAGGCAGTCTTTCAGGTTGTTGCCTCATGATGAGCAGGGTAGCCTATTCTAAACTGTGTAAAGCCTGTTGAATCGCAGGGGAAAACCCACACATTCTACACAGCTTTCCACCTGCGGAAGTCCAAATGGAGACTTATCCCCTATTTCCACAGCTTTCCACCTGGCGAAATCCAGCCTGAACTGACAGTTCTGCGTCATAAATCCACAGCTATGCACACAAAAGTTTTCCTGTGGATGTTTCTCTTAGGCTTGGGGAATATTTTTGCAACAACCTGATCTACAGTAGTCTTATGTCTAAGCACACTGTGGATTAAGTGAACATGCATGAGGAAAACGAAATGTGCAAGTGTTTTACCTATTTGTTTTCCCACTTTCCACAGCCCTAATAATGATGAAGGGAAAAAGAAAATTTAAAAAAGGAAAACCATTACTATACTATTAAGATGAAGCTAGAAGTGGAAAACCTCGTTTTAGACAAGCCTGAAGTTGAGGCTAAGCCAAAAGAGAGGTCGAGGAAAGGTATTCGTATGTGGCTCTTGATTGGGGTCATAATGCTAGTTGGGCAAGTCGTTATCGGCGGAATAACCCGGCTGACTGAATCTGGGCTCTCCATCACTGAGTGGGAGCCACTGAGTGGTGCCCTACCTCCTTTGAACGAAGCTGACTGGCAGATTGAGTTCGATAAGTACAAGGCGTCTCCTCAATTTGAGAAAGTCTTTGCCGATATCAGTATGAGCGACTTTAAGTTCATCTATTTCTGGGAGTGGTTCCACAGGCAGTGGGCACGTATCATGGGACTGGTCTTTGCTATTGGGTTTGCCTATTTCGCCTGGAAGAGAAGGTTTACACGAAGAGACTACAGGTGGTTAGGCCTAATTGTAGCCCTGGCAGGTTTGGCGGCAACCTTTGGCTGGATCATGGTGGCCAGCGGCTTGATCGATCGTCCTTGGGTAGATGCTTATAAACTGACTATGCACCTGAGTATAGCACTTTCTGCATTCAGTGCATTGCTTTGGTATACTTATAAGAACTGGTTTCCTGAACCTGTACATTTTCCACAACTCGGGTTGAAAACCCCGCTCATGGTACTTACCATCGTGGCTATTGTGCAAATTGTTTTAGGTGGAATTATGAGTGGTGCACGGGCTGCTCTTGTATTTCCTCAATGGCCCGATATGGCTGGCCGATTCTTTCCAGCTACACTCGCAGATGATTCAAACTGGACCGTGGAAAACTTCGTGGAATACGATCAATCGCCCTTTTTACCAGCCCTCGTTCAGTTCAGTCATAGGATGACTGCTTATTTGCTGGTTATCATCACTTTATGGTTTGTTTGGAAGGCATTTAAGTCTTCCATCAGCCCTGCTTTTAAGCGAGCTAATTTTATGTTGATAACTGTGTTGATTATTCAAGTGCTGCTTGGAATTTTCACTTTACTCAATGCCCAGGGAGAGGTACCTGTTGGCCTCGGTGTAGCTCATCAGGCAGGTGCCGTAGTATTGTTGTCGGTAGTGCTTTACCTCAACTATTTGTTCAATCCAGGCAGAAGTTTGCTGTATGTGGATAATGATGTGGGAAAGTGAAAAACTCACTCTTCACGACATTCGTCGTAATTGATCGGAACCCATTACAATCTTTTAGTTAATTTGTGTGTTCTTTTTCTAGCTGCTTCAGACCTCACGACATCACTGAATTATGGCCCCAAGCAACAACTACGATCTACTGATCCAAAAGTTGGATCAATTTATTCGCAAATTTTATCTCAATCAGCTCATTCGCGGGTTGCTGTATACCAGTGGTTTAATACTCCTTCTGTTTGTATTAATTAACCTGGCTGAAGGAAATTTCTACTTTCCACGAGGTGTCAGGAAATTACTGTGGTATTCCTTCTTAGGTGTTAGTGCTGTTGCTTTAGGTGGCTGGGTCATTCTGCCTTTAACCAGATATTTCCGCCTGGGAGATGTTATTAGCCATGATCAGGCTGCAGGCATTATTGGTCGTCATTTCAGTAACGTCCAGGATAAGCTGCTGAATGTTTTGCAACTTCGCCGGCAGGCAGAAGAGCAAGATCAGGCAGAGCTCATCATGGCATCGATCGATCAAAAGTCAGCAGAAATTAGTCCGGTGCCTTTTCGCCGAGCTATTGATCTTAGTCAAAACCGCAAGTATCTCAAATTTGCTTTGCCACCACTCTTACTACTGATGGGAGTCATTCTGGCAGCACCAGGTCTTATCTCCAGCAGTACTAATCGATTGCTGAAGAATAACCAGGATTTTGAGCGTCCGGCACCTTTTTCTTTTGTACTTCCGCAGGTCGATGACCTCCAGGTTGCGCAATACGAAGACTTTCCACTTGCTGTTCAAGTAGAGGGTGATGTCTTACCAAATGAGGTATTCATAGAAATTGCCGGCTATACTTACCGACTCCAAAAAGAAGATGCTAAGACATTTAGCTACCAGTTTAGCAATGTTCAGTCAGATCAGACTTTCAAGCTAAGTTCTGGCCAGGTTGAGAGTAGAGCATATGAGCTCGATGTGTTGCTCAAGCCGAGTATAGCCGATTTTGAGGTTAGTCTAGACTATCCGGCATATCTGGGGCGGCCTGACGAGGTCTTGTATAATATTGGTGATCTGAATGTTCCTGTCGGCACTCGTATCGATTGGTCATTTACAACAGCCAATACTGATCAGCTTGCTGTAAAATTCGCTAACGATGAAGAGTTAGAGGAGTTGCAGCGACAGGGGCAAAACCAATACCGTTTCGATAAGCGTGCTATGAGCAGTAGTGCTTATCGGCTATTTATCAGCAATGAAGATTTACCCAGGCCTGATTCCATTGGATATGCCCTTTCTGTTATTCCTGATTTATATCCAGAGATCGGCGTGGAACGATTTGCCGACAGCTTGGAAGAAAATGTACTTTACTTTTTGGGCGAAGCAGCTGACGATCATGGTTTGACAACCATCAACTTGGTATACCGGATCACACGAGGTGAAACGGGGGAGGAAGAAGACCCTGTGACATTATTGATTGCAGAGCCTGGTAGCAAGCAAACGAGATATGATCACGTTTGGGATTTAGAGGCCGAGCTGGATCTCGGCCCTGGTGATCAACTGACTTATTACTTCGAGGCCTTTGATAATGATGGTGTGAACGGATCGAAGTCTGCTAGTACCGGATTGTTTGCTCATCAGCTTCCGACCGAGGAAGAGATCGAAGAGCTTACCGAGGCAACAGAAGAGGAAATAAAGGACGAGCTGGAGGCAGCTTTGGAAGAGACGCGTGAACTGCAAGAGGACGTAGAGGAAATGCAGGAGCGCCTGCTTCAGAAAGAAGAGCTCGATTGGCAGGATCGAAAAGATATAGAGCGCTTATCTCAAAGACAAGAGCAAATCCAGGAAAGAATGGAGCAAGCTCAGCAGGCATTTGAAGAGAACATGGAGCGACAGTCTGAGCAAAGCGAATCCATACGCGAGAAGCAGGAACAGCTGCAAGAGATATTCGAAGAGTCGATGAGCGAGGAAATGCAGCAGCTCATGGAGGACATCCAGGAACTACTTGAGGAGTTGGAGCGAGATGAGGCTCTGGATAAGATGGAGGAGATGGAGATGAATGACGAGCAGGCCGAAGCTGAGCTCGAGCGTATGCTGGAACTCTATAAGCAGCTGGAGTTGGAGCAGGAAATGCAGGAGACCATCGATGACTTGGAGGAATTGGCCGAGCGCCAGGAAGAGTTAGCTGAAGAGACTGAAGAAGGAGAGATGTCTCAGGAAGAGTTGCAAGAAGAGCAAGCTGAGATTCAGGAAGAGTTTGAACAGATCCAGGAGCAGATGGAGCAAATGGAACAGATGAACTCAGAGCTT
>JBCBVN010000193.1:0-8107 GCA_039817625.1 Bacteroidota bacterium
AACTTTCGCATATTTCACTTTACTTGCTAGAAAGTCGTTTCCTTGTTTTTTGTCAATCTGAACAAGCTGGTTGTAATTGTCGCGATATGAGACTTCTGATTCTATAAATGAAATTTTTTCAACATCTTTTCTTGTCGAAATTGGGTTTGTCAAGAAAGTCCAACCAAGCCATGTCACTAGTAAGACTGACAAGAGTCTCAATATGTGTTTTATGGTCTTTCTAGATTTCATTTTCTAATTGTATCCAAAAGTTGTGTTTAGGAAACAATTTCTCAAACAGCCATCCTCTACCCGAAGATAAACCTATTAACGTAAACAGGAAAGTGACGTGAACACCCAAAATTTTGCCGATTAACGAACGTATTCGGCGAGCCTGGAAATCACTTCTCTTTCAACGCCTCCACCTCTTTCTTGAGCCTGGCTAGTTCGCGATACACTTCGGGGAGTTGTTTGAAAACCACATAGGATCGCTGAAAATCTCTGTAGGGCAGAGCAGGGGCACCCATAAGGGCCTGGCCTTCCTCGCGCAGGTGTCCACCGACGCCACTTTTGGCTTGTAGAGATATGCCATCGGCTATGGTCAAATGACCGGCAATGCCTACCTGACCACCAATGCGTACACTCTTTCCGATTTTGGCGCTGCCGGCGATGCCTGCCTGAGCAGCGATGACGGTATTGATGTCGACTTCCACATTGTGCCCGATCTGGATCAAATTGTCGAGCTTGACGCCCTCTCGTATTAAGGTCGAGCCCATGGTGGCGCGATCTATAACGGTACAGGCCCCGATCTCTACATGGTCTTCTATCAATACATTTCCGACTTGAGGAACTTTCTTATAGGTGCCATCGCTCTGTGGCGCAAATCCAAAGCCATCACTACCTATTACGACATTGCTGTGAAAGGTACAATCGTTTCCAATGATGCAATCTCGTAGTACGCGAGTGCCCGGGTAGAGCACGCATCGAGCACCGATTTTCACGCCAGGACCAATGTACACCTGGTCTAGGATGACGGTGTCATCGCCAATTTCTGCGCCTGCCTCTACTACCGAGAATTTGCCAATGCGCACGTTTTCTCCGATTTGAGCACTTTCGTGTACGACGGCCTGGGCGCTGGTAGCTCGCTTGGTTCTGGAAGCTTCCGTCTCCTGAAAGGCTACCAACAGGCTGGTCACGGCGGCACGTACATCGTCTACGCGTATGAGCGAGGCGGCTAAGGTCTGCTTAGGTGTAAACGCTCGGCTGACCAGCACGGCGGTAGCTTGATTGCCATATAGATGGTGTTCGTAGGCAGGGTCTGCCAAAAAGGTAATACTACCTGGCCCAGCTTCCTCAATCTTGGCCGGGTGCGTGATTTGGACACTGGGATCTCCGTCTACCGTGCCATTTACAAGGGCTGCTATTTGCTCTGCCGTAATCTGCATGGGGTAAAGGTAGGGAGTGTATGGTATACGTGGGGTCTCAAAAAATATCCGGCAAGTCTTCATTTATGGACTTCCGCGGGTCGGTAGTCTCCCCGCCAGCGCTCATTTGCTGGCGCATCTCGACAAAAATTTCGGTGGCTTTGTCGAGCCGTTCTTCGGTCAGCCACTCCATGACATCGGCAAATCCCTCGATGGGCCCACCTTGTCGCAAGCGGTATATTTGGATGAGGTCGCGGTCTTCGATCTGCAAAGGAAACCGAGTACTGGTTTTGAAAACCGTGATCTTGTATCTGGGATGGGGAATGGAGCCTATGATGCGCATGGAGTAAAGGATCGTTTCAGCCAAAGGAACAAATGTTGATGCGTTTCGGGTTCAAAGAGGCGAAACACTCGATTGGTGTGTAAAATTTTGGTTAAACACTGAAAATTTACTCAAATCCCCAGCCCACTTTTATTCTGATCGCACATTCCTGGAAGATCATTGTTAGGTATTAAAGCCAGAAAGCGATAATAATGTTGGTTTCGGGATACAGACAGTGCGCGTAAAGGTTCCGACCTGCGGAAGTCCTTCTTCTAAACCATTTGATTATCAGTAAAGTAACCCTAATTTTGTGTTTGATTTTGATTTGAAGGCCATGAAAAAATCACTGGCTGATTTCCACAAAAATCCAATCCCAAGGTCAGAATTTCTGATACAGGACTCAGCAACACACATGAGTTCTAAAACCAAAAAATAATCTGAACTATGCTAGACAAAAAGTATGTCAAGTCAAAAGGTAGCTGCAAGGTTACCTTCACATTGCCAAGCGAGCGCGTGGGCGACAATCGCGATGTACGTGTTCTTGGTGATTTCAACAACTGGAGCTGGGAAGAAGGTGTAACCCTGTCTCGCAAGAATGGTCACTATACCGGTACGCTAGAGCTGCCTGCTACTCCTGCTCACTATCAGTTCCGCTATCTGGTCGATAAGCAGGAATGGGTAAATGACAGCGAAGCGGAAAGCTTTGAAGGCAATATCTACGGTACAACCAACTGCGTATTCAGTCTGGAGTCAATTCCTGCCCCTGCCAAGAAGAAGGCTACTCCAAAGCCAGCGGCCAAGAAGGCTCCTGCTAAGAAGGCTGCACCCAAGAAAGCCGCCCCAAAGGCCAAGAAAGACGATCTGAAAAAGATCGAAGGTATTGGTCCCAAGATCGCTGGTTTGCTCAACGAAGCAGGCATTGTCACTTTCAGTGATCTGGCTAAGGCAAGCAAAGCAAAGCTAGCGGGTGTACTCGAAGCCGCTGGTCCTCGTTTCCGCCTGGCTAAGCCAGATACCTGGCAGCAGCAGGCCAAGCTGGCTGCAGCTGGAAAAGATGCCGAGTTGGCCAAGCTACAGAAAGAGCTAAAAGGCGGAGTGAAGAAGTAATTTCTTCGAATTCGTCTTTATATTGTTGAGGGACTGGAAGACTCGAAGTTTTCCAGTCCCTTCTGTTTTTATATTTGCAATCTATGAGTGTTAAAAAGTCCACCACTAAAGTTATCTCTTATTCTCTGCTGACCGACTACGATACGGATCTCTTCCGGTCGGGTAAGCACTTTCGGATGTACGACAAACTCGGCAGCCATGTGCTGGAGGTAGAGGGTGAAAAAGGCGTGTATTTTGCCGTTTGGGCACCCAATGCCAAAGCGGTTTCTGTTGTCGGCAACTTCAACAGCTGGGAAAGGGGCAGCCACGCGCTTAATGCTCGCTGGGACAGCAGCGGGATCTGGGAGGGGTTTATCCCCGGTCTCGAAAACGGAACCGTGTATAAGTACGCCATAGATGCACCCGACGGTCGCCAGTTGGAAAAGGGCGATCCATATGCGCGTTTGTGGGAGGTACCCCCAAAGACGGCTTCTGTCGTTTGGGATACCTGGTATGAGTGGACGGATGAAGACTGGATGAAAACCCGCAAGGAGGTAAATGGCCACGGCAAACCTTTTTCGGTTTACGAAGTGCATCTGGGCAGCTGGAAAAAGAAGAGCAAGGGCGAGAGCCTGAGCTATAAAGAGCTGGCTGAAGAATTGGTGGCTTATGTTACCGAAATGGGCTTTACCCATGTCGAGTTTCTACCGGTTATGGAGCACCCTTACTTTCCGAGTTGGGGCTACCAGATCACTGGTTATTTCGCTACCAGCAGCCGTTTTGGCGGACCACAAGACTTTATGTTTCTGGTCGATAGTCTGCACCAGGCAGGCATAGGGGTTATACTAGACTGGGTGCCTTCGCACTTCCCCAATGACGCTCATGGGCTGGCTGACTTTGACGGTACCCACCTTTACGACCACGCCGATCCGAGGCAGGGCTTTCATCCCGATTGGAAGTCGGCTATTTTCAATTACGGCCGCAATGAAGTACGCAGCTTCTTGATCAGCAATGCACTGTTCTGGTTAGAGCGCTACCACATCGATGGACTTCGGGTAGATGCCGTGGCCAGCATGCTCTATCTGGATTACAGCCGCAATGAAGGTGAGTGGGTGCCCAACCGATTTGGTGGTAATGAAAACCTGGAAGCCATCGCTTTCCTGCGCGAATTTAATGAAGCCGTTTATCGCGAATACCCGGATGCTGTCACTATAGCCGAGGAAAGTACGGCCTGGAGTGGAGTGAGCCGACCGATCTATGCCGGTGGTCTGGGCTTTGGTCAGAAATGGATGATGGGCTGGATGCACGACACCCTCGACTATTTCAATAACGATGCCATCTATCGGGCTTATCACCACGGGAAGATCACCTTTTCGCTGATATATGCCTTTTCTGAAAACTTTATGCTGCCACTGAGCCACGACGAGGTGGTGCACGGAAAAGGCCCATTAATCGATCGTATGCCTGGCGACGAATGGCAGCGATTTGCTAATCTACGCACCCTGTATGGCTACATGTTTACCCACCCGGGCACTAAGCTGCTTTTTATGGGCGGCGAGTTTGGTCAGACCAGTGAGTGGAGCATAGAACGGGGCATAGACTGGCATCTCACGCAGTATAAACCCCACCAGGGCGTTCGCGATTGGGTCAAGGCTCTGAATAAGTACTACAGAAACACCACCGCACTTTACGAGCAGCAATTCAGCCCCAAGGGATTCGAGTGGATCGATCATGGCGATCACCTCAATAGTACCCTGTCTTACCTGAGGCGAGGTAATGAAACTGATGATGTAGTTGTGGTTGTAGTCAACTTCACGCCCATGGTCAGACACAATTTCAGGCTCGGTGTGCCCCTACAGGGTGACTATAGCTGCGCGCTGAACAGCGATGATCGCGAGTACGGAGGAACCGGCAACTATGCCATAGAAACCCTGAGTAGTACCGACGGCGAGTGGAACGGAAGACCGGCTTTTATTGAGTTTAGCTTGCCGCCACTTGGGGTGGTGGTGTTTGAGAAAGGGTAGTAGTGGTATTTTTCCCCAGGTCGAAGACCCGGGGAAAAATATCAACTGCATCACTTCACCCGATCCAATTCCACTCTAACTTCAGCCCTGATCAGACTTGAAGCCTGCTCGGTCTCTTCGAAAATGGCATTCATTTCGGCCTCTGTATGCATTTGTTCAATGACGGGCAGGAAAGAGCTATTCAGGTAGGCCGACATGCTTTCGTACACATCTACGGTAGCAGAATGGTAGGGCTCGTTATTGCCATACGGTAGCATCTTATCGAGCAAGACCCAGGCAGACATTTGGCCGGCTTCGATATTGGCTTTGTGTATAGGCATCCAGTATGCTCTTTCTACGCGCAAGTGCTCATTAGACGATATGTTGCGGCCATCCGGGCTACCGAAATAATTAAAGACCGTGACCATGCCGGGCCCAAATTCGGTGCCTTCCGCCTCGATATATTCTTCCGAGGAGAATAACTCGGTTTTTACCCAGTTACGAATCTCTTCTGTTCGGTTGACCAGATCCAGTTCTTCTTCGGTTAGTACAGCATCTATATTGTCAGGAAAAATACTCTCATCGCCATTCATGAAGTTGGCAAGTTGTTCTTTGCCCCTAAACATGATGCGGGTCACGTAGTTGTGACTGGTCTCGCTACCAGAAGGAAAGGCTACCCGAGCCAGTATCCAGTTTTGGTACCTACCACTTTCGATGTTGACCTGGTGCAGCAAGCGCCCGGTTTGATCGCGTAGATAGATAAACCCGCGATCGATGGGGTGATTTTTAATCTGAATATTCAGCCAGTCAGAGGCGGGGTTGGGAAATGTTTGGAGTGCTGCATCGAGTGCTTCATCTTGCTGCACCGAGCTGGGTATGTTTAGATCAACGGTGATGATGCCGGTGCAAGAACTGGAATTTCCCGATTCGTCTGTAAGAGTCATCGTGTAGGTCACCTCTGGCCCATCCGAACCATATATGACCGGAGGATCGAAGGTTGGTGTGAAATCGCCACAATTGTCGTAGCTATCTGTTATGAAAGTCAAATAATCTGGAAAGGGAAAGTCCCAGCTGCTTTGGGAGTCGTGCAAAAGAAGGGTAATGTCTTTACAATTGGCAACGGGTAAGGTGTTGTCATCGCCGTCTTGGATAGGCACTTCGAAGCCACCAGCCGTATTAAAGCACTGGTCTATGGCCCAAACGGTATATGTTCCTGCAGATAAGCCTGTAGCAGGATTACTGACTATATCTGACTCATTAAGCCCGCCAATGGTATATGTAATGGGGCTTTCTCCGAGGCCACCAACAGTTGCAAAAGCAATTTGCCCGTCACTGCCGCCAGGGCAGCTTACATCCGTTTGATTGACCCCTAGTACGAATTCTGGCAGTCCCTCTTCATAGATGACGCGTAATCCAAACTGGCCTGAGTCACCATTGTAGCCAGATACCCTTATAAAGTAGGTACCTGCACATAGATTTTTAATAATGGTCGACTTGCGATTTCCCGCTGGGCCTTCGGGCGTATCGTCATTTTCAGCAATTTCATTTAAATCTTCATCGTAGAGGTAAAGACGAGTGTCGAACTCGTCGTCTGTAGTGCCATTATCGGTAGAGATGCGCATCCTTCCGTCTCCGGTAAGTCGAAACTTGTAGATCACATCAGGGGCTACATCGCCGATGGTATTTCCATAGGCCCAATCGAGGACTAGACCATCGGGATTGGCCGATGAGTTTCGGTCGTAGTGATAGCCAGCTGGATTGGGATCTACCGGGCCAAAATCGAGAGGGTCGTTGAAACTCTGCCCAGATTCATAGCGCCAGGTGGTCGAGACGCGCATATCCCAGTTTGCACTAAAAGGCGTCATCCATGCTTGAACCCAATTGCTACCATTTACGCCAAATCCAGTGGCCCATTTGGCTGGCTGTCTGACGCTTGGCGGTGGCACATCATAAAACGACTGGTGCCATTCATCGTCATTATTAAAACTACACCTGGGGTCATTATCATCCTCCCATCCGATAAATGAGATACTCGGAAGATCAGTGTAAGGACGATTAAACATGGCTTTGGCACCTGCTCCAACCAGACATGATTCGTCACCATCGCATGTGAAGCAGCTCGTACCATTTATTGGCTCCCCATCTCCATTATTCCAGGTTATAAGAAAAGTGAACTCTTCTTCAGTGCCAAAGTCGGCATTCATGCCACCTGCCCAGAGTTCATTCACATTGACTAGATACCGTATCTGGTTGTTTTCTATAGTCGTTGGCTGAGCGTATAAAGAAGTAATTGAAAATAGGGCTAAGACTAGGTGTATAAATCTGTGGGTAAGGTTTTTCATATCTAAAGGATGGTTGTAAGTATGACCAAATCGGACCACACTCGGTGATTGTCTGGTGCAAGATTAGACCCTCACCATCCCGGCGACTTGTAAAATGGTATCTATAACTTGGATGAATGGCTCAAAGCCACTGAAAAAGCTTGGAAAATTATCTCACATATGAGATTCGTAAATACTCAAAATATTGATAGATAATACTTTAATTTAATCTAGCCACTAAACTTAAATTGCTTGGGCGATTGCCCAAAAGCTTGTTGAAATACTCTGGAAAAGTAGGCTGGATCACTAAAACCTACTGCATAAGCTACCTCAGAAACATTCATATCCGGTTTCTTGAGCAAGATTTTTGCCTGACTCAGTCGTATCTCTTTGATGTAGTTGTTTGGCGTTTTATCGAGCAGCGCTTTTACCTTTCTATAGAACTGGGCTCTACTGAGCTGGAAGCCGCTAGCTAGCTTGTCTACGTCGAAATCGGCATTGGTATAGTTTTGTAAAACGGCTTGCTGAAGCTGGTATAAAAACTGATCGTCGGCCGAAGGACGATTGGGCAAATCACCAACCTGTAGCTGTAGTGATCGATCGGCATAAGCGATTTGAAGATTTTTGCGCAGCAGCAACAACTGCTCTATCCGCACCAGCAATTCTTCTCGCTGGAAAGGCTTGACCAAATAGGCATCGGCACCTGTTTTAAGTCCTTCTACCTTCTCTGCCGAAGTGGCCTTTGCTGTAAGCAAAATGATGGGTATGTGGCTAGTGCTCAAGCCAGACTTGAGCCGTTGCGTAAAGCTATAGCCATCCATTTGAGGCATCATGACATCGCTAATTATGAGATCCGGAATTTCAGCAGCAGCTTTATCCAGTCCTTCTAACCCATTTTCAGCAAAGACAACTCGGTAGCTGTCAGAAAGTAGTTGCCCGATATAGGTGCGCACATCTGCATGATCTTCGACT
>JBCBVN010000194.1:0-8082 GCA_039817625.1 Bacteroidota bacterium
CATAATGTCTGCAGCTGTTATGTTGCTAATGTCGTTTCGGCCAGGCAACATCCGCCTTAGGTCGCCATCTGTGATGACGCCTGCCAGCCTACCATCTTTTGGTTCTATAACCGCTGTAGCTCCAAGTCTTTTGCTACTGATCTCAAGTATGACGGCTTGAAGCGGGGTGTTGGGGGCTACTACTGGGGTTTCGTGCATGGCGCATAGTTCATGAACCCGCATGTATAGCTGTTTGCCCAATGTTCCTCCAGGATGGTATTGCGCAAAATCTTGCGGGCTAAATCCCCTCAGTGCCATTAGCGATAGGGCAATGGCGTCTCCCAGTGCCATTTGGGCTGTGGTACTCGCCGTTGGGGCCAGGCGGTTGGGGTCTGCCTCTTGGGTAATTGGGGTGGTTAGAATGTAATCTGCATGTCGGGCAAGGCTACATTCAGCTCGACTGACCATTGCGATTAAGCGGTTTCCGTTTTTACTGACTAATGCACTTAGCAGTTTGATCTCGGCGGTTTCCCCGCTTTTTGAAATCAGAAGTACACTGTCTTGCTCTTGTATCATGCCCAGATCCCCGTGAATGGCATCAGCAGCATGCAAATAGAGTGCTGGAGTGCCAGTGCTGTTGAGGGTGGCTACGATTTTTTGTGCAATGATGGCAGTCTTACCTATGCCGCTAACTACCAAGCGACCTGTCGACTCAAATAAGGCTTGTACACAAGCGACAAAGGTGTCATCTATTGTTGATTGTAGCGCTTTCAGGGTTTCGGTTTCGATCTCTATGGTGCGCCTGCCCACCTTGCGAATTAGGTCTTCAGAATTCGTCGACATGTTGTATTTTTGGTGCCCCTATGAAAAATCGTGGTTTATACATCAATCACGTAATGCCAATGGCTGAGGAAATCCCCAAATAGACCAGAACTACGGCCAATTAGCCCATAATTAACTAAATTAACCTGTCGATAGCAGATTCGGTCGACTCGAAAAGCGATCTAGATGAGCAAACTTTCGAATCCCGCTGCCTTCGCTCACATTATGTAGGCCACAAAAGTAGCCCCCAAAGCGGGACGAGAAAAAACATGACTGCACAACATACCCCCAGTATTGCAGACGCGCTACACAAACACTTCGGTTTCGACCAGTTTAAAGGCAACCAAGAGGCGATCATTCAGTCTGTTCTAGATGGCAAAGATACCTTTGTCATTATGCCCACCGGCGGTGGCAAATCGCTATGCTATCAGCTGCCCGGCCTCATGATGGAAGGCACCGCTCTGGTCATTTCCCCGCTCATCGCACTGATGAAAAATCAAGTGGATAGTATAAGAGGGTATAGTGATTATAATGAAGTGGCACACTTTCTGAATTCGAGCTTGTCCAAGACTCAAATGCGGCAAGTCAAGGAGGATATACAAGACGGAAAAACCAAGTTGCTCTTTATCGCTCCAGAGACCTTGACTAAAGAAGAGAACCTGACCTTCTTCAGTGAAACAAATATCTCTTTTGTCGCCGTAGACGAAGCACACTGTATATCTGAATGGGGACATGATTTTCGCCCCGAATACCGACGAATCAGGGAGATGCTGGATGCCATCAATCCAGAGATTCCAATCATTGCACTAACGGCTACCGCTACGCCCAAGGTGCAGTCCGATATTGTCAAGAATCTCGCTATGCGAGACCACAATACCTTTGTGTCTTCCTTCAACCGCACCAACCTTTACTATGAAGTAAGGCCAAAGGGGAAGAAGGACTATACCATCAAACAGATCATCCAGATCATCAAAGAGATTCCAGGCCAGTCTGGCATTATCTACGTGCAATCTCGCAAATCTGCGGAAGAAATTGCGCGTGCACTTGTCGTCAATGATATAAGAGCTGCGCCTTATCATGCAGGTTTGGATCCTAAAACCCGCTCTAAAACTCAAGATGAGTTCCTGATGGAGGAGTGCGACGTGATTGTAGCTACCATCGCATTTGGAATGGGGATCGATAAACCCGATGTGCGGTTTGTGATTCACTACGACATTCCTAAATCCATAGAGAATTACTACCAAGAAACGGGTCGTGCCGGCAGAGATGGAATCAAAAGCAGTTGTGTTGCTTTTTATGCTTATAAAGATATTCTCAAGCTGGAAAAATTCCTTCGCGACAAGCCACTTATGGAGCGCGAGATGGGGGCCCAGCTTATGCAGGAAGTCATGGCTTACGCCGAGACGACAAGTTGTAGGCGCCGTTTTCTCTTACACTATTTCGGAGAAGAATACGACGAATCTCAATGCGGAGACCTCTGCGATAACCACAGGTATCCCAAAGAACGTATTGAAGTAAAAGAACAACTCGTACAGGCACTAAATGCTGTATTGGAGCTGGATGAGAACTACCCGTTGAAGACTCTGGTCGACTATGTGATCGGTGCAGATACGAAGCAAATCAAAGACTACGGTTTTGATAAAAGACCAAGCTACGGTGTCGGTAAAGACAAGGACGAGACTTTTTGGTCATCTGTGTTCCGCCAGGCATTGCTCAACAACTACATACGCAAAGACATAGAAACCTATGGCCTGCTGAAAATGACAGATGCAGGTCGCGCTTACCTTAAGAAGCCCACCTCCTTCGAAATTCCAATTGATCACGATTTTGAATCCGAATTAGCACAAGCTATGCAGGAGGAAGCGAACCAGGCCGGTTCTGTCGTGCTTGATAGCCAGCTCTTCCAGATGCTCAAGGATTTAAGACGACGTGAGGCTAAGCGTCTGGATGTACCTCCTTTTGTGATTTTTCAGGAAAATTCGTTGGAAGAGATGGCTACTCGCTATCCCATTACACTCGAAGAGATGAAGAACATCAATGGAGTCAGTATGGGCAAGGCCAAAAGGTATGCAGCTCCATTTTTGAGTCTCATCGAACGTTACGTCGAAGAGAATGATGTGGATAGACCTACTGACTTTGTTGTTAAGCAAGTAGCCAATAAGTCTAAGACGAAGATCAATATCATCCAAAGCATTGACCGTAAGATCCCATTAGAAGATATTGCTTCTGCAAATGACTTATCCATGGATGATTTTATGGACGAACTGGTCGCTATAGTCAACTCGGGCACTCGGGTCAATATAGATTACTATCTGGAAGATGAGGTCGATGAATACTGCCGCGAAGATATTTACGAGTATTTCATGGGGGCAGAAACTGACAACCTCGACCTGGCTTATGCCGAACTGAAGGAAGACGACATCACCATAGAAGAAATTAAGCTGGTGCATGTCAAGTTCTTAAGCGACATGGCCAACTAGCGGAAACATTCTCCCCGCTTGTAGTATTCCACTACCGTTATGCTTGTCATTCAAAATGTACTGGTTAGCGATGAGCTCGTCGAAGAGCACTTCGCCTGTGACCTCAAAGCGTGTAAGGGGGCTTGCTGCTGGGAAGGAGATTATGGCGCACCCCTGGAAGATGCAGAACTCAGCATACTGGAAGATATTTATCCCCAAGTAGCCCCTTATCTAAGTGCGGAAAGCCAGGCCGTAATTGAAGAAGAGGGGTTGTATACCTGGACTCCAGATAATCAAAGTTATGCTACGCCCCTCATGCCAAACGAAGCCTGCGCCTACTTGTCCTATGATCAGCTGGGGCGAGCCTGGTGTGGGATTGAGCGGGCCTATCGAGACGGAAAGATTGATTGGCCCAAACCAATTAGTTGCCATCTATATCCCATCAGGGTTAAGGAAAATCCATCGGTTGACTTTGAGGCGCTCAACTATGATCGATGGTCTATTTGCTCAGCAGCCTGCGACAAAGGCAAGCATGAGAAACTGCGACTCTTTGAATTTGCACGCACAGCGCTGGTCAGAAAGTACGGAGAAGAGTGGTATGAGGAGCTTGCTTTAGCTGCCGACTACAAGCAAGAAGACCAAGGCGCATAGCGCCTCGGTCTCGAAATAAACACCTAAAACCCTATTAACAATCTTTATACTGTACCGGCCTGATAGCCACTTGTTGGACAGTACTTTTTCTTTTAAGGCGACTAAATTTTGCGCATTTTATTTGGTGCAACTTTAGATGTCAGCACAAATAATGCCGAGGCATCTATTCGCCATTATGGCGTAAAAATAGGATGAACAGTCTAAAATTACAAAATTTTAACTTAAAGATTTGAGCTTATCTTCGCAGCTGAATTGAGGCCATCTTCGTAGCCACCATGTTACAGCCCTACCATGTCTTCTATAGATATTCTAATTTCTTCAGTTCTGGCTTTTATCATGACGGCAGTGGGGCTCTCACTCACCAAGCGTCATTTTTTGGTTTTACTCTCCAGACCAAAAAGTCTCTTTCTCGGATTAGGGTTGCAGATTATTATTCTCCCTGTTTTAGCGTTTATAGTTACTAGTTTCTGGAATCTACCTCCTGAGTTTGCGGTAGGGGTTATCATTCTAGCAGCTTGCCCTGGGGGGATGACGTCCAATTTCATTTCGTTCTTCATGAAAGCCAACACGGCCTTAGCAGTGAGTCTGACGATTTGTAATAGTACCATTACCATGCTTAGTGTGCCCTTCTACGTCGGTTTGGCATTGACAACGCATTTAGGGGAAACGACTAGCCTGAGTTTACCATTTTGGTCAGCTGCGGGCAAGATTTTTTTAGTGGTTCTAGTGCCTGTCTGGATCGGTATAACGATCAGGGCTTATTTCCCAAAGACGGCTGTTCGACTGCAAAGGCTATTGAGAGGAGTGAGCATCATTCTACTTGGCCTCTTGTTTTTAATCAAGTTTTTTGCTCCTACAGAATCTGGTGGCAGCGGTATTACCCTCCAGGAAATCGGATTGATATTACCCGTATCCTTATTGATCAACTTTCTGGCACTTTCAAGCGGATATACTATAGCCAGACTATTTGGGCGGCCGGTCAACGATCAAGTCACTCTTGGGGTAGAAGTCGGGATTCAAAATACGAATCTGGCTTTCTTGATCGCCGCAACGCTTCTCGGGAATGACAATCTACTCAAACCCGCTTTGGTCTACGCTATGTTTAGCTTCTTTACCGCACTGGCATATGCGTCTATATTGAAGCCTGGGGAACTCAAAAAAGCAGTATTCTTTTGGCGCATAGAAGAGGGCAAACAGCCTGAAAGCTGAGACCTAATCCTACCCCCTTATTCCATTTGGACTTCCGCAGGTCGAAACTTTCCCCGAAAGTTTCGATCCTCGCACGACTGCTGGTAGCAGGAGTAGCGGGATATTGTTTTCCCCGAAAGTTTCGATCCTCGCACGAAGCTAAGCAGTTAGGACCCTTAACCCAACTGCCGCCTGAGCAGGAGTAGCGTGATATTACTTTCCCTGCAAGTTTCGAATTGTGAACTGCTCTTTGAACTAATTCAATTCCATCATCATTCCATGATCAAATTCCAATACCAATGAAGACTAAGCTTTTTATACTCCTTTTTTCCGTTGTTTTACTTCCTGCAGCTGCTTTCTTTTCCAGCGGTAACTGGAAAATTGCAGATGACTACACTGTAGCCTTCGACACTGGTGGCGCTAAGGGGACTTTTAGTGGTATAGATGGAGACATCATTTTTGATCCTAATAATCTGACGGGATCCAGTATGGATGTTAGTGTTAAGGTAGGCACTATAGAAACAGGCAATAACACAAAGAATCGACACGCCAGGGGTGAAAGCTGGTTCGATGCCGAATCTTATCCGACCATTCGTTTTGTGGGCAATGATTTTGCTCGATCGGGTAGCGAATACAAAGTGAGCGGTGATTTAACCCTGCACGGTACCACCAAGCAAATCGAGATTCCCTTCACTTTTTCACCTGATGGATCTCAGGCTGGTTTGTTTGAAGGGAGCTTTACAGTCAATCGTAAAGACTACGGCATCGACGGCAATTTTTGGGGATTTATGGTAGGTAAAGATGTAGAGGTGAGCCTGAGAATTCCGGTGAAGAGTAGGTAATCTCTACAAATTTTTAATTTCCCCAGCCAGTTCCTGCAAACTATCCTTGGCGTCGCCGAAGAGCATGCTGGTCTTGGGGTGGAAGAAAAGCTGATTCTGGATGCCGGCATAGCCCGGGCGCATGGAGCGCTTGAGCACAATGATGTTCTTGGCGTCCCACACATTCAGGACGGGCATACCGTATACTGGACTTCCAGGATCGTCTAGCGCTGCCGGGTTAACCACGTCGTTGGCACCTACGATTACTACGGCATCGGTATTGGGCAAGGCCGAGTTAGCTTCGTCGAGATCGAGCAGTTGAGGGTAGGGGACATCCGCTTCGGCCAGCAGTACGTTCATGTGGCCGGGCATGCGACCCGCTACCGGGTGAATGGCGTACTTGACATCTACACCATTGGCTTGCAGCAGATCGTCGACTTCTTTGCAGACTTTCTGGGCCTGGGCGACAGCCAGTCCATAGCCGGGGACAAACATGACGCTTTGCGCATAGAACAACTGAATGGCTGCATCAGAAGTAGATACCGTCTTGGCCACCTGATCGCCATCACTGGCCTTGGCACTGGCACCGCCGCCAAAACCGCCGATGATCACGTTAAACAGGGAGCGATTCATGGCCTGGCACATGAGTACAGTCAGGATGGTGCCTGAGGCGCCGACCAGAATACCACCTACCAACATGATCTGATTGTTGTAAATCAAACCGGCTGTAGCTGCGGATAAGCCCGTGAAGGAGTTGAGCAGTGATATGACCACAGGCATATCGGCTCCACCAATGGGCGCGACAAAGGAAAAGCCATACACCAGGCATAAAGCCATGTAGCCCAAAACCAGCCCGAAGCTGGGCGGATCGAGCGTACACAAGTACACCAGACCACCTACGGATAAAATGAGTAGAATGATATTCAGAATGGAATGCTTGGGCAGGGTCACCTGCGAATCCCAGACTTTGCCATCCAACTTGAGGTAGGCGAGAATACTGCCGGTAAAGGCCACTGCGCCTATGAGCAAGGTAAGACCTAATACCAGGAGCGCACCCAGACCTGCGGAAGTCCCAGCCACGTCTAATTGGCGAAATTCGATCAGTGCCAATAAAACGGCGCATGCGCCACCCAGGCCATTGAAGATGGAAACCATTTGCGGCATGGCGGTCATTTGGACCTTATTGGCCGCCAACCAGCCAACACCACTACCTACGGCCATACCGCCAATTATCCAGGCGTAGTTGTTGGGTATAGGACCGAAAGGATACACCAGAGTGGCCACAATGGCAATACCCATACCAATGGCTGCCAGTAGATTTCCCTTCCGGGCTGTATCTGGCGAACTGAGTCGCCTAATGCCTACTACAAAAGCCAGAGCGCCAGCGAGATAGGCTAGATTAAGAGCAGATGCCAGCATTATGATTTGGTTTTGCGTTTCTTGAACATGTCGAGCATTCGGCCGGTCACTGCGAATCCACCGACCACATTAATCATACCCAGAATGATGCCTAGTGTACCCAGGACTAGGGTGAAGTAGTCTTCCGCATCTGCACGCCGCAGCAGCAGAATGGCACCGATAATGACCACGCCGCTGATGGCGTTGGCACCCGACATCAGTGGTGTATGTAGTACGGTAGGTACTTTGGAAATCAACTCGAATCCCAGCATGACCGTGAAGGCCAGCAGATACAGGAGTATCAAGTTGTTGTCTACAAATTGAAAAAACTGTTCCATGAAGGCGTTTTCTTAAGATTCGGCTGTGATGAGCGCCGAGCTTACGATCTCGTTCTCCATATCGATAGAGATTTGACCGTCTTTGATGAATAGCTTGAGGAAATTGACCAGGTTGTTGCTGAATAGGGTACTGGCATCTTGTGGCATCAGTGCAGCCAGATTAGAGTCGCCAATGATGGTCACCCCGTTGACGTCAATGGTCTTGTTGTTTTGTGTCAGCTCGCAGTTGCCGCCTGTAGAAGCGGCTAAGTCTACGATGACCGAGCCCGGCTTCATCAGGTGCACCGTCTCGGCACTTACCAGCACCGGTGCCTTCCCGCTTCTGATTTGAGCAGTCGTGATAACCACGTCGGCTTTGGCTGCAGATTGCTGGACCGCTTCCCGCTGACGGGCCAGGAATTCCTCCGATTGTTCGACGGCATATCC
>JBCBVN010000195.1:0-8082 GCA_039817625.1 Bacteroidota bacterium
TAGTTTTGGATGGCGGTCTTTCAAACGTACTTGAAGCCGATGGGTGGGAGCTCGATCACAAGTTGTGGACGGCCAACTTAATTCGCCATCGGCCAGAAGCGATAGTTCAAGCTCATTTAGCTTATATCACGGCGGGCGCAGATTGTATAATTACCTCGAGCTATCAGGCTTCACTTCCCGGTTTGCAGGATCAGGGCTATTCTGCCAAAGCGGCAAAAGGTCTTTTAGTCGAGTCTGTTCGCCTGGCAGAAATGGCCATAGAGTTGGCCCTGAATTCTGGAATGACAGAAAAGAAGCCACTTATTGCTGCAAGCATTGGGCCTTATGGTGCTTATTTGGCCGATGGCTCAGAATATCGGGGCAATTACAAAGTTTCAGATCAATTATTGTACGATTTTCATCTAGATAGAATCCATATTTTAGATGGTACTAAGGCCGATATTCTGGCCTGCGAAACCATCCCCAGTTTGCAGGAAGCGAAAGTGTTGTCAGAGATCTTAAAAAATGTACAAACTCCGGCCTGGGTCTCTTTCTCCTGTAAAGATGGAGAGCATCTAAATGATGGTTCAAAGATCGAAGAAGCGCTTTCCATCTTTAAAGATCAGCACCGGGTTTTTGCTATTGGGGTAAACTGCACCCACCCGAGCTATATCTCTGAAATTATTGTACGAATTAAACAAGCTCAGCTGGGCAAAAAGATTGTTATCTACCCCAATTCAGGTGAATGCTATCACCCTTCGGATAAGACCTGGAAAGAGACAAATCCTCGGGTGTCATTTTTAGAGATGGCTTGCGAATGGCTGGATTTAGGCGTAGATATCATCGGTGGTTGCTGCCGGATTGGACCGCAAGAAATCTCGGCACTCAAAAATTTCCTTGTGCAAAGGAGACAAGCAAATAATTGACAGCTGGAGTACAAAGATTGGATCTTGTCTACCCATTGAGCTGCATATTGCCTTTAGGGAGGTATATTCATTCTGATCTAAACAAGTTGGAGGTGTAATTGAATATTATACGGATGAGAGCAATATTTGTATTAGCATTAATAAGCTTTTTTGGGGTCCTTTTTGGTCAATTGGAATGGAGACCATTACCTGAAGCGCCCAACTTGACGGGCTCCTTGTCGAAGTTAGATGATGTGTATTTTATTAACTCGGAGATGGGGTGGACGCTAAACTCTTTTGGGGAAGTATTCAAAACTGTTGACGGAGGTATAAATTGGGAAAGCAAGGGTAATCTTGGTGAATTCTTGAGGTGTATTCAATTTGCTAATGAGAATGTTGGATACGTAGGAAGCCTTCAAGGAAGTTTTGGTGGGCCGCCAAGTAGTGCGAAAATATTTAAGACTATTGATGGTGGCGATAATTGGATCGACCTCACAGCATCAATAAGCCCTGAACCAATAGGTGTATGTGGAATTTCTGTTGTTAGTGAAGAAGTAGTCTATGGTTGTGGGGCTTTTTACGGTCCTGCAAGAGTATATAAGACCCTCGATGGCGGAGACACCTGGCTCAACTTAGACCTGTCGGCATATGCTCAAGCTCTGGTAGACGTTTATTTTCAAGACGAGCTGGTGGGTTATGTAGTTGGATTCGGTGATGTTGATAACCCCGGCGGTGTAATTTTAAAAACAACCGATGGAGGCGAGACCTGGACCAGAATATTTAATGATGAGGAAACGGGATTGCTTTGGAAGATTCAGGTTCTCGATGATGAGCATTTTTTTGTCTCTGTTGCTGGTGTCAACCTGGAAGGCGGAGCTAAGATATTGGTTTCAAACGATGCAGGGGTAAGCTGGGAAGCCAAGCAAGTTCCTATTGATGGGACACAACTTCAGGGGGTAGGTTTTTTAACCCCTGATCATGGATTTGCAGGTGGATTTTTTACCGGTTTGTACGAAACACTTGATGGCGGAAATAACTGGGACCTTGTAAATGTAGGCGCCAACTACAATCGATTTCAAAAGATCAATGATTCTCTGATGTATGCTAGTGGACATACCATTTATAAGTATTCTGATGATTTAATGACCAGTGCCCAGATCGAGGTGGTGAAAGAACCTGATTATAATCTGGAAATCTTCCCCAATCCGGTCGATGATAAGTTGGAATTGAGCTATACTTTAGGAAATAATACTTACCTCAGTTTATCAGTAGTAAATAGTAGAGGTCAACTCATCCATACCTTTTATGACGGCTGGCATCCAAAAGGAGAGTTTACCGCAGAATTAGAAACGTTATCGTTTTCACCCGGTCTATATTTGGTCGTATTCTTGACGAGAGAGGGCGATATCATGAAAAAAGTCCTCATTCAACATTAGAGTCAACAACCACTTAGATTTAACTGGAAAGAAGAACAAAAAAGCAAAGACTATGAGGCTATCTCTAATTATCACCTTGTTTTTCATACAGCTCAGCTTGTCGGCTCAAATTGATGGCAATTTAAATTCCATGCCGGTTTCAGAGCTGGATGCCGTTCAGACACCCGCGGGCACCTGGATATCATCGTCTATGGAAATTGGTGCCGAATTCGATTTTAATTACCGAGTAGCCGTACACCAAAGTTTAGACAATGGATACACTTGGGCCATTACAGATTCTTTTGAAGTATATGACGGCTATATAGCAATAGGAGATCCAGTAATGGCCGTAGACACCGAAGGGAAGCCCCATCTGTTATTTATGGAGTATGTGGAAGGAAGCAGTTTAAATATTCACCTGGCCCTTTATGTGTCAGAGGATGAGGGGGAAACCTGGCAGCTTAAAAGCCGACCATATGCCGGTCCTAAATTTTCGGACACGCCTCATCTCATGATTGATGAATTTAACATGTTCTATATCTCCTACACGGAATATGATAATGCGACCATCGATCCTTCCTTTGTTCACTTTATCAAGTCGTACGATAATGGAGAGAACTGGACAGAACCACAAGTTTTTGCCCCAGTCGAGTCTGAAGGTGTGGTCGGTGCTTACTTTGGATTTTCCGATCAGGATCAAATAAATCTGGTTTACGGCGACGGCAATGCTCCAGTCACTTATTACACTAAGAGCGAGGATGATGGAGATACCTGGAGTGATGTCACCGTATTCCCTAATACGATTGCCTTTGCGGTCAATAAAGTGATCAGTAATAATACAAGTGAAGATATCTGTGTGCTCACTCATGGGGCTCACAGCCCCAACTCGGGGATTTATTGCAATTACAGCCGCGATAATGGATCGAGCTGGGAGGATTTTTGGCTGGTGAATAATGCAAGCATGGGAGAAGGCTTAATGGATGAAGACGGGAACATTCACATCACCTACAATCGATTCGAAGCTGGGGCATTTGCTGTAAATTATGTGCACTCAACCAATGACGAGAATTTTTTCTCGGATCCAATAGTCTTATTTACGGGCGATAATTTTGCGGATTTTCCTCTGGACTTTGTCGGTTATGCCGGAGAATCGCAATCTATGATTCTAGGTGATGATGATCTTATACACCTCACCTTCGTCGATTGGACCGATACCATTAAAGCCAAGCACCTCATTTTTGAACCGTTCAATTTTTCTACCTCAACCACTATCGTTGATCGGGATGAACCAACCGGTGTGGCCATATTTCCCAACCCAGTGGTCAATGATCTGAATGTTAGGATGGATTTTCAAAATGAGCGAGGCTTCTGGAAAGTACACCAACCCGACGGTCAAGAACTCATGACGGGTCAGTTTGATGCTGACCATGAGATAGCCCTGAATGTGTCAGCCCTTAGGCCGGGGGCATATCTCTTCAGTGTATATCTGGAAGACCAAATAATTGTTAAGCAGTTTGTGAAGAACTGACGATATATATGCAACTGATTAAAATATCTACAGCACTGCTAGAGACATATCGTTATTGGCAATTGCCATTTCATGATTATCATCAGATGAATGGGCCATATTTTGAAAAGCCAACAGCATCAGAAGTCAACTTGGAAGTGCAGCGGATATCTCAAGCACTTCAACTTGGCGAAGATGATCCTCTCCCCCTTAAGCGGCTGGTTTTAGATGATTCCCTGAATGTATTAGGTGAGCTTAATTGGTATTGGAAGTCTGAAGAAACCAATTGGCTGGAAGTTGGGGTCATAATTTATGAGGAGAAAAATCGAGGTATTGGATTGGGACGGAAAGCATTGACCATTTGGATAAACTATTTATTCGAGACAAAACCGGAAATTGTGAGAATAGGCTTGACCACCTGGTCTGGCAACCTGGGCATGATCAAGTTGGCCGAAAAGCTGGGCATGATCAAGGAAGCTTGCTACCGGAAAGCGAGAGTGGTCAATGGCAAGTATTACGATTCTGTAAGCTACGGGATCCTAAAAGAAGAATGGTTCGAATACGCTACCTGACCATGATCTCATCTACAAATACCCACGCTCTGCCATCGTATTCATAGCCTGCATGCCAGCTTGGTACCGCGCCGAGACCTTCGGCAAGCAGCTTGATGTAGCGAAACTCTGTAGGTGATGCTGGCTTCAATTGCAGCTGCTCGATAAAAACCTGTTCTGCAGGCTCCGCTGCTGAAAATTGGCGAGAGGAAATGGGATGGAAGGTATGGCCATCTAAGGACCCCATGACAGCAACGGAGGTTGGAGAAAAAATCCAGGCGCCTTGATCTACGAGGAAATTGACGGCGACCTCAGACACCATTTTACGGCTGCCTAGATCTACAGTAGCTTCAACGGTACGATCGTGGTATCCCTGCCAGGTGCCAGTGCGGTAGTTGGCCGTTCCGATTATCCCATCGATTAGGGCATCATTTCCTCCGCCGCTATACTGCTGAGCATATTCCGCCTTAAGTTGAATACTGATGTTGGGGTCTATTTTGTGAAAATCCGATTGTATAGTCGCACTGGTTGCTCCGTTTAAGACGGCATAGATCTGTAAGCTTGCCGGCTCCGAAATGCTTATCCCGTTCTCATATTTGTTGAATGAATGTCCATTCAGGCTATAATAGATATCAGCCGCTGGATCTGCGCAGTCTAGTCGGATGCTTGTTGCGTCTCGAAAGACGACATCCCCCGATGAAATGAAGGGCGCGGGAACTATCCGATCACCATCTATCGAACTGACGGGAATGTGCTCATTTTGCGTTCCCCAATCCGAAGGTGTTGCGCCCATCTGAAAAACGAGTTCACCGCCTGCCATAATATCGCCGTGATCTAAATAGCTATATGGGTAAGCCTGTCCATTGAGTGTTGCAGATTGGATATAGAGATGCTCAGGGTCAAAATTTTCAGCGACGATGCGAAACCGTTTCCCGTTCTCCAGGGCGATTGACGCTTCGGGGAACAGAGGCGTGCCGATGAGATATTGATTACTACCCGGTGTGACGGGGTAAAAACCCATACTGCTCAGAATATACCAGGCGCTCATCTGGCCGCAGTCTTCATTCCCTGAGATGCCGTCAGGAGCATTTCGATACAAGCGAGTCAGTATTTCATGGACGCGCTCTTGGGTCTTGTAGGGCTGGTTGACGAAATTATACAGATACGCCATATGATGACTGGGCTCATTGCCATGCGCATACTGTCCAACTAAACCTGTGATGTCTTTTAAATTGATGCCTGAGGCGTCCGCTTGTGCAGAAAACAACGTATCTAGCTTCGCCCTAAAAATATCAATACCGCCCATCAGCTCGATCAATCCGCTTATATCATGAGGCACATAAAAGCTATACTGCCAGGCGTTGGCTTCGGTGTAGTTGTAATTGACCTCAAAGGGGTCGAAGGGTTCAAACCAGGCGTTGTTTAAGCGTCCGCGCATGAAGTTGGTGGCTGGGTCGAATACATTCTTATAGTTTTGGGCGCGGCCGATAAACTCGGCGTAGATCTCGATCTGTTCCAGTGCTTCGGCCATCTGTGCAATGGTCCAATCGTCGTAGGCGTATTCCAGGGTCTTGGAGATGGATTCCGGTTCGAGCTCTATGGGCACAAACCCCTTTTCCCGATAGCCGGGCAAGCCGCGGTGATCTTGCCTGGCGGAATGACAAATGGCTTCCATCGCTTTTTGGCCATCATAATCACGTATGCCCTTTAAATAAGCATCCACAATGACAGGCACTGCGTGGTAGCCAATCATGCACTCGGTATAGTTGGAAGCCAGGTCCCAGATGGGCAAGATTCCGCCTTCATTGTATTTAGCCAGGAGAGTATTGATGAAATCGTTGGTACGCTCTTCCTCTATGATGGTGAACAATGGATGAAGCGCCCGGTAGGTGTCCCAAAGCGAAAAGACGGTGTAGTAGTCGAAATCATTTGTTTGGTGAATCTCCAGATCCATACCCCGGTAGCGGCCATCTACATCCTGATAAATATTGGGCGCTAGCATCGTATGGTAAAGGGCGGTGTAAAAGGTGATTTGCTGCTCCAGATTGGGTGTGCGAATCTGTATTTTATTTAGTTGAGTATTCCAATCATTTCTGGTTTCCATTCGAATTTGATCAAAGGTCTTTTTACCAATTTCTGATGCCAGATTTTGTTTCGCTCCAGCATGATCAACAGCTGAAATACCCGTTTTTATACGTACGGGCTCATTGCCGGCATTGATGATGGGAAGGGCTGCTAGCTTACCATCTTCGCTATACCTGATGTTCGGAATATCTATAGGATGCGAAAATTCGAGATGAAAAAATATATGCTGCTTTTGCGCCCATGCTTTCGAGTGTCTGTGACCATTGATGACTCGGTCTGATTCGATATCGAGGGAAAAATCGATTACTTCGTCTCTATGTGTCAGATCGATAATGATCCACTGATCATCGGCAGAAGGGAACTGGTAGCGATGCATACCCGATCGTTGTTTTGCAGTAAGTTCAACTACTATATCAGTGCTGTCTAGAGTTACTTTATAGAAGCCAGGCGACGCTTGCTCTTGCCCATGTGAAAAGTGTGCCCGGTACCCGGCCTGTCCATCGGCACCATTATTCAGATGTGGAGCATTGGTGGGCATCAGCAGCAGATCTCCATAATCCGAGACGCCGGTTCCACTCAGGTGGGTGTGCGAAAATCCGTAGATGTATTCATCGCTGTAGTGATAACCCGAGCAGCCATCCCAGCCACTGAGCCTGGTGTCAGGGCTCAGCTGTAGCATACCGAATGGAGCGCTCGCCCCCGGGTAGGTATGCCCGTGACCTCCTGTGCCTATGAAGGGGTTGACGTAGGCCGTCAAAGATTGGGCATCTCTATTGGAAATTTCTGTTGAAGGCTCATTCTCTTGTCGCCCACAACTGAATAGCAACAGGATTGAAAGGATGGCCGGTAGGCCTGTATTATTATTCATTAAGATAGGTATCATGCTAAGAAGACGGGGACAAGTTACGAAGGCTTAAAACCTGTTTTACTGTTGGGGTATTTGTCGGATGAGATCATATCGAGATAATTGTTTTACATTTTGGGCTGAACCAAAAAAGTATGACCTCCATGTCTTCTGCAACCTCTCTTGCTCTACTCCTGATACGCCTATGGTTTGGGCTGGAGATGCTCATTGCCCATGGCATTCCCAAGTTGAATAAGATACTCAATGGCGATCTGGGTTTTCCTGACCCGTTGGGGATAGGTTCTGAGCTCAGCTTGTATCTCGTTACTTTTGCAGAGTTGGTCTGCGCAGGTATGATTGTGATTGGCCTCAAAACCAGATTGGCCACACTGCCGTATCTCTTTGCGATGCTGGTCGCTGCATGGCTGCACTTTAAGAATCCTGAAGACGGCTGGAGTAAAGTGGCCTATCCGCTTCATTATTTTGTCGGGGTACTGGCGGTTTTAATTGCAGGCCCGGGTAGATACAGCTTAGATCAGAAAATAGAGGAAAGACGAATGATATGAGTAGGATGAAAGAACAGAAATCGAAGCTTGCAAGGCCTCAAGGCGAGCTTTGTGCCATAGAAACATCAGAGAAATGTTTTGGTGGATATTGTACCCGGCGATTGCTTGCAGGGATTTTTCTGCTAATGATATTAGGCAGTTGCCAGCAGGAGTCTACCGGAGATAAGGTTCTGACTCGCTACGGCTTCAGAGGGGAGACCATGGGTACGGTTTATTCTGTGTTGTACTAC
>JBCBVN010000196.1:0-7993 GCA_039817625.1 Bacteroidota bacterium
CAGAACCTAAGGAATCATTTATCCGCCGATGGGCATCAGAAGGACAACGGCAGATTGCGAGTTGGAAGGAAGAGTCACTGGCCCCAACGAATGCTCAGTCAATTGATTCTCAAAAAAATAAACTTCAGAATGACGGCAGCCTCATACTGATCAAAGCTGCCAGAGATACCCACATTTCGGCCTACTTAGCCAAGCTAAAACGACTTAACCCCGATTGGAAGCCGGCGGTACTCATGGCCAAAAAGCGGCAGACACTGGATTTGTCTTTCCGCATGGAAGGCTTGCCCAACATCGGTGTACCCAGCACCAGCCTGGCCAGACCTAGCCTTCAAGTGCTTAAGTTGGTGCCCACCTTTTTGTGGGAACCAGTTGATCTGCGCAAACTGCACGAGTTTTTAAAACTCATCGTCAAGCCACTGGATCGGCGGTTGGGTTATCGGCTTGCAGCGGCTTTGTCAGATAGCCCGGGCTTGTTCAGCGAAGCCTGGTTTCAGGCTACCACTCAGTTCTTCGATCAAGAGCTGCCTCGCCTGGCCAAAAGAGATTCCCGCATCGAGCCTGAAACCATAGAAAGCGAATACAACTTCTGGTTCAGGCGTACCAGGTATCCGATCGAAGGTCGAGCGCCTAAGTCTGAGGTCAGGAAATTGTTCGTATTTCTGGTTAATTGGGTGAAATCCAGGCTAGATGAAGATAGCGATGATGCGATCGGACTCAACACCCTGGCTGCGCAGGCCAAAAGGGCAGTAGACCTGATCGATCAGGTCGATGAAGACGAGTTTAGCCCGCTCCAGGTAGATCGAATTGTTCGGACAGTATATGAGGCAGCACCGGCCAACTTTCATGCTGAACAGCAGCATAGTTTGCCCGCGGCCTTCTACCCAGCGGCGATTTGCGGCGAGATATCTGAGCTGATTTGGTGGGATTTTGTGCAGGAAGAGGCGGACTACTTTTTCAGCAACTGGTTTCAGAACGAGCTGGATTATCTCACCAGCCAATCCGTCCACCTGCTCAGTCCTTCGGCCAAAAACCAGCGCCAGATTTGGAGTCGTACCCGGCCATTGCTCTTCACCAAAGATCGGCTGGTGCTCTGTATCCCCGATCGAATTTCTGGTACGGAGGTATCTGCCCATCCATTGCTCGGAGAGCTCGAAGCCCTGTTTGGCGATCAATTGGACTCGATCTGCATGCATATCGACAAGGATGGGGATCCCAGTTTCCTGGATTGGCCATCGCCCGAGTTTTCCATCACCGACCTGAATCCGCTCGATCCGCCGGTGCCGTTTATCACGATAGGATCGCCTGAACACATGCATGAGCGTCCCTACGAATCGCCCAGCTCGCTCGAGCGATTTCTGTATCATCCTCATCAGTGGGCTTTTCAATACGGTTTGCTGATCAAGCCGAGCAGGCAACCGGAATTGCGCCTGGGCACGCGTTTGAGGGGTTTGCTGTCTCACCGATTCATGGAGCGGATTTTTGAAGACCACCGACCGCTCAAAGAATGGACTCAGGCATCGGTCAACCGGTGGGTCGTACAACAAGAACCGGATATTTTAAGGCGGGAAGGTGGCCTGTTTTTGGAGTATGGCTACGAGCCTGATCGCGTGCAGTTTCGCAGGCAGGTGCAACGGGCGGCCTGGTCGCTGATTTGTAGCCTTCGGGATAACGGCTGGGAAAGACTCCAGTCGGAAATAGACCTGGAAGGGCAAATCGGAGAGTTGACATTGAAAGCCAGAGCAGATCTGATTGCACATCATGCCAATGGCAACATAGCAGTGATCGACCTGAAATGGCGAGGCAAAACGCGGTTTAAGAACCTGATCAGAAACCGCGAGGAAATCCAGCTGAATGTATACGCTCAATTGCTGGACAAGCAAGAGACATCTGAGCTCTACACGGCCTATTATCTGCTCAGCGATGCTCAGATTCTGGCCCGCACCAACCGGGCTTTTACCAATGCCGAGGCGGTAGATGCCGAAGCCGACCCCATGGAGGTCCGGGCGGAAATCCTGGAAAAACTGCTGAATACCTACCGATGGCGAAAAAGCCAATTGGCCAGTGGTCAGCTGGAGATCAGATGTTCAAAAACCTTGAACGAACTGGAAGACGCTTATCAGGAGCTAGACTACGACTTGCTGCTGGAAATGAAGGACACTGACGCACCCTTTGATGACTACCGGGCTTTAATCGGGCTGGTGCAATAGATGGCATCTAGCCTTATTCCATGACCAATCCTTGCTCGAAGGAAAATCCATTCAGTAAGTCTTTGGTAATCATGCGTCTACGACCTTCTATTTGAAGCTTTAGTACGTGGATAAAGCCATCCTTGCAGGCAATTTTAATTTCCTCTTTTCCATCCGTCAGTAGGGTGCCAACGGGCAGTTCGTGGTCTTCAACACGGGGTCTGGTATCGAATATCTTGATGCTGGCAGGTCGGGATTCTTCTTCTTTTGGACTTACGCTGGTCGGTATCGTCCAGGCTGCCGGATACGGACTCAGTCCTCTAATAAAATTGTGGACCTGTTGGGTAGACTGGTTAAAATCGATTTGGCAGATGGCCCGCTTCAGCTTAGGTGCCGGGCAGGCCAGGCGATCATCTTGTTTTTGGAGGGTGTAGTCGTCTGTTTCGATCAGTTTGACGGTCTCTACGACCAAATCTGCTCCCATCACCATCATGCGATCGTGCAGGTCTCCGGCGGTTTCGTTGGGGCCAATGGGGGTTTTGGCCTGCAAGAGCATATCGCCGGTATCGATCTCGTGTCTGATGAGGAAGGTGGTCAAACCGGTTTCTTCTTCTCCATTGATGATGGCCCAGTTGATCGGAGCAGCTCCCCGGTACTTGGGAAGTAAGGAGCCATGCAAATTGAATGTTCCCAGCTCAGGCATATTCCAGACCACTTCAGGTAGCATGCGAAAGGCCACCACGATCTGCAAGTCGGCTTCCCACCTGCGCAAGTCGTCTAAAAAACCCTCGTCCCTCAGCTTGGTAGGCTGCAGTATGGGAATGTTGTGCTTTTGGGCACATTTCTTTACGGCCGATTCCAGTAATTTCTTGCCGCCACGGCCGCCCATTTTATCGGTTGCGGTGACGACACCCACGACCGGATAACCATGATCAATGAGGGCTTCTAGGCTCGGTACGGCAAAATCAGGCGTACCCATGAATACAATGCGAGGTTTCATGCGGCAAATTTCCCTATTTTTCCCGCAGCCTAAAAACAAATTGTCATGTCGGTCAAAGAATTTTCATGGAAATCTCCAGATAGCCACACCGTTGAGGCGGTAGAATGGCCGTGTCAGAATGCTCGGGCGGTAGTCGGACTCATCCACGGTATCGGAGAGCATGCCCGTCGCTATGACCATATGGCACAGCACTTCGCGGATGCGGGCATAGCCATGGTCGGCTACGATCGGGTCGGCTACGGCCGGAGTGGGGGCAAGCGTGGCTACGTGGCCGACTTCAGGCACTACTACGACAGCATCGCTCGCCTGGTCATCGAGTGCGAGCGCCTGTATCCCGACTTGCCCGTTTTTCTCTACGGCCACAGCAAGGGCGGCAATTTGCTGCTCAACTACATCATCAGGCGAAAACCGCGTATTGCTGGCGCTATAGCATCAGCACCCTATATTCAATTGCCATTCCAGGTCAATCCGGTTTTGCTGGCTTTGGGCCGGTTTATGCGCAACATTTACCCGGCCTTCACGGTAACCAACGATCTGGACACAAGTCAGCTCAGCCGCACGCCAGGTATTGAGGAGAGCTACACTAAAGACCCTTTTGTACATTCGAAAGTAAGCTCGCGGGTTGGGGTCGATCTGATCAAAGCCGCCGAGCATTTAGATCAGTTTAGCGGCCACATTGATTTGCCGCTATTGGTCATGCATGGAGACGAAGACGGGCTCACCAGCCATGAAGCAAGTCGTGAATTTGTCCATCGAATTGATGGTGAAGACCTGGAAATGAAAACGTGGAAAGGTCTCTACCACGAGCTGCACAATGAACCCGAGCAACAAGAAGTATTCGACTACGCCCTCGACTGGCTGAGCGCGCGAATCGTCGACAGTCACAGACGCCTGAAGAGCGTCTAATCGGTTCGTGTTTTAAGGACTTCTACCAGGGCTTCTTCGCTGGGTGATTCTGCCACCAATGGCTCTTCGATCCCGCGATTTATTAAGGCGGCTTCCGTCGTGGCCCCTATGGCCAGCACATGCGTGAAAGGGTCAATGAAATTCTTTTCCAGAAAGGCCATCACATTCATCGGGCTGGTGAAGAGTAGATATTTGAAACTTTGCTCAAATTCTACTGGTCTGGCTTCGTTTTCATAGACCACGACTTCCGTAGCGAGGATTCTATCGCCTATATGCCTGCTGACCGTTCTTCTGCTGTTTCTTGCCTGGGGGAATAGTACACTTTGCCCTGTGGCTACTTCTGCAAAATCGTCGGCGACTTGTCTGAACTCTCCGTTACCTACAAACGCAGCTTGAATGTCTTTGGCCCTCAGTGCTTCAGCAGTTCCGTGGCCAAAACAGGCAAATTGAAAATCACTCCATTCGTGAGGATATTGGTCAAAGAAGTATTCTACGCCTCTTGGACTGTAGAAGAAAACCCAATCAAAATGCTCATCGGGCCAGACGATGCGGTCTGGCTGGCTAAAGTGCACCAAAGATTGATCCACCAGCGATACTTCATTAGCGGTGCACCAAGCCCTTACTGGACTGTCTTCAGCTAGGCTTCTGGAAATGAATAAGCTAGCCATGACTATTCCTCCTCGTCTTCGAGTAGCTGGACTTCAGTCGCAATCAGCTGGCCTACTTCATTATAAGATAACCTGAACTCGACCAAGTCGCCTATTAGCAGGTCGTTGAAGTCGATATTTTGTACCGTCGAGTAGTGGAAGAAGAGATTGTTGGGGGGATACTGGATGAATCCGTAGCCATTTTTCAAGCTAAGCACCCGACTGACCATCAGATCGCCAACTTCACCTTCTTCCGGCTTTTCATATTCAACTGGACCTTTAGGCTTTTCTTCCTCATCACTACCACCTTGTTCCGGGCGGTTGAAGTCTGGGTGGTTGTTGCGCTGAGTTTCCGAGCTATTGGCAACAAATATGTTGTTGACGATCGGATCATTTCTCTTTAGCCTGTTATCGATGACCTCGTGCATGGGAATCGGATAACTGGCCTCCTCCAGCAGGTCCTGACTGGTTCTGGTAATGGTGGAGTTTCCGCTGTCGCTATTGACCTCAAAGTCCCAGGACATAATGACTACCCGGGTTCCTCTCGAGTTGAGCTTGCGCACCAGGGGCAAGAAGTCTCCATCTGCAGCGACGAGAACTACAACATCGAGATCTCTAAGGGTCGCTTGTTCAAAACATTCCAAAGCCAGCCAGACGTCTATGCCTTTTTCTTCCCGGCGACCGTGGGTAGACTTCAGGGTAGAGTAGTGAGTGGTCACGCCTGCGGACATGAGAATGTCATCAAATACGCGATCCCAATAAATGATTTGCCCTCTTTGAAAGGCTTCCTGGGCACTGAGTCGGCCCCTAAAGTAGTGGGCATCGACGATTCTACATCGACTTACGTCATCCCCTTCGTAATCAGCCACCTGGTGCCTGATGAAATCGTGAAGTCCTGTGACGCTTAACCTGCGTTTGCGCGGATGATCGTAGTTGTAATAATTACTGACGTGCAGAAAGTAGTTGCCGTCGTAATAGACGCCAATTTTTGTCATGTTAAAATGATAATATGTAAACTAAATCTGTGCTAACAGGCGCTAAAGTGGATGGGGGTTGTCCGGTTTGTCTATTATCGTACAGTGATATTTGGTTGAATGTTCTCTATAAAGTATTTACAGTAATTGCTAGGGCAAAGGTAGGCAGAATTGTGTTAAGCCAATAACTGTATATAATTTAATTGCCCCTACTTGTATTTACCTGACAAGTGTTACATCCCCTTGCACGACCACAACCGATCCATCATTGAGCCTGAGCTCACCATAGTAAACGAATACCGCTGCATTGAGCCTTTGCCCATTTAGGGTGCCGTCCCAGCCTTTACTCGTATCGAATGCCGGATAACTGCTCTCTTCGAAAACCATGGTCCCCCAGCGGTCATAGATTCGCATCAGAATGACTTCACTTACGGTCGGGCCCGTATAGAATTGGAACAGCTCATTGTTGCCATCTCCGTTCGGTGAGAAAGCCGACGGGACAAAAACAGGTATGCGTTCATCGACCAGAATTTCAAAGCCTCGGGTAACCCGGCAGCCTGTATCATCTATGACGGTTAATTGGACATAAGTCGTGTTCTCAGGACTCAGGAATACGGACAGGCCATTAGGGTCTGACACTATTCCCGCCGGCTCCCAGAAGATGCTGTCGGGCGTAAAGTCGACCTGAGCGACGACAAATAGACTGTCACCGAGTATGATGGAGGTGTCGCCAGGCAGATTTAGTTGGGGAGCATTGCTTAAAGGTATAGTGACGGGCAGATCCAGCTCGCAGTCAAAGCCATCCAGTACTTGTAGGGTGTAATCGCCGGGAGGTCCGATGAAAGTGTAGGGGAAGCTGTTTGCAGTAACGAAAAACTCTCCATCGATAGAGAGCTCAAATGGAGGAAGGCCCCCTTCGATACTCTCTATGGTAATGGCTCCCTCATCACTATTGCAATTGGGACCGATCAGACTGAGATCTGGCGTGATGGGAGGTGGGGCTTGCAGCAGTATCGACGGCTCTATGGTGCATCCGTTGGCATCTGTCACCAGAACGGAGTAGTTGTTGGGTGGGAGGCCACCAACCTGTGCAGTGTCACTTTCACCGCTAGACCATTGAATATCGTAAGGCGGGACTCCTTCCAGCATGTTGAGTATCAGCTCGCCATCATTTTCTCCCTGGCATCTGATCTGAAAGCCCGATTGATTGAACTCCGAGGTCAAAGTTCCTACGATCCTATTGACGCCCACAAAAACGGTATCCATGGGGTTGAACACGACCGGACATGGGTTGCCACTACTTGCCGAAATGATGGTATAATAGGTACTGAACTCGGGTGTCAATTCCAGAGTGGTGTTATTTCCAACCCCGTTGATGGGTAGGGTTGTACCTGCACTATCCTGTATGACTACACTTAATCCACCGCCATTATCAATCTCGAATTCGAGCATAGCTGTATCTCCCAGGCAGAGGATATCGTCACCCATCAATTCTACCTCTGGAGGTATGGTGAAATTGATGATTACAGAAAGGAGACTATCGCACCCATTTGCCGCTCCATTTTCGATGACAACAAGGCCGTCAGGATCTTGGATAAAGAAGGCTGTTCCTTCCACTAGAACGGTATCGCCAGCACAAGCAGAAGTAGTGAAAGATCCAAAAGCAGGATTGAGGAAGCTTAGTCTGACATACAGGGTACTGTCGCAACTCGCCGCAGAATCTGATGGGAAACTGGTCAAGCCCTCAGGGTTACCCGCGTCAAATTGCGTATTGCCAATCAGAATCGAATCACCCAAGCAAATAGTCTGCTCAAAGGTATCGATGACGCTCTGTGCGGGTAAAAACTCGAGCGCTACCTGATATAAGGTATCGCATTCGCCCATATTTCCAGCTACGGTAAAGGTATCCGATGGGTTCCCAACATCAAAGATTTGTCCACCAATGAGGACTAAGTCTCCCGTACAGAAGATTCCACTAGAATCGACAATGGTATTTAACTGAACATCAAAAACAACGACAATACTCGTGTCCGCAGCACATTGAGCATCTGCTACGGATACAATTTCCAGGCTGTCGTAGAGGGTGAGATCAAAGTTCAAATCACAGCTTGAAATACTCGTATCTCCATTCAGCTGGTCAAAAAGGATATTGACCGGAGGAAGGAATTCATCAAATACATTTACTTCGACGGTAAACGGAGATGTCCCGGATAATTCCAGATCCAGGATCAAACACTCGTTTGCACAGATGCTGGGTGCCAGATTGCCTACATTTACTGT
>JBCBVN010000197.1:0-7989 GCA_039817625.1 Bacteroidota bacterium
CCAATGACGATGATCCCGGTTCTCCCATTCCTTATGGCTTTCTTAATATCGATGAGGCGACCATCAATTCCATCACTACAGCTACCAAGACGCTGAAGGGGGAGACCATGAGCGAAGGTATGCGCATCAGTCCCAACAACAGCCGCAATATTGGCGGTATACTGCGAGGTAGCGACCCTGAGCTAGCTGATGAGTATTTGATCATGACAGCTCATATGGACCACGTTGGAGTCGGCGAGCAGGGAGGTGGCGCATATACACCAGAGGATAGCATTTTCAACGGTGCCCGAGACAATGGTATAGGTACCATTGCATTATTGAGTGCTGCACGGTGTTTTGCTGAGCAACCTCCCCGCAGGTCGATTATTATCCTGGCCGTAACGGGTGAAGAACTGGGTCTTTTGGGTAGCCAGTACTATGCCGAGAATCCCCTGGTTCCGCTAGAGCAGACGGTCTACAATTTCAATGTAGATGGCGCAGGCTATAATGACGTGAATGCCATTTCTACCTTTGGTGGTGGCCGTACAGGCGTAGAGGCAGAGGTCCAAGCCGCAGCAGATCTCTTCGATTTTACGATCTACAATAACCCTGCTCCAGAGCAAGGACTCTACGATCGATCGGATAATGTGTCCTTCGCCCAAAAAGGCGTGCCGGCTATTACCTTTACCGAGGGTTTTGCCGACTTCGACGATGAAATCATGCAGTACTATCATCAGGTAAGTGATAACCCCAACACCATCGATTACGAGTATCTGCGTAAGTTCTGTGTGGCATTCACCTATGCTGCCCGCCTGATCGCCGACCGCGATGAACGCCCATTCTGGATCGAAGGTGATAAATACGAAGAAGCAGGACTGGAGCTTTATAATAGGTAGTCTTTTCTCTGCTCAAAGCTGCAGCAATCTTCAGAAGACTTATCTTTAAGCTGTTGAAGTCTTTTAGATTAGATTTGTGCTTCGCTCAAAGGTATTGCAATCTTTGAAAGACAATATCTTAAAGCTATGACCTGTGGAAAGTCTTTCAGTCTGTAAGGCCTATGCATGCTAGCTTGGCCTAACAGACTCTCGCACTGATCTCAAAAGCAAAACCACAATCAAAAGCAGATTTCCAACCAAATACCTTAACCACAAATCTCCCTAAAAGACTATCAAACCCCTCTACACGCTCGATGATATCCTGGCCATGGACCTGCCTCCCATTATTTTGTGGGCAGTCCCGGTCATGATATCATTGGCGGTATTGGAATGGTATCTCAGGCGCAAGCACGATCACGACTACGACAAGAAAGACGCTTTTGCAGCCATAGGGGTAGGCATTGGCCATCTGATTAGTGGAGCACTGGCAAAAGGCTTTCTCTTTTTCGTTATTCTGTTTTTTTACAACTGGAGCCCACTGTACGTCCCCATTACCTGGTGGTCGTTTATACTCTGCTATATAGCGGTCGATTTCTTCCGCTACTGGGCTCACCGGATCTCTCACGAACAGCGCTTTTGGTGGGCGACTCATGTTACCCACCACAGTAGTGAACAGTACAATTTCTCTACTACCTTCAGACTGAGTTGGACGCAGCATATAAAGGTGATTTTTTTTATCCCGATCGGCTTGTTTGGGTTTGACCCTTTCGTGTTTTTTATCTGCAACCAGCTGGGAGTCTTATACCAGTTTTGGTTACACACAGAGTTGATTGATCGCGTTTGGGCACCCATAGAGTTCTTCTTTGTCACGCCGAGCCATCATCGGGTTCACCACGGGACCAATGATAAGTACCTCGATAAAAATTACGGATCGAGTCTCATCATTTGGGATCGGATGTTCGGCACCTTTCAAGGCGAAGAAGAGCGGCCCAACTATGGAATATTGAAACCGGTCAACAGCTATAATCCAGTTCATCTGGTCTTTCACGAACATATTGATGTATTCCGCGATCTGGCCAGGTATCGCAGCCTGAAAGCCTGGCGAAGAATATTATTTGGTCCTCCTGGCATGACCTTGGATAAGGAGCACTTTTACGGAGGAAAAGAACGGGAAAGCTCGGCCATCACCTCGCGGGATTAACCCGGCTGTGCCCTTGCTGTGACTAACTCGGCGATAGCCGAGTCTTCCCGCGTTGCCGATAGGCGCGCAAATCCCTCGAGGGTGTAAACCCGAGTTATCCCCGCGTCGCTGATAAGCGCGCAAGTCTCGCGAGGGCGATAGCCCGAGTTATCCCACGACCGGAGGGAGTTATTACCTTTATCCCGTGCTTACTCATTCCACCCCTTTCCGCGTGCGCTATGCCCTGACCGACCAAATGGGCTATCTCTATTATGGGCATTATGCCATGCTTTTCGAAATCGGACGTACAGAAATGCTGCGAGATTTGGGGCTGAGCTATGCCGCTATGGAGGCTGAGCAAGGAGTGATGATGCCGGTCATGAGCATGGATATGCGCTTTGTGCGCCCTGCCCGCTACGACGAGCTTTTGGATATACAGACAGAATTGCTAGCCTTGCCTGCCGAGACGATTAGTTTTCGCATGCGCGTTTTCAATGAAAAAGGCAAATTAGTGAACGGTGGAAAGGTCAAGTTGTGTTTTGTAGATATGAACACGAATAAAAGGGTAAATGCCCCAGCCAATTTGGTAGAAAAACTACGGCCCCACTTTGAGTAGGTTTAAACGCACGACCGAACGTATAGTAACTTGGTTCAAAGAGCATCCGCTACTGCATCGGGTACTCAATTACAGCAAAGAACACTCCCTGCCCGGATTTCAGGGAGTCGCCATTTACGATGTGGTTCATTTTACGCTCCTGGAGTTTCAGCGTTACGATCTTTTTCTGCGCGCCAATAGCATAGCGTTCAGCTTTTTCCTGTCGCTATTTCCCAGTTTGCTGGTACTGTTTACGCTGGTGCCTTTTGCCTTGAATTTACTGGCTATTTGGTTTCCTGAGCTCAACGAGTTTCAGTATATCGTTGCGCAGTCGATACAGTCGGTTATGCCCGGCCAGGCAGGCGATATGCTCATAGAATTGATGGATGAAATCACCTCCCAGCCCCGAATAGGATTGCTGAGTTTTGGTATGATCCTGGCCATTTATTTCAGCAGCAACGGTATGATGGCCATGATGCGCGGCTTTGAAAAAAGTTACGTAAAAACGTTTCGCCGGCGAGGGTTCCTGCGCAAGCGCCTGATAGCAATCGGCTTAACGGGCCTGATCGGCTTGTTTCTATTTGCGAGTACGGCTTTTGTGATTTTAGGCGACACCTTCATTCGGTGGCTGACAGATTTAACCAGACTTTCGCGGGTCGCTACTTTGCTGGTCAGCGTTTCTCGCTGGGTCATCATGTTGTTGCTGTATTACTTCACCATAGGTACGCTATTTAGATACGGGGCGGCTACCTACAGACGATTCAAGTATTTCTCGCCCGGTGTATCGCTGGCTACCGTACTGAGTTTGGCGGCTAGCCTCGCTTTTAGCTTTTACATCGACAATTTCAATCGATACGAAATCTACAACAAGTTCTATGGCTCTATTGCAACCATCATCATTCTCATGTTATGGCTGCAATTCAATGCGCTGTTTCTGCTCATCGGTTTCGAGTTGAATGCCAGCATTGCGGTCAATCGCGATCTGCGCGAGATCGTATTGGAAGACGAGGAAGCTGAAGCGGAGGAAGAATAAAAAACCTAAGTCAGTGCCAGATATTCGTGCACAAACTTAATGGCCATGGCTCCTTCACCTACAGCTCCGGCCACTCGGTTCATAGCTCCCGAGCGTACGTCTCCTGCGGCAAAAATGCCTGGCTGACAGGTTTCGAGTAGGAATGGTGCTCGCTCCTCGCGCCAGGCTCCGATGTATTCATTCTTGTGGGTCAGCTCGGGACCGGTAACTAAAAAGCCCCTGTTGTCGCACAGCACGTCACCTTCTTCCAGCCAGTCTGTACAAGGCCTAGCACCTATAAAAATGAATAGGGCGTCGGCTGGAACCTGATAGCAATCGTCTTGCTCCAGGTCTTTTATGGTCAGCATCTGTAAACGCTCCTCTTCAGCCTGTACAGACTCGACCTGCCTTCGGCCCAAAATTTCAACATTGTCTAAGGCGTTCAGCTGATCAATTAGATAGGAAGACATGCTGCTGCTTAGATCGGGCTTTCGGATTAAGATGGTCACTTTATCCGCAAACTTGGCTAGATATACTGCACCCTGGCCAGCGCTGTTTCCACCACCTACTACATAGACTTGCTTGTTTTTGCAGCTATTGGCCTCTGTCATGGCGGCCCCATAGTAAACACCTGCGCCAGTCAGATCATCGGCGCCTTCCGCAGGCAATCTTCTATACTGCACACCTGTGGTGACGATTACTGCCCGACTCTTTACCGTTGAGCCATCGTCAAGGTTCAGGATTTTATAGCCATCCTGAATTTTGATGTGCTCTACTTCGCGAGGACTGACCACTTCGACCCCAAATCGCAAAGTCTGTGCCATAGCTCGGCGAGTGAGTTCCGCCCCGGATAGACCCGATGGGAAGCCCAGATAGTTTTCTATGCGCGAGCTGGTACCTGCTTGTCCTCCTGGGGCACGCTTCTCGATAAGTAGCGTTTTCAAACCTTCTGACCCCCCATAAACGGCAGCAGCCATACCCGCAGGTCCGGCACCTATGATGACGACATCGTAAATGTCATCACTGACATGAGCACTCATACCCAGCTTTTCTGCCAACTGACTAGGTGTGGGATCTATGAGTGTTTCTCCTTCTTCGGTGATGACAGCAGGTAGGTCACGGGTCTCTATTCCATGAAGTTTCATTTGCTCTTCAGCCTCAGCTGAGGAAGCCTCCAGCCAGCGATAGGGGAATAGGTTGCCGGCCAGCCAGTCTTTGAGGTTGTGGCTTTTGGGCGAGTAGGGAAACCCGATAAGCTGCAATCCCTTCCAGGCCGGGCGAAAACTGAGTTGCCAGTCTTCCAGCAACTCGTCCAGAACCGGAT
This sequence comes from Bacteroidota bacterium, assembly GCA_039817625.1. GTDB lineage: Bacteria > Bacteroidota > Bacteroidia > Chitinophagales > Saprospiraceae > Neolewinella. The sequence continues at coordinate 4,966 of JBCBVN010000197.1, forward strand.
ACAGCTTTTGATCTGGTGGATCCCAGGGCTTCATCAAATAATAGTCGAGATTGACATCATTGATGGCCTTTATGGCGGCCTCTGTATCGCTATAGGCCGTCAGCAGAACCGATTTTGCCTCAGGGAAATAGGGGCGAGCCTTTTCCAGAAAATCAACACCTCTCATTTCCGGCATTCGCTGATCAGACAAGAACAGGGCAATGGTTTCGCCTTTCTTCTTTAGCTCTTCAACTGCCTCTAGAGCCTCTTCCGGATTGTCAGAACTGATGATGCGGTAGTTCTCTTTGTATTGCTGTCTGAGATCCCTTTTTAGTGATCGCAGCACTTGTTGGTCATCATCTATGGAAAGAATGATGGGTTTCCTTTGATCGGCCATTGATTAAGCTTTGTAGATGGGTAGGCAGGTTCTAAAGCAGGTGCGTCCGGTCACTGATTCTACAGAGACCAGGCCTTGATGCCTGTCGACTATTCTTTTGACAATATCAAGGCCCATTCCAGTACCTTCTCCTACGGCCTTGGTGGTGAAAAACGGCTCAAAAACCCGACGCTGGATCTCTTCAGGTATGCCTGGACCATTGTCTTCAATCTCCAGACAGACATATCCTCGTTCTGTGAACGTTCGGATTTTAATCTTACCGCCATCAGGCAATACGTCAAGGGCATTGGCCAGGAGATTGGTCCAGACCTGATTCATTTCTCCGGGAATGGCCCGTACTTTAGCTAATTCACACGAGATCTGTTTATCTAGTTCTACCTTCTGCTTCTTGAATCTGTGTTTCAAAATAGTCAGGGTAGATTTTAAGCCATGGACGATGTCGATCACCTCAAAACTGGGCTCTCTGTCCATGTGTGTGTAAGACTTGATCGAGCTCACCAGATTGGCTATTCGCTCTCCTGAAGTTCTGATGTCTACGACTAGTCGTTCGGTAATGAGGTTGGTTTCTATCCATTTTAGGACAGATGCAAGCGCCTCGCCTGGGAGTATACTGGCTACCTGATCTAGTGCCTCTGCATCGAAGGCAAAATCGACCAGATTATCGGCTACTTCTTCGCTTCTCTCTATGTCCTTATCATCCAGCCAATCTATGATGTCGTCTAGCATCTCCTCCCGTTCCATTAAGCTGAGATCCACATCTGCGAATCCATTGATTTTATCGAACAAAATTTTGTTGACCTGGTCTACCTGCTCAGGCGTTACGGGCATGGTGATGACCTCCTTAAATCCTTCCGGTGTTTGGTGCATATGGTCGTATAGCACCTCGCTGGCTCGCACTATGGCAGCAGCCGGGTTGTTGAGTTCGTGAGCCAGCCCAGCCGACATCTTACCCAGTGCCATCATTTTTTCATTCGATAATTGAAGCTGCTGAAAGTTGCGCACCCGCTCTGTCATTACCGCTACCAGCGCCTGGGTCAACTCATAGCTTACATTGACCATTTCTACAAAGTGATCTTTGTGCAGCATGAGCAAATGGCAATCTTTGGTGGCAGTTGCCGTAGCGCCAATCGTATGCATTCGGCTAAAAGGTAAAACTCCGGTTATCTGGCCATCGGTGGAAGTACCTACCTCCCGCTCTTTACCCTGGCGTGTAAATTTGACTACGTATTCCCCTTCGACCAACATGATCATGTAGTTGGCTGCTTCTCCGGCAGTAAAGACTTCGCTGCCGATGGGTACGGTCAGGCACTCCGATTTTTTGGCCAGCCACAAAAGGGCTTCTTCGGAAATACCATCAAAAGTATCGAAGGTCTTTAGTTTGGGTAGAATCTGCTCTACCGTAGCTTCGGTTATCATAATGGGAAAGATTGCTTGCGACTTGGGAACGAGTTGAGGTGACTTGAGGTTGAATAGCTATGGTGTAATGATGTCTGCCCACTGTAGATAGCTGGGATCATCTTCACCTGCCAGGTCGAGCAGCCTGACCAATTCTAGTCCCAAATTATCTACCACGTCGTTCTTGCGCTCTTGCCAACGCTCGAAGGTGCTGGGCTGGTCTTGAAAGATATTCGCCACCCTGGCCATCGTATTCTGGACGTCCAGGATTCGTTTCCAATTCATCAGGCTAGCCAGAATCTGGTTTTGGAGGTAGATCTCCGTACCCTTACTGTCGATCACTTTGGACCGAGCCAATTTTAGCTGATCGACGATACGGATGGGCATCATAGCCTCGCTGCTCTCCGTACCAATCAATAGGTCGATGGAGCTGTAAATATTGCTGGCTTCCAATGCTTCGGGCAGTTCTTCGTCTTCATCAAGCTGCCAGTCTTCCAAGCTATCAAAAAGTTGCGCATTCCCGATAATAGGTCCGATGGCATAGGCCAACGCCAGATCTCGTCCGCCTTCGGTGATCAATTCCGGCGATTGCTCAAACAGCTGTTGCGCTCGCTCAGCATCAGTCGATGCCGCCTCGTAATTATCGAGCTGAAAGTGGGTCAGAGATCGCAATACGACTGCCGTGCCGAGCAGCTTGTCTTTGCGCAGGCGGTCTTCTTTTTCCAGCGCCTCATTGAGCAATTCGAGTACTCGATTGTAGTTGACATCTGGCCTGTCGGCAAGCTGTACCTCCTTATCGATGGGATAGAGCTGCTCAAAATCCACACCCTCTAACCCCAATTGAGATAAGTTGTCGTTGACAACAGTAGCGGAAAAAAGCGATTGGGCTTTTGACAGACTGGGCGCTACGCAAGATTGCGAAAGAAGGGCGAGGGCAATGAAAAAGAAGAGATATAAACGAAAGGTTTTCATCGATGTGGATTTATGGTTGGACTTGTCTACCTGAATCATTCAAGTAGACTTACGCAGGTCGGGGGTATGAACGGGAAGCGCATCTTTGAAATTGCTGTTTTAGCACGCTGTAAGTATACATCGGTGTTTGTTCTATCGACCTGCGGAAGTCCAAATTAAAAGTACTCAAACCACGCTTAATCCTTCCAGCTCTGCTATCAATTCTTCCAAATTCCAACTGGCTTGCTGGGCGAGTTGGTCGGCCGCTTCACGTATGCGATCATTAAGCGCTTGTATGAGTG
>JBCBVN010000198.1:0-7956 GCA_039817625.1 Bacteroidota bacterium
TATTATTGGAGCTTTGGTCATAGTGATACTCACAGGTAGTGCTACTATGGCTAGATTGAAGCCTAACTACGGAGGTGACAATAGCTATGAGCGTAGCGGAGGAAACCTTGGTTTTTTCTTCTCCGTCATTCTGGTAATCGCTATAGTTTACTTAGCGATAAACCGAGAAGCATGGTTGGCTCAAATCATACAGCCAGAGCAGGTCCGATTGGACTATCCTACGCAAGGAACCCGCGATGCGACGGACGATTTCAACTCAAATACAGTCGTTGAATCATCTGTCATTCAGCAGGGACAGGATGAAACAGAAAAAGATCATACGGAATCGGTAAAAGAGCTTAGAAAGAGGGTTTGGGATTTGGATGAACATGACCATACCTCAGGTCAACGTTCAAAATCAAATATCCAACAGAATAGGCAGGACATACGAAGCAATAATACTATCTTCTATTTCATACAAATGGAGGCATTTGGTAATGATCTGTATGCAGACGAGTATGCTATGACCCTAAGGGAACGATATACACAGGTCCAGATGGTCGTTGTTGAAGGAGATCTTACTCCCAGCAAAGTGGGTTTTGGGCCATTCGATACAGAGGCAGAGGCTATCAGGTTTCGCAATGTTCATGCGCCAGGAAAGGAGGTGATTGAATTTTGGCGACAATAATTAGCTTATTAGAAAAAAGACTGAGGTTAATATTCCCCAGCCGTTGACAACGGCTGGGGAATCTCATTTAGCTAGCCAAAAAATGACACTCCCCCAATCCCAACTCCCCATCTCCTGACTTAACTTTGCAGTTCGCAAAACTATGGGCTTCGCCGAGGGGTTTAGCTCATGAAAACCAATGAACTAATGTCAGCATTCGACAACTTGAAGGTGGGACTTTTCTTTGGTTCCGATACCGGAAACACAGAGGTGATTACCAATGACTTCGTAGAGACCTGGGAAGCCACAGAGCTGGAGGTCATCGCTGGTATAGATATGAAGGTGGAAGACTACGCCCGCTTTGATTTCATCATCATTGGGCTATCTACTTGGTATGATGGCGATTTGCAAAGTGATTTTGAAGACTTTTTCCCGCAATTTCAGACCATCGACTTCACCGGTAAGATTGTAGCTATGTATGGGCTTGGTGACCAGTTGGGCTACGATGAGTATTTCGTTGATGGCCTGGGCATTTTAGGCGAAGTAATCCTCAATAACGGCGGAAAGATCATTGGTATGTGGCCCACGGAAGGCTACGACTACACTAAGTCAAAAGCTGAATTTACTCCAGAGCTATTTTACGGCTTGGCCCTCGATGAAGACAACGAAATGGAAAAGACGGCGGAACGCCTCGAAGCCTGGATTCCTCAGGTCTTGAAGGAGTTGGAAGAGGCCCTAACGGAGGCAGGTGCTGTAAGCTGATTGTTTAATTGAGCGCTAAGATTGCCAATCGTTCACGGCCTCGTTTAAAGTTCAATTCTTTTCCATCCACTCTTTGGTATAGTGTTCTGTACTTTTTTGAGATCTGAATTTATTGGAATTGTATTCTGCGGACTGACCTTTGGGTATAGAAAGGCTGCTCCAGTCTTCCTTTTTAAGCGTTTTGCCGATTAAGACCATCTGGCCAATGTGGTAAGCATAATGAGTTGACTGGCGATTGAAAGCTTCAACAATCGTATGGCCTTGATTGCGGATGTAAATCACTTGCTCGAGATCTTCTCCTTCAACTGTTTGCATGGCTTCAAACACTTTTGCCCAGCCGGCCTCCCAAACCTCAAAGATTTTATGACGATCGCAGGATACCGGCTCAAATTCTAAATCCCGCTGCCGCCATGGCTTTTCTCCATCTGTGCTTAGAAAATGAGTAAAGCGCGAAAGCATATTACCACTGAGGTGATGTACTATTGTTCCAATGGAATTGCCTTCCGGACTCGGTCGCCAGAGCAGCTGCTCATCAGTTAGCTGAGCCATGGTGCGCTCCCCGAGCATTTTATAATAGCGAAACTGTTTGTCGAGACTTTCCAGGTAGTTCTTCTGCATCTCTGCTAAAATAAGCATTTCAGATCACCCCATTTCTGAGCGTATTCCCATCCAATAACCTAACCTGCAAGACTTCGCGCGAGGATGTTGGAATTCGAGGAATGCCTCATCCCGCGACTCAGTCTTCAAGACTTCGCGCGAGGATGTCGAAATTCGGGGAATTTCTCCACCTGCGGAAGTTTAAAAGAAAAAAATGTTATCGATGATTTGCGCACAAATCATCGATAACAACAAAACTTACCTCAAAGCCGCGGCACCCTCAATAATCTGGTCTACGGCCCCTGGGTTAAGCAGGGTAGAGGTATCCCCTAGGTTGCTCAATTCATTAGCCGCTACTTTGCGTAGGATTCGGCGCATGATCTTGCCAGAACGCGTTTTGGGAAGAGCCGAGACAAACTGAATCTTGTCTGGCTTGGCAATGGGTCCAATTTCCTTTCTGACGATCTTGATGATCTCATCGTGAACCTGGTCAAGTTGATGCTCACCGGGCCCCATAATGACGTAGGCGTAGATGCCTTGCCCCTTGATGTCGTGCGGATAGCCGACCACGGCACTTTCGACCACCTGTTCGTGCTCATTGATGGCGTTTTCTACTTCAGCCGTTCCCATACGGTGGCCCGAGACATTGATGACATCATCTACACGACCAATGATGCGGTACATGCCGTCGGCATCGCGCCGTGCGCCGTCTCCGGTGAAGTACATACCCGGTACAGTACTGAAGTAGACCTGCTTACAGCGCTGGTGGTCGCCCCATGTTGTACGCAACATACTGGGCCAGGGAAACTTGACACACAGTAGTCCCTCGGCTGGATTAGCCGTGTTTTCAGTCATACTCTCTTTGTCGACCAGACAGGGTTGTATGCCCGGTAGCGGATACCCGGCGAAAGTAGGCTTCTGAGGAGAGTGATCACCCAGGCCAGAGATCATCATACCTCCGGTTTCGGTTTGCCACCAGGTGTCTACGATGGGAACGGTTCCCTTTCCGATCTTGTCTTTGTACCACTCCCAGGCCTCTTCGTTGATGGGTTCGCCCACGGAGCCAATCACCTTGAGATCGCTAAGGTCGTGCCCTTCTACAAACTCATCACCCTTGGCCATCAATGCTCGAATAGCCGTAGGAGCCGTGTAAAACTGGTTGACCTTGTGCTTAGCGCAGACTTCCCAGAAGCGACCTGCGTCGGGATAAGTTGGTACACCCTCAAACATCATGCTTGTAGCTCCGCAAAGGAGCGGACCGTACAGAATGTAGCTATGGCCTGTTATCCAACCAATATCTGCAGTGCACCAATAGACATCTCCGGGCTTGTATTGAAATACATTGAGGAAACTGAATGCGGTGTAGATCATATAGCCACCACAAGTATGAACTACGCCCTTGGGCTTTCCGGTAGAACCTGAAGTATAGAGTATAAAGAGTACATCTTCGGCATCCATGGGTTCTGCTGGGCACACCGTGCTTTGACCTTCGCGCGCTTCGTGATACCAAACGTCTAGCTTATCATTCCAGGTAATCTCTTCCCCCGTATTGCGATGCACCAATACTGTATCGACGGTCGGGCAACCCAGTGCTATGGCATCATCTACGACCTGCTTTACCGCAATATTCTTGCTGCCTCTTTGATTGTAATCGCTACAGATGATCATCTTGCAGTCGGCATCGTTTACCCGATCGGCCAAAGCCTGGGCACTAAAGCCTGCAAAGACGACGGAGTGGATGGCGCCAATTCTGGCACAAGCCAATACGGAAACTGCCAGTTCGGGAACCATGGGCATGTAAAAGCAAACGCGGTCTCCTTTGCCAATGCCTAGTTTTTTGAGTGCGTTGGCCGTTTGGCTGACCTCTGCCAAAAGCTGGCTGTAGCTGAGTTTAACTACCTCGCCATTTGGATCATTAGGCTCAAAGAGAATAGCCGTTTGGTTGCCTCGATTGGCTACATGTCTATCCAGGCAATTCTCGGTGATATTGAGCTTACCCCCTTGAAACCACTTGACATCCGGGCCATCGAAATTCCATTCCAGGGTTTTATCCCAGGGTTTGTGCCATTGAAAAGTCTGGGCTTGTTCAGACCAGAATTTTTCCGGGTCAGCAACAGATTCTGCATATACCTGCTTGTAGTGCTCAAAAGAGTCAATTTGTATGGGTAGTTGCACGGTAGATTCGGTTGTGGTCATGATAGATGGTTTTTTAAGCTATGATTTTAGCCGAAAGCGGCCAGTTCTTGAATGGTGTTGACGAGATCGTCATTGTCGAAGGGTTTGGTTAGGTAGACCTCGCCGCCGCTGCGGTAGCCTTCGGCCAAATCCTGGGGCGTGCCCTTAGCGGTGAGGAATACGATCCGCAGATCGGCTAGTTGTTCTATAGTTCTTAGTCTTTCAGCCAGTTTGAAGCCGTCCATTCCGGGCATCATAACATCGAGAACGGCTATTTGAGGTAAGACTTCACGGGCCACCTCAAGAGCTTCAGTTCCGTTTGTTGCCGTCCGGGTCTCAAAGCCAGCTTGCTCGATCAGGTAGCTCACTGATAGCAAGATGGCAGGTTCGTCGTCTACGACTAGTACGGTATGCTTATTGGTCGGCTTCAAGCTGCTTGATTTTTGTGGGTTCTTTGGTGTCTTTGGATAGTGCGTTATGAGGTGTAGGTATTTGATTTGGTAGTCTCAATAAAAAGCAGGCACCAGTTTGATACTGGCTGTCCAGAGATAACCCACCTCCACACTGTTCTACAATGCGCTTACTGATGTAAAGCCCTAGTCCACTTCCATGTGGTTTTCCTTGTTCCTGGTTGCTGATTTGAGTGAATTGTTCGAAGATGAACTGGCGCTGCTCCTCAGCAATGCCTGGTCCATTATCTTTCACTTTAATCAGAGCAAGTGAGCTATCAGACAGGTGCTCAGTAGCTTCCATTCCGAGCTCCACCTGCACACGGCCATAGTTTGGTGCTACAAACTTGATGGCATTTCCAACCAGATTGACCATTACCTGAGTGAGGCGATCTTTTGGTCCGAAGGTATACAAGGGTTCACCTGGCAGTTCGAGTGAGATGTCTATACCCTTGTCTTTAGCCAATCCAGCGAGACTGGAGACACTGCTTTCGATGAGTTCATTCAGATTGACCAGCTGGAAATTGTGGCCGTCTTGTTTAGCTTCAATTTTCTGTAGATCCAATACCTGGCTGACGAGCCTGGCCAATCGCTCGCTTTCAGATACGATTACGCGCAAAAAGGCAAGTCGCTGTTCATCTTTGAGTTGAGGTGAATCTATTAATATGTTGGCCAGTGATTTGACGGAGGTAATGGGGGTACGGAGCTCGTGAGTAACGGTGCTGATAAAGTCTGCCTTTAGCTTATCCAGCTCCTGTAGCCGGCGATTGGCAGATCTGAGCTGAGTGGTTAATGCTTCGAGCTCTTCTTGTTTGCGTTCCAATTCACGGCCGTAGCGAACAGCATCGTGTGTCCTTTTCAGAATGCCGATGACCTCCTCTAGTTGTACAGGTTCTTCTCTGATAATGCCCTTGAGTAAAGTTTGACTAGCTGCCGAACCGACGGCACCGGCCAGTTGCTTTTCGGTGAATAGTAATAGGGCAGGGGAGGCATTGTCGTTGGCTTTCGGACTTGATTCCCCCGATTGGCGGGCAAAATCATGAAACATCTTTTTAGCCATAGCTGGACCAACGAATCGAGCTAGTAGTGCGCTTAAGTCGCCCACTCGGGCTTGCCTTCTGCGCAATCTGTAATCTTCTGTCTCTCTGTTGATATACTTGTGGTGATTGACAAAGAAATCTGCCTGCGTTATATCGATCGGCTTTGCCACGTAGTAAATACTGCCCAAGACTAATGCAGTGGTATTTGCTAGCAGGCTCCAAAAGGCACCATGTGCTATGGGGTTCACACCTTCCATACCAAATAACGCCTGGGGCTTTAGCCATTCAATGCCCCATGGACCATGGCTTAGAAATTGAGATATGCTGGGATTGGGGCCCAATACGGTAGGCACGGCCAGTGTGTATGCCCATACTATAAAGCCTGCAATGAGCCCCCATTTAGCGCCTTTTCGAGCAGCTCCCTGCCAGTATAATCCCGCTAAGACAACCGGGGCGAATTGAGCTACTGCTGTGAAGCTGACTAATCCGATAGCAACTAGAGAAAACTGCGCGGCCACACCTCGGTAGTAGGCATAAGCAAGCAAAAGAACCAGCAAGATGATAAGCCTTCTTATCCGCAGAAGCGGTTGACTAAGGTCATCGGTAGACTGTTCTGTTGGCTTTACTGATCTGAGCAGATAGGGTAAGACGATATTGTTACCGATCATGATACTTAAAGCAATGGTCGACATAATGACCATGCCGGAGACAGCGGCAAATCCACCCAAAGCGGCAATAATAGCTAATCCTTCATAGCCCAAAAACTGTGGGATGCTGATTACAAAACTGTCTGCGCCAGCTAGTCCGCCGGGAACGTTGAGGACTACCCCTGCGATAGCAATGGGAATAACGAATATATTGATCAACAACAGATAAACCGGAAAGAACCAGGCTGCCTTGCGCACTTCGCGATCGCTCTGGTTTTCGACTACAGCGACATGGAATTGACGAGGGAGTAATACGACAGCGCACATACTCACGAAGTTGAGCCAGAACCAGTCCCAACCGCTTAGTCCCGAACCCGCTACCGACCAACTGCTAATATGATTCATACCTGTTTGGGCGTGCTCAAAAAGGTCTCCAAAGCCACTGAATACACCAAAGGTGATAAAGCCACCGACCAATAAAAAGGCAAAAAGCTTGAAAATGGCTTCGAAAGAAATGGCTGCCATGATCCCATTATGACTTTGATTGGGGTCCAGGCGCCTCACCCCGAAAATCATAATGAAAACCGCTAGTAATATGGTGAGCAATAAAGCGGTATCTGAATAGAATGGGTCGTTGAGTTGCGGAGCCTCTCCCGTCAGAACAGAGAAAATTGAGGCAATGGCTTTTAACTGGATGGATATGTAGGGAACGACACCAATGACCAGAAATAAAGCGGCCAAAAGGCCCAGGGTTCTGCTTCGTCCGTAGCGACTGCTGATGAAGTCTGGTAGAGAAGTCAGTTTTTCGGCCTTGCATATGCGAATGATCTTCCTGATCAAAATGGGCCAGACCGGAGCGAGCATGAGCGGTCCCAGGTAAATGGGTAGAAAGCTGATGCCATTGTTAGCAGCTCGCCCCACAGAACCCATAAAAGTCCATGCTGTGCAGTAAACCGTAAGGGATAAAGCATAAGCATATGACCAACGCTTTGTCTTACCTCTACTTCTCTCAGCAATACCTGCTAACCCAAAAAGGGTAGCCAGATAAGCCAGAAAAATAAGTATGACGGTGGTAGTACTCATGCGCGATTAATCGTCAGTGGCTAGAGCGTTTGCGATTGTAAATTCTTAGGACCAGAAGAACCACGGCCACCCAAACGGCAAGGAGATAAAATAGTAGGGTAGGGATACCCATTATGGATGATTGGCCAGATAAATCGAAGAGTGGAAAATTGCACAGCAAGACCGTACCTACGAATACTGCTGTAGCCTTGGCAGAGTCTGACTGTGACATAAATGACAGAATTTTGGTCCCTTATTCGACAATATAACAAAATGTGTACAAGGGTGTGAAAAAAGGTAATCCCGCCTGACAATTGTCAGGCGGGACGGTCAAATAATTAGTGTACGTGAGCATCACCAGCTCCGGAAGGAACTCTGATGTTTTCTACCAACTCAGTTATTTCAGGCGGTGGAGCAGGTGTCATACGGCTGACGACCATGGAGACGGCCATATTGACAAACATAGCAATGGTGCCAAAGCCTTCAGGGCTGATGCCAAACCACCACGAGCTAGAAGGTGGAACCTCGTCGACAAACCAACCTAGCTTGTATACGGCCATATACCCGAACATAAGCAG
>JBCBVN010000199.1:0-7921 GCA_039817625.1 Bacteroidota bacterium
CTCGAAGCCAAGCGCATACATGAGCGCACTCAGTTTGACCTGGAAATGATGAAGGAAGTCGGCTACTGCAATGGCATCGAAAACTATAGCCGCTTCTTTGACAGGCGGCAGCAGGGAACCCGGCCTTTTTGTTTGCTGGACTATTTCCCCGAAGATTACATCAGCCTTATTGACGAAAGCCACGTGACCATTCCTCAGGTCAGAGGCATGTTTGGCGGTGATCGTGCCCGCAAGCTGAGCTTAGTCAACTATGGCTTCCGTCTGCCTTCCGCCATGGATAACCGACCGCTCAACTTTACCGAATTTGAAGGACTAATGAATCAGCTCGTCTATGTGAGCGCTACGCCTGGAGAGTATGAGTTGGAGAAAGTGGGTGGCGTTTTTGTCGAGCAGGTCATTCGCCCAACGGGCTTGTTGGACCCACCCATCGAGGTGCGCCCCAGCCTCAACCAGATCGACGACCTGCTCGAAGAGATAGATGAGCGCCGCAAGCGCAACGAGCGCGTACTCGTGACGACCCTCACCAAGCGCATGAGCGAGGAGATGACCAAATATCTGGAATCGTTGGATGTGAAAGTGCGATATATCCACTCCGAGGTAGATACCATGGATCGGGTAGAAATACTCCGAGATCTGCGATTGGGAGAGTTTGATGTACTGGTCGGGGTCAATCTACTACGGGAGGGCCTGGATCTGCCCGAGGTGAGCCTGGTGGCCATTCTCGATGCAGATAAAGAGGGTTTCTTGCGCAATGAGCGCAGTTTGACTCAGACAGCAGGCCGGGCTGCGCGTAATGTGAATGGGCTGGTTATTTTTTATGCTGATGAAATTACTGATTCCATGCGGCGAACCATAGACGAGACCAATCGGCGGCGGTCCATCCAGATTGCCTACAATGAGGCAAATGGTATTGTCCCGCAATCGCTGGCTAAGACCCGTGAGGAAATTTTGGAGCGCAAAACCATATTGGATATTCGCGGCGGTCAGAAAAAACGCGCCTATGTGGAAGCGGAGAGGCCAAGTGTCGCTGCTGATCCCGTGGTTGGACGCATGACCCGCGACCAGTTAGAGCGCAGTATAGCCGAAACCGACAAGCGGATGAAAACCGCCGCCAAGGAGTTGGACTTTATGACCGCCGCTCAGCTGAGAGACGAATTGTTTGCACTAAAGGCCAGACTCAAAGTAGGAGACTTCGTTTGAGGGTTTCATACGTTTTGCACCAGCAAAACGCTTTTCGTCGGGACTAATTGAAGGTATATCGATTTTTTATGGACAATGGTGCAACCTACGCCATATTCGTATCGTCATTCACACAAACATCCATTAGAACCCAGCCTTATTTACACAACCCCAACACATTTTCTAACCATTTCCCCAAATCTCAATAACCCTTAATTCCAGATGAAGACGTTTTTGCAATCGGGCCTGTTGGCCCTCTTCTTACTGTGTGCATATGGCTCAGTATCAGCACACCAAATTCCAGGCGGTCAAGATCCCATGCAGGTTTCTACGGAAGTAGACGGACTGGATCTAAACCTGCGATTAGTAAACCTACAGCAGGAGTTGACGTATGTCAACCTTTCTACTGTGGAAGGCGATGAGGTGTTTTTCACCGAGCGAATTACCGATCACAATGGCTACGCTATGGCACTCAAGCTACACGAACTTCCAGAAGGCAGATATCTACTGACTGTCAAAAAGGGAGATACCGTTAAGCACCAGGTAGTCGTCATTGAAAATGGAGATGTATTGCTCAGCGATATATCCTAAATACAATAGGCCCACTACGAAAGAAGCCCAGGCGCTCTGCGCCCGGGCTTCTTTATTTATATCCATAAAAGCCACGTCCTATTCAGGAGGCTGCGGATTTTGTGTGCCCAACCAGGCGGTGTCGAAATTACCTTCCTTGAAATCCGGCTGCTTGAGCAGCCATTGGTGGAAGGGAACTGTAGTCTTTATGCCTTCGATGATGAACTCATCCAGCGCGCGTTCCATTTTCTTGATGCATTCCTCGCGGGTATGCGCCCGGCAAATCAGCTTGGCGATCATACTGTCGTAGTAGGGTGGAATGGCATAACCTGCGTATACGTGTGTATCCACGCGAACACCATGTCCCTTGCTGCTGTGGAAGCTGGTGATGGCTCCCGGGCTGGGGCGAAAATCATTAAAAGGATCTTCGGCATTAATCCGGCATTCCATAGCGTGCCCCTGCGGATAATAGTTGTCTCCGGTTATCGGCTCGCCATAAGCGATTTTTATCTGCTCTTTGATCAGGTCGTGATCGATAACCTCTTCCGTCACGGGATGCTCTACCTGAATGCGGGTATTCATTTCCATGAAATAGAAGTTGCGGTGCTTATCGACCAGGAACTCAACGGTACCAACGCCTTCGTACTTGATGTACTCACCGGCTTTGATCGCCGCCTCCCCCATCGCGTGGCGTAGCTCATCGGTCATAAACGGACTCGGGCATTCTTCCAGTAGCTTCTGGTGGCGACGCTGCACAGAGCAGTCGCGCTCACTCAGGTGAATAACTTTCCCAAACTGGTCACCGATAACCTGAAACTCGATATGGCGAGGTTCTTCTACAAACTTCTCCATATAGATACCTGCATTGCCAAAGCTGGCCTCGGCTTCTTTGCGGGCACTATCCCAGGCTTTTTCAAAGTCTTCCGCTTTCTGGATGATCCGCATACCCTTACCACCACCACCGGCGGTGGCCTTGATGATAACGGGATAGCCAATATCCTTAGCCAGTTTTTTGCCTTCTTCAGGGCCTGAGATCAGGCCGTCACTACCGGGCACTACAGGAACGCCCGCTTTGATCATGGTCTCCTTGGCCGTCACCTTATCGCCCATCAGGCGTATCTGCGTCGGTGTAGGACCGATAAACTTAGTTCCATACTCCGTGCAAACTTCGGCAAAGTCGGCATTCTCTGAAAGGAATCCATATCCCGGGTGAACGGCATCGGCATTGGTGATCTCAACAGCCGCCATGATTTTGGGGATGCTGAGGTAAGACTCTGCAGAGGAGGGCGGCCCGATACAGACGGCTTCGTCGGCAAATCTTACATGTAAGCTCTCGCGGTCGGCCGTCGAGTAAACGGCAACGGTTTTAATACCCATCTCGCGGCAAGTGCGGATGATGCGCAGGGCAATCTCTCCGCGGTTGGCGATGAGTACTTTCTTAAACTTTTCGGCCATGTCTTAACCGGGTTCTACCATGAACAATACCTGATCGTACTCGATGGGCTGAGCGTCTTCGACCATCACTTTGACGATCTTACCACTCACCTCCGATTCGATTTCGTTGAATAGCTTCATCGCTTCAACGATACAAACCACATCGCCTTTGGACACAGAGTCACCCACTTTGATGTAGGGAGGCTTATCGGGGGTAGAGGAGCGATAAAAAGTACCAATCATAGGCGATCTGATTTCGATCAGATTAGATTGATCTGCGGGCTCATCAGATGCCGCTGCCGGAGCAGCCGAAGCGGGTGCTGCAGCTGGGGGCGCTGCGGCAGGTGCCGGTGGTGTCGGCGCAGGAGGTGCATAGCTAGGGGCTACAGCGGGCACATTGATGATGGGTGCCTCGCCAGATCCCTCTGGCCTGTAGCCTTTACCGCGAAGGTGTATCTGGAAATCGCCGTCTTTGAGCTTGAACTCTGAGAGCTCAGCCTTGGCGATCAGCTTGATGAGTTCTTGGATTTCTTTAAAGGTCATTGGCCTATTTTATTTTTTGACCCGCTCCATATACTTGCCAGATGCGGTGTCGATTTTGACCCAGTCGCCCTGGTTGATAAATAGCGGAACTTGCACTTCGGCACCGGTTTCAACGGTTGCCGGTTTAAGGGTGTTGGTGGCCGTATCTCCTTTTACGCCGGGCTCGGTATAGGTTACCTCGAGCTCGACATATTGGGGCATTTCTAGTGTGAGTGGGGTTTCAGAATCGGCACTGTACATGACTTCAACCTGCATACCTTCTTTCAGCAAGTCAGGGCGATCCAGAAATTTTTCCTGTAGTCCGACTTGATCAAAAGTTTCGGTATTCATGAAGTGATAGCTTTCGCCATCTGTGTAGAGATACTGCATTTTTCGGCGCTCGACACGAACTTCGTCGATTTTATGGCCGGCGGGAAAAGTATTATCCAGCACGCGACCGGTCGTCAGGCTCTTGAGCTTCGTACGCACGAAAGCAGGCCCTTTACCAGGCTTGACGTGAAGGAATTCTACTACGGTGAAGATGTCGTTATTGTGCCTAATGCACAGGCCCTTTCGGATATCTGAGGTCTTGGCCATGTACGATGTTATTCTATCTGATTAGGTGAAGCAGCAGGCTAATTTCTAAGACCAATCGGTCTATAAACCAGCCTGGAGCGGGGCAAAGATAAGGTTTCAGAAATTTACTTGGAATATGGCTTGTTTGAGCCGTATTAGGCCGCCCTATTTAGGCTTCCCTGCCTGTTGAATGGTGTTCGCGAGAATCGAAATAATGGATGCGATTATTCGATTCTATAAAGCCTTATTTTTCACTGGCTTTAAACAAGAAGGCTTTCTCTTCATCGCTCAGGCTATCATAGCCACGCTCCTTGATCTTGTCGAGTATGGCGTCTAGTTCTTCCTGGTGTGAATTGTAATTCATGCCTTCACCATGCGAAGATTTACTCTGCCCCTTTTGACGAGACTTGGACTTCCGTCCGGTATTGGCACTGACAGATTCGCCCCTCCTAAATGCTTTTCGAGGGCCTGGGCGCTTCTTTGGACGCCGACGGCCTTGCAGGCGATCTTCTATCCAATCGAGACCTCGGCGTATGCCATGGCCCAGATCATTTCCGCGCTGAAGTTGAACGGCGTAGGCAAATCCGAGAGCGATGCCGCCCAGATGGCCCCATGCACCACCAACATTGGTAGAGCCTCTTACACCAAGAATATTCATGAACACAAGTGCAAGTACAATCCACTTGAGCTTCACATTGCCGATGAAGAGCAGGCGCATTTCGTAATTGGGGGCAAAAACCCCTGCGGCAACTAAAATCGCCATGACTGCAGCACTAGCGCCAAGTGCCGGTACATTGAGGTCTGGGCCAAGGAGACCCAGGTTGCCAACTAAGACAATGGCTAGAGCACCCGCAAAGCCGCCGAGTAAATAGAGTGGAAGCACTCGCCGGTCTCCAAGTAAATCTCCAAATATGCGCCCAAACCACAGCAGGAACAGCATATTCCAAAGGATGTGCCAGAAGCCTTCGTGCAAAAACATATGCGTGATGAGCGTCCAGGGGTGAGTCAGTATATGCCAGGGACTGGCCGAAATCGCCAGGTTGCGAATAATGCCCTGGTATACGCCCGGAGCGACGCCCTCTATGAAAACCCAAGCCAGATTGATGATGACGTATACGGCAATATTGACAATAATGATGCGCTTGATCATATTGCCAGAGTCAAACTCTCGTCGGATATCGTCCCAGATGGATTGTATCATAGCTGTTAGTTGAACGGGCTATTAACGAGTTTGGTTGGATAAAAAATGGAGCAGATGTTCGATCTGCCTGATTTTTGACTAAATCTATGCCAATTTATAGCTTGTTGGTGATTCTCTCTTAAGCATTGCCGTCCCAACGTTGGATGTGGGGAGGTTCCGACCTGCGGAAGTACAAAACCAGCAAAAAGCCAACGAGGGCACCACCGAGGTGGGCAAAGTGGGCCATATTGTCCCAGCTGTACCGCTGAAAACCGAGAAAAAGCTCAAGTGCTATGATGCCGGGAATGAAGTAGCGAGCTTTGATGGGGACCGGAAAGAACAGGAGCATGAGCTTGGTGTCGGGAAACTTCATGCCAAAGGCGAGCAAAACGCCAAACACGGCACCCGAAGCACCTAACATCGGGATATTTTCTTTGAACTTATACCACTCCTGCATGATGTTGGTTCCCTCTGCAGTAGCCGCCACAAGGTTGTTGTCTGTAAAAGCGATGTTGACATCTGCTACGACACCTCCGAGAGTGCCGCCGCCCTGCATGGGTAGATTCTTTGGTACATCGGTAAAGAATTCGTTGAAAGCTGCGGGGGTAGGGCTGGCAGCAAAAGTGCTGATCGCATCCTGCATCTGGCCCAGTTCCCAGGCGGTATATCCGAGGTGGAGGGCGGCTGAACCGAGCGCACAAAGAATGTAGAAGGTTAGAAATCGTTGTGGGCCCCACATGGTCTCTATCGGTGGGCCAAACATGGCCAAGGCAAACATATTGAAGGCGATGTGCATCAGGTCTGCATGCATGAAGAAGTGGGTGACCAACTGAAAGGGCCTGAAAAGCGAACTACTCGGATAGTGAAGAGATAAATAATTCTGAAGGTTGAAGGTGCTGCCCATAGCCTGGCTTATATAGACAGCAATGAAAAAACCGACGTTGAGAATCAGGAGGTTTTTGACAACCGGAGAAAGGCGCATAATTTATTTTTCAAGCGATTTGAGCACCGCTCAATTAGCTTTATTTCCTAAAACGATCTTCGAGCTCATCCAGTTCGAAAGTAACGAAGCAACGGCGGCGGCCACCGGGTGCAAACTGGTGTTGCTCACAGGCAAATAGTCGAGCAATCAGATCGTCCATTTCTGATCGATCTAAAATTTGGCCGTGCTTGACGGCGGCCGATCTGGCCAGCGATCTGGCCATGCGTTCGTGGGTATCGAGTTGTGGGTCTAGTTCGCTTCGATAAGCGTCTAGCATTTGCCTAACCAGTTCTACTTCGTTGGCTTTGCCCGCCAGATCGGCTGGAACTCCTCTAACGATGTACGATTGCCCGCCAAAGGCTTCTATCTCAAAACCCAGACTGCTTAGCTCGGGTAGTAACTCCTCGAGCAGACCGGCATCGGCTACAGACAATTCTATGGTCTGAGGAAACAGGTTTTGCTGAGAGGGGTTTTGCTCGCTGCGCAACTGCTGCAGGAACTCTTCGTAAAGAATGCGCTGGTGAGCAGCCCGTTGGTCTATGAGCAGTAGGCCGCTTTTTAATGGACTTACGATGTATCGTCTGTGCAGCTGATAGGGTGGCTTGTCTTCTCGGGTTGTAGGCATAGGCGCGTCGGGCTCCTCTTCCGATAGTCGGCTCGGAATTATTTCGCCTACTTCATCAGCCGCCGCTTCGCCAAGGTCGAAAACACTCTCTTTAGGTTCTGATTCGGCATCTTGCCCAAGGACCTCGTACATGCGTTCCCAATGTCGTTGATTATTGGACTGCCTGCGGCTCTCACTGGGCGTACTGGGTTGTGGTCTGGGAGCCAAGCTCCCGCTGCCGCTTGAATCATTAATCTTGCTGGCCAGGGGCTGACTCGGGTCTAAATCATTGCCGACACTACGTAGATAACCGACTTTGGCGGGTTTAAAGACGTTGTCGCTTTCGAAATCCAGGGTCGGAGTGACGCTCGCTCGTGCCAGGCCGTGACGAATGGTCGCTTTTAGATAATTGTAGATGAGCCGCTCGTCTTCAAACTTGATTTCCTGCTTGGTAGGATGCACGTTGATGTCTATACGGGCGGGGTCTATTTCCAGAAAGATGAAGTAGATGGGGTGAGCTTTTTCGGGAAGCAACTCATCGTAGGCTGATCTCACGGCATGGTGCAGGTAGTTGCTTTTGATAAAGCGGTCGTTGACGAAGAAATACTGCTCGCCCCGGCTTTTTTTGGCAGCGCCCGGCTTTCCGACAAAGCCTTTGATGCCCAGAATGTCGGTGTCTTCTTCTATCGGTACCAGAAGGGATTCCAGCTTTTTAGGAAATAGGGAGAGTACTCGTCGACGCAGTTTAGTCGCGGGGAGTTGTAATTCTTGCTTGTCGTTGTTGAATAGGGTGAAAGATAGTTCGGGGTGAGCGAGCGCTATACGCACAAATTCTTCGCGGAGGTGTTTGTACTCGGCGGCGTCGCTTTTCAGG
>JBCBVN010000200.1:0-7917 GCA_039817625.1 Bacteroidota bacterium
TTTCAAAGGGATCAGAATCAGTCCCCCCCTTAGAAATTAGTATTGAAAAAGCTGAGCCCAGATCAAAAGAACAAATTCCTTTTAACGATCAAATAATTGAGCAAGGGCAAGAAAATACGTTTGGTTTAACACGATCGACTTCTGTTGAGCACAATATGATCTCTCCTGATCACTTACAAAATGGAATTGTGGGTGAGTCATCTCAAAACCATATTGGATCATCGCAAACATCACAACGAGATTCAGGGTTAGCACCAGACAGTGATACAATAGTTGGTTCCTCCGAAGAAAATACCACCCTCCGAAATGCACAATATCAGTTGGGGCCCGTTGAGCCGAGGCTGTCGATCCCACTCGCAATGCTTCCAGTGCTTCGCAGATCGATTACAATCGATTCGATTAACCAACTTCCTTCGATTAAAAGGGATAAGGTAAATCCTTGGTCCATTGCTTTGGGTCATGTATGGCATCTGAGAAGCAGCCCTGGAGATATAACCCAAACAGATGAAGGCGTATTTGTCCGCCTAGGTTACGCTCTTCCCATAGCGAATAGGCTCAGCATTCGTGCAGAGATCGGTTATCGCGATCACTCTTGGTACTGGACAGCAAATGATAGGGAATGGCTAAGCTACAGTGAATCAATCTCGATCACTAGTCCTTCAGGAACAACATCGATATACCGCTTTGGCAGTAGCTATAATCAGTTTAGATCATTGAGTGCGGGAGTAGAGCTAAGCACTAATCTGGGACGCTTAGCGGTGGGACTAGGCGCCAGGTACAGTTATGTTCACGGCCAAGTATCTTCATTACTAGAACCGGCAGATGATCCCCTAAATCCATTCAATGACTTCAGACCTACATTACTACGAAGACACGACTGGAGCCTGACAGGAAGCCTCAGGTTTCTCATATTCAACCGCCTTGGCATTCAAGCAAGTGGTCAGCTGGGCTTGACTGACTTGAGTCCAGATAATCTTTGGGAAGCACCTGCAAAAGAAACTTCTTCAGCGCTAGAGTTGGGATTGTTCTATAAGTTTTAAAAATTGAATCAACGTGAAGTACTCATCCTTGTTTTTAATTTTCACATTACTCACGTGTTGTGAGGAGGAAGTGGCAATAGCATCTGACCTAGATTTCGTCAACACTCAAATTTTTATTGAGGGAAATATTCAGGCAGGTTCCGAGATTCGCGCAATTAGTATTGAGCAAGGAGGGCAAGGGAGTATTTCCAATGTAGATGGGTATGAACCCGGTTTAAATGGATTTAGTCGCGATGGCAACTCCAGTTTAGTTGCGTACATAGGCAAACTATTTATTGGGTCTGAGCAGAGAAATAATCTTTGCTATAAAATTGAACCACTAGTATGGGGACAATTCAATCATTTGGCAGATGAAACAAGAATAGCACTTACCCCAACCTTTTTTTTAGAGTTTCCAGGGTTAAGCTCTCAAGATCCAAACTGTAGAATAGACTCCAGTGACATTGCTTTTCATCTGCGCTTAGGGGAGTATTTTTTAGGCCAGCAAGAAAATCAAGCGCATATTCATTTGTATTCCCACGGATTATTCACGAATGCAGAAAATATTCCCGCAACGGACTTCTATTTATCACCCAGCACTGAAAACCAAGGTCTTTCATTGATCATCACAGAATTGGATTACGAAAGTGCTAACTATATAGATGATAAGGGAGTTTTCGTTAGTTTCGAAGTGCCCTTGGCAAAAGGATATAACAGCTATTCTGGCACTTTATATAAGATTTTTGATTTAAGAGGGAGATTGTTTTTTCCATTCGAATAGTACTTGAAGGAAAATTCATTTTGAAAAACATACTATTAGTAGAAGTCATTCATTCAAAGAATATCAGTAAAACAACTCTTCATATACTTCTCTCACCTTGCCTACCGTCTTGATTTCGATCTCGTAGCGGGCAGGATCTAGTCCCTTCGTGTTGTACTTAGAGATATAGATTTTTTGGAAACCCAATCTGGCGGCCTCTTGTATGCGCTGCTCTATGCGGTTGACGGCCCGAATTTCACCGCTGAGTCCGACTTCCCCTGCGAAGCAAATATTGGTAGGCACGCTCACATCGGTGGCCGAAGAAAGTAAGGCGGCCATGATGGCCAGATCGATAGCAGGGTCGTCTACACGAATACCGCCGGCCATATTGAGGAAAACGTCTTGATTACCAATAGAAAGGCCCGCTCGCTTTTCGAGCACAGCCAACAGCATTGACAACCGCCTCAGGTCAAATCCGGTCGCCGATCGTTGGGGCGTACCATATACAGCCGCAGAGACCAGAGCTTGTACCTCTATAAGCATAGGGCGCATGCCTTCAAGTGTAGCACAAACTGCGGATCCGCTCAGTTCTTCATCGCGCTGACTTAGGAGCAACTCGCTGGGGTTACTGACTTGCCTCAAACCGGAGGCCTGCATCTGATAAATGCCGATCTCATCTGTAGAGCCGAACCGGTTCTTGAGGGTGCGAAGAATTCGGTAAGTATAATTGCGATCGCCCTCGAATTGCAGAACCGCATCTACAATGTGTTCTAGCAGCTTTGGGCCTGCGATACTGCCCTCTTTGGTGATGTGCCCAATGAGGAAGACAGGAACATTGGCCTCCTTGGCAAATCGCTGAAGTTCAGCAGCACATTCACGTACCTGACTTACGGTTCCTGCCATACTCTCTACATGAGGTGAGCGGAGCGTCTGGATGGAATCGGCTATTAGTAAATCTGGCTTGAGGTCGGCTGCGTGGGTGAGTAGTTTCTGGGTATCGGTTTCGGTTAGCAGGTAACACTGGTCTGGGCGCCCACCCAATCGATCTGAGCGCATTTTGATCTGTTCTTCACTTTCTTCGCCTGAAACATAGAGTACTTTTTTGCCAAGCTGTAAGGCGAGTTGAAGAAGAAGAGTGGATTTGCCGATGCCAGGTTGGCCACCAAACAGGGTGATACTGCCCGGCACTATCCCTCCACCCAGAACGCGGTTAAGCTCTTCATCCGATAAAACTAGCCGCTGTACCTCACCCGTTTTGACTTCGGGAAGGCGAACGGGACGAGGGCCGCGAAGATGCCGACCTGCGGAAGTCCCATTGTCTGACCGCCACGATTTGCGCTCGGGCTGCCCTGGCTTGGTCTTGACTACTTTTTCCTCGATGAGTGTATTCCACTCACCGCAAGAGGGGCATTGGCCCATCCACTTGGGACTCTCGCTTCCACAGTTGGTACAGAAAAAAGCCGTCTTGACCTTGGCCATGCTTTTGTTTTGATTTTTTTAATACAAAACAAAAGTATGAAATTATTAGAAATTTACGTTGATCCCAGATCGGATGATATATGGCTGATCCGTGATAAACTCGCGCTCTACGATGGGAAAGAGGATCATGAGTTCAAAGCCGACACCTCCTTGGAAACCACCTCCCTGGGTATATCCGGCACCGACATAGGGCACCCCGCGTGTGCGGCGTATGGGATCTAGCGTGGCTCCATTAAACCCGATCACATCATTCTCGAGGTTGTACTCTACATGAGCGAAGAACTGCTGGAAGGCTTTAGCCCGGCCAAATAGCCCGGCAGAATAGGTGAAGAAGCTCGAGTTCTCGTCTACATCTCTGAATCTCACGTTGTTGTACAAGATGCTACCTCTTGGGCCAAAACTGAGCCAGGGCAATACTTTATAGCCTACGATGGGCGAGACGCCAATAGCAAATACAGATTGGAAGGCATCTGAAACGAAACCCAACTGAAAGCCACCACCCCACCAAAGACCAGTGCCAAACTCCGATTGTGAACGGTCCTGGTTGTAGTAATCCAAATCATCGCGGGCATCACTGGTAGTAAATTGAGCCGAGGTAGATCCAAGACAAAGCATGGTAAAAGCCAAACAGACTAAGAGAAACTTGGAACGCATAACATTTTGGGGATTTGAACGGACAAAGATAAGCGCATACTGTATGCATTGAAAATCTTAATATTTCCGTAACACAACGATGTCTAGGGGCATAAAGATTTGTACGGAATGCCGTATGTAACCCTTGAAATGAATCAATCAAACACCAAACCCAGAATACTCAAAAAGGGTAGCTCTGAAGAGAGGACTACGCTTCTCCCTCCAGATTTGGCTTAATGGTTATATTTGACGATTAAAAGTCCCCAATTTGTCTACTGCTAAAACGCTAGATGATACTGCGCTATTTGACCGTATCCGGGCAGGTGAGCATCAATTAATTGATGAGCTGTACCGCCGGTATCGGGAGAATTTTGTGACCTATGCAACAGGCCGACTTATGGCCAATGAAGAAGACGCAATCGACTGTTTTCAGGAATCGGTCATTGTCTTCTACAAAAATGTAGTTAGTGGTCGCCTGACGGAGCTCAGTTGTAATATTTCGACTTATCTGTTTGCGATTGGAAAGCGAATGATATACAAACGCAATACGGAAAGGCGACGCGAAGCACCAACTGAAGTAGACGATGATAGACAGTATGCCGATGAGGTCGATATGACCATTTTCGAGCGTATTGACGATGATCATAGGCGCCAGCAAATGCAAGCAGCTATGAGCAAACTGGGAGACATGTGCCGTCAGATACTGACCTTAAGCTATTACCATCGCTATCCAACCGAGTCTATTCAAACCACCTTGGGATTTAGCTCTCCGGGGGCGGTTCGCATAAAGAAAATGCGATGCCTCCAACAACTCAAGCAATTATTTACTACTCAATAGGCAGATGGCCTGATAAATCCTTGGTTTTAAGATGGAAGCTTTAGAAAAAAATCAAATAGACATAGACCGCTACCTCATGGGGCAAATGGCCCGGGAAGAGGAGGAGCAGTTTATGGATCGCATGAAGGCAGATAAAGAATTGGCTGATCAGTTGGCCGACACCGAATTGGCTTTGGAAATCATAGATGCGGCTGAAGACCGCGCGCTTAAAGACAGACTGGTTTCACTGGAAAATGAAGAGTTTAAAGTGACTGATAAGCAGAACCAGAATTTGAGGGTGCTGCTTAATACAGAAAAGACCGAAGCCCAGGCAGAGGCCAAGGTTGTTCAGCTAAATCCTCTGCGTCGCTACCTGTCTATTGCGGCATCGGTACTATTATTCCTGGCTGCCGCCTGGTTTTTACTCCGCCCATCTAGCCTGAGCAACCAGGATCTTTTTGCCGAGAACTTTTCACCTTATCCGAATAGTGAGGTTCTGGATAGAGGGAGTGTAGACGATCGCCAGGCAGCCTATTTTGCCTACCAGTCAGGCGACTTTGAGCAAGCCTACGAACTGCTCACAGATCTACCCGCCGATGCAGGTAATCAATTCTTTGCAGCTCAGGCAGCCATGGCCACCGATCGCTTTTCGGAGGCGCTGGAACTACTAAATCCCCTCGCTGCCAACAGCGATTTCGTCTTACAACAAGAATCGGAATGGCAATTGGCACTAGCTCATTTGCAGCTGGACGAGCGCGAGGCTGCTCAGGCTATTTTAAGAGAAATATCGCGCGACAATGATCACAGCAGACAGCGCGATGCGACTGTACTGCTGACGAAGTTTTAGTGAATTTGGGTGGTGCAGTTTACCCAAATTCTTTTCGCTGCTGATGTAACAACCTGCCAACGGGTAAGGATAAACTGCATAAGAACCACCCACACTAAAAGTCCCCTTTAGTATGAATTTTGCTCTCTCATTTAAAAGACTTTTGCATTTCAGCGCAGTCATCCTGATTATCCTCAGCTGGCCTGCCTGCGACCCAGACATGCCCCCGGCACCTACATGCGACGATGACGTCCCAACGGTAAATGCAGTACCTGGCCCCTGTAGTCCTGGAATCCCATTGAATTTCAGCAACCTAAGTATAGCTCAAGAAGGAGTTATTCCGCTCATAGCCAATTTCTGTGCTACCGATTACAGTAAGTCGCGGGTGTTCAGGCTTCCAAGCCAGACAGACATTTCCATGGCAGTTTATGCCAATTTCCCCGGTGAAGTTTTAGTCGAGGTAATCGGAAGTAATTGTGAGGGTAATCTGCCCTTCCTGATTGAGTGTATAACCGTGGAGTCTGTGGCAGAGGTTGTGGATTTAGCCGTGGAGGCCAGTGGCGCAGATGATATTCTGGTTCGGGTAGTCCCCATTCAAACTACGGAGTACGTACCCGGAGAAAACCCCGAAGACGAAATATCGGTCCTACTGATTGAGGACTTTGACAACCCTGATACTTTCAACGATATAATTGTTTCCTGCTCAGGCGATCGCTTGCAGCGCTTAGTCATCAGCGGTCCTGGAGGTTTAGGTTTTGATGCTGCCGCAGCATTGGGATTACCAATATCAGAAAGTTGCAGTTGCTCTAATGGAGACTTATTGACCGTTGATGTACCCTATGGTATAGACTTGCTGACCCTACGTCCAAGGTCTAGAGTCAGGGTTTCTCAGGCGCTCAACGATACGAGCGGATTGGGAATAGATTTTGACTTGCTGCTGGATGTTCCTACCACAACACCTCAGGGATATGACCCGGCGGATGATGTGTATATCAACTCCATCGAGGCAGAGCTTTGCTATGAGCCTATGGTACCCGGTGCAGCTAGCCCATCCGATCCGAATAGTGGGGTGACGGTAGCCTTTATCGATAGTGGATTCGATGTTCAGAACTGGGGTGAAATCTTTGCGCAATCCACTACATTTCAAGGCGAGACCCCTCCTTGTTGGCAAAATGCAGGTTTCTTCTTTTCCCAGTTTGGATACAATTTCCTGGATGGCAATGGAAATGTGCAGGACGTAAATGGTCATGGTACAGATGTAGCAGCTACGCTTTTGTCGAATACGCCTGATTTTCCATTGAGTGTACTGCACTTTAAGTTTTTTGGTGATGGTCAGGGCAGCTATTTTGATGCACTTTGTGCGAGCTATGTGGCTGCGGCATCAGGGGCCAACATCCTCAATTGGTCTTGGGGTTTTTACGAAACAGAGTTGCCCAAAAGCTTAGGCAATTTATTGATCAACCTTCAAGAACAGAATGTGCTGGCGGTTGCAGCAGCAGGTAACGATAGCATTAGTATTGATGCTGATCGCCTGTATCCGGCATCAGCTTCTATGCTTTTTGACAACGTAGTCGCGGTTACTTCCTATTGGTACCCCTCGCCAATTAACTTAGAACCAAGACTGACTGGCTTTAGCAACTTTAGCCCCAGTCGAGTCAGTGCTGCTGCCTACGCAACGAAACAAACGCCTCTGATCAACAGCCCTGGCTTACACAGCCCCGCAGGTACCTCTATATCGACTCCTCTACTGGCCCAGCAGTTCGCAGAGTACTGGGGACAGCAACGAGCCTTGGGAAATGCCCCTGGCTATAATGAAGTCATTAGTACGGTTTTTGCGAACCTACCAGATAATGCGCCCGAACTTGTACAAGGTGTTCAGGATGGGCGGTATCTGCCAGTAGGCTGTAGCGATGGTGATCTACCACCGCCGTGATCAAATCAAAGACAATTTTATAACCCATAATCCCTTAATTATGAAATTCCTACCCTACTCAAGCAGGCTTTTTGGTTTTTTAAGTCTGCTTGTTTTAACACTTACCTGGTCATCTTGTCGCGATGAAGTTTGTGATGATGACTTGCCCACCTTGAATTTGGTGGATGGCATTTGCTATGAAACAGACCGCATTTTAGACATAGAGGAAGACGAGTACTTCAACGAAGTACAAACGAAACCATCTCTAGACTCTACCTTTTTTGAACCGCCTGCTAATAGCCGATCGTATTTTTTCAGGCTACCGCAAGATCTTCCTAAGCGGTTCTTCCTGGCTATTAGCTTCAACTTCAATGGGAAGATATATGGAGAACTCATTGGTAGAAGCTGCGATGATTCAGTCAGCGAACTAATCTCAGATTTTACCGTGGAGAATGTTGCAGAGATTGTGAC
>JBCBVN010000201.1:0-7836 GCA_039817625.1 Bacteroidota bacterium
TTACTCCTTCTTCGATTTCAGAGCATCTGATGGGAATATGGAGGTGTATGTAAAAATTAATTAACCCCTTTTAATTATCTGTTGTGAATAAGCTACTATTTATCTCCTTCTTCATTTTGATTTTGCTGCCCAGCTGCATTAGTGATGATGATGGTCCGACTACCCTAGAAATTGATTATTGCGATCAGCCGCTTCCTACCGAAGGCTGCCGGACCAATCTGGTGCTGGATTGGCCGGATCAGGAAGCATTTGAGTCATATATACTAGGCGACTGGGAACTAGCTGCTACAGGAATAAGCAGCCCTATAGAGGTCAGTTGTGATATCATAAATCCGAATGAGCGAACTCAATTCAGTTTTTCAGCGGATGGGATATTTACTTATGTTCGCCCCAATGGAGAGATAGGGAGTACAGCCTACGAAGTCATCTATCAAGAATGCATTGTTTTAGAATGCGCTGTGTTTTTAATCAGGTATGAG
The DNA here is from genome assembly GCA_039817625.1 of Bacteroidota bacterium. Classification (GTDB taxonomy): domain Bacteria; phylum Bacteroidota; class Bacteroidia; order Chitinophagales; family Saprospiraceae; genus Neolewinella. The sequence goes on from JBCBVN010000201.1 coordinate 480, forward strand.
GAATCATTGCCCTTTCGACCTTCCTTTGAGGTCTTCTGCAATGATTTTGCCTATCGGGACGACAGGCCTGTAGATGGCTCCATGATGGCCTACAGTCGGATTAACTAACTAATAAAAGTGCGAACTAAAATTCAGCAGATCATGAAAGTTTCACCTTCACTCTTACTCCTATTAGTTGCTATGCTATGTCTGGGATGCGATGACGATAATGGCATCAGCATACCCACAGATTTTTGCAGCGAAGCTCCATCCGATGAAAACTGCTTGTCACTAATTACTACGGACTGGGAAAGCGAAGAAGCGTTTCGCAATGCTATAATTGGTGATTGGGAAGTCGTTGCTTTTGAAGGACCTTGGGTGAGCGTACCCTGTTCTAACCTGGAACCGGAAGATAGAATTCGATTTACATTCAGTGCCGATGGCGTTTACACATACACCCTTCCAGATGGACAAACAGAGACGACTAGTTTTCAAGTTGGACAGTTGTGTGGTTTTGCGCCTCCTTGTGAGTATATAATCGAATATGAAGATGAGAGTATTGGCTACCGCCCCTTCTTCCAAAACACCTGCTTTGGATTTTCCTTTGTAGATGACAGGCCGCTTGATGGCGGACTGGAGGTGTATGTGCGCAATCCTTAAATAAACAGATCGCTCGGCCCATCGGGTATCAGCTGAAGTTCCCTGCCTTTCGATAATAGGTGCTGCACGGCTTCACGCCCCTCATCACCTAGGTCTAGACTATATTGATTGACGTAGAGGTCGATATGCGCCTGCATGACTTTCAGGTCCATAGCCTGGGCATGCTCTCGTATATATGGCAATGCGGCCTCTGGGTTTTGATAGGCGTATTCCAGGGATTTTTTCACCAGACGATCGATCTTTTTTTGGACTTCCGCAGGTCGGTCTCTTTTCACCGCTATGCCGCCGAGTGGTATGGGGCGACCAGTTGACTGTTCCCAGAATTCTCCTAGATCAGCCAGCTTAATGAGGCCTCTTTGCTCGTAGGTAAATCTGTTTTCATGTATTAATAATCCGGCATCGTATTCGCCGGATAGCACAGCGTCTTCTATGTCGCTGAAGAGTACTTCGGTTTTGTTTTGGGCCTTAGGATAGGCGATGCCCAGCAGGAAATTAGCCGTTGTCCAATTGCCGGGAATAGCAATTTTAGAATGAGCAATTTCTTCTGAAGACATTGACTTGGTTGAAACCAATAGCGGGCCCACACCTCGACCCAGAGCACTTCCTGCATTGAGCAATTTGTATTGCTTACTCAGGTGGCCAAAGGCATGATAACTAAGTTTGGTCACGTCAAGCTCGCCATTGGCCGCCATTCTGTTGAGCTCTTCTACATCGGCCAGAATAGGTTCGAAGGTGAGCCCTTCCAGATCAATACGTCCGTGAACCAGCGCATCAAAGATGAAGGTATCATTTGGGCAAGGAGAGAAACCGATAGTCATACTCCGTAATAACCAATATATATGAGAAATGGATTAACGCTTTTTCTCAGGCTTAAAGATAAATAAAATATTTATAAAATAAAAAATTTAAATAAAAATGTTTGATAATTTGTTTTTTGGGTATTTGGAAATTTCCAAATACCCAAAAAACAAATTATCAACTTAAAAGTCTCTAAATATATCCCAGATTTGGTCCCTATCCGGAACCTGGGCTGTAATCCTTACTGTCGTCTTTTTGATTGGGTGCTCAAAAGCGAGTTCTCTTCCATGCAGATGGATGAAACCACCTTCATTGGCTTGAGGATATCCGTATTTTAAGTCTCCACGTATGGGACATCCTATGGCGGCCAGTTGCGCCCTGATTTGATGGGGGCGACCAGTTTTAGGTTCAACTTTCAGCAGCACGTTGGAGCCCAGTCTACCGATAAGCTCATAGGACAATTCTGCTCTCTTAGCTCCCGGATACCGATTACTATTGGCTTTAGGTAAGACCTTTACCTTGTTCTTAGCCTCGTCTTTGTGTAAGTAGTTGACCAGCTTTCCAGATAGTTCGGGTGGCTGCTCACTGACGACAGCCCAGTAGGTTTTGCTGACCTGCCTCTTTTTAAAAAGATCATTCATTCGACTCAGGCCCTTGCTTGTACGTGCAAACAAGAGTAAGCCGCTAACAGGCCTGTCCAGTCTGTGAACGGTGTGTAAAAACACATCCCCAGGTTTGTCGTACCGGAGCTTGATGTATTCCTTGGCCAGATCGAGCATGGTGAAATCACCAGTTTGATCGCCCTGACTCAATACACCTGCTGGCTTATTGACAGCTAGATAGTGGTTGTCTTCAAATAGGACTTGTAGTTGCAAGAGGAGCTGAATTAAATCAAATTAAAAAAGTAGGCTATAAGAGCAATAGCACAACAACGCAGGCGGGAAAATAGCCGACCTGCGGAAGTGCAAATTTTAAAAGCCTCCGACATCGTCATCAGGATGCCTGGGGTCAGCAGCTGCATGGAGTTGGCCATTGGGAAGTCTGTGTATGGCCTTCACCTTACCTATTTCTTTGACAACTTTAAAGCCATGGCCGAGGGCGCTTAACTGCTCGCGAGTCTGTGCATCAAAAGCTTCTGGCTCTATCTGAATGGAATCGGGCAGCCACTGGTGGTGAAATCTAGCCTGGCTCACGGCCGAGTCTAATGACATGTCATAGTCTACTACATTCGTGATAAGCTGCAAAACCGAGGTGATGATGGTCGACCCACCGGGAGTACCCAGCACCATAAATAATTCATCTCCACGAGTGACAATGGTAGGCGTCATACTGCTCAGCATGCGCTTGCCGGGAGCGATAGCGTTGGCCTCAGCACCGACCAGACCAAACATATTGGGTACGCCAGGCTTCGAGCTGAAATCATCCATTTCGTTGTTCAAGAAAAAACCGGCTCCATCTACAATGACTTTGCAGCCATAGCTGCTATTGAGGGTGGTTGTAATAGAGACGGCATTGCCCTCAGCATCGACTATACTTATATGAGTAGTCTCGAAGGTTTCCATGTCCATTCCAAATGCTGATGGTTTAGACAGGGTGGCGGAATCAGTAGAGAAGCTTGACATTTTATCTGCGAGGTAACTGGCTTGTAATATGCTGTCGATAGGAACAGGGTAGTAGTCGGTATCTCCGAGATATTCTGCGCGGTCTTCGTAAGCTCTGCGCATAACCTCCACTGTAGCATGTCCCGCCTGGACAGATTGGAAACCCATATCTCTGAGCGGGAAGGGTTCCAACATACCGAGCATTTGGCAAAGGGCTACACCGCCGCTACTGGCGGGCGGCATAGCATATACCTGATAGTCCCTGTAAGCACATTGGATGGGTTCTCGCCAAAAGGCTTCATAGCTTTCTAAATCTGCTAAAGATATCAGGCCACCGCCAGTCTCCATTTCTTCAACGATAAGTTCTGCTGTTCGTCCCTTGTAAAAACCATCGGAACCCCCATCTCTAATCCGTATGAGCGTGGTAGCCAGATCAGGCTGTACGAAAAGTGCTCCCTGGCTATAGTCTTCGAGGAAGGGCGAACTTTCATTTAGTCTGGCAATTTTTTCTCTTTGGCTGAGTTGTCGGTCAATTTCCGTTTGTGTAATCGGAAAACCATTTCTGGCCAATTCTATGGCTGGTTGAATGAGGTCTTCCCAAGGCATGCTTCCATATTCTTCGTACATCGCTGCTATGCCTGCAACGGTGCCTGGCACGCCAGCAGCCCGATGGCCGAATGTGCTCATATCGGGAATGATCTCACCAGCTTCATCGAGGTACATGTCTCTATTTGCTGCCGCCGGGGCTCTCTCGCGATAATCAAGAGCCTTTACGTCTCCATCAGCACTGCGATAAATCATGAAACCACCACCGCCCAGATTACCTGCTCTGGGATAGACTACAGCCATAGCGAACTGAACGGCTACTGCAGCATCTACAGCATTTCCGCCATTTGCCAAAACGGTTTCACCCACCTGAGTACTTAGCGGGTGGGGGGTAACCAGGGCTGAAGAAGCGTAGACAGCAGACTTCTCAGCCTTCAGCATGTCTGGCTGATTTTTGCAACCGCCTAGTGCGAGCAAGGCTACTACAAAAATGGCGCATGAGAGCTTTAGATGCCGAACTTGTATTTTTGAATTGGTCATGCGTGAATGTATACACTACCTATATTTTCGCATAATATTTACTTCAACTGCGATTCTATTTGTTCGATCAGAGCCCTAACTTCTTTCAGGGCATTTTCGTACATGTTCACGGATGATCTGTAAGAAAGCGATGCGTAGATCATTTGATTTTCCAGATTTACGATAGCGTCTAAATCCATTTCTGGTAAAAATTCCGGATTCCTGAAGGACTCCAGGAAATTGAACTGTTCGAGCGCAAAAGGTAATAGAAAGTTGGTCCTGAAGTTTTCTATATTCTGATCTGCGATAGCCAAATCAGCATAGGTGTTGGCGTATAAGCGGGTTATGCTTCTGAGCAATTCTTCGTCCTGCAGAAGAGATAAGGTACCTGTACTTTCCAGTACTCTGAACGTAGCGTCTGTTGGTGTATGTCTGATTGGACTGAGCAGACTGGGTATCCCTTGAGCCATAACACTGGTAGGAATATTTGCATCAAAACCACCCACATATGCAGTCATTCGCTCTACATTATGGTATTGTTCTGATCGGATGGTAGAATCAGACCTTAATGAGGTGAGATCATCTTGGAGATCCTGCTGTAGCTGCTTCAGAAATATTTGCTCCTTTCTAGACTCTTTTGCATTCTCGAATAGGTTGGTGATATAGACGGATAACAAAATACCGACAATGATTACCAGTAGTTCGAGTATAAGCCTTGGGCCATGCTTTTTCAGTAAGCTGCTCATGGGGCTAAGGTAGCATATCGATAACGTATCTGTTATTCCTGACTACCAGCAAATCTTCTTCTCAGTTGTTCTAACAAACTCATCTTTGCCCCTCCGCCTTCAAGCCTGTTGTCTGCGCGGGTTCGCAATCTCAGCAAGGCAAGCGATCTCGGTCCTAAGATGTATTCATTTTCTGCTAAGACCTCTCCAGGAGGTGTGTCGAATTCAAGGGTATCTAGTACGGTCTCCCACGCGCTCATTTGTTTGATGCCGGGAAGGACGAAGTCTACCGATTCCCAGTGGCTATTGATCAGAAGCAAGAAAATGTCATCACTGATTTTTCTTCCCCTTTCGTCGTATTCATCCATTGCCTGCCCGTTCAGGAGCATGCCCAGGCTTCTCTGATAGCCTTTTTGCCAGGTACCATCGGTCATTTCGCGACCGTCTGCACCTATCCAAAGGATATCGCCTATTCCTTCACCATGTATGGCCCTTCCGCAAAAGAAGCGTCTTCGATGAAAGACGGGATTACTCATTCTGGTTTCTATGAGCTTTCGGGTGAAATCGAACAACTGTTGCTCTTCCTCAGTCCAAACCCATTTTTGCCAGGTTATTTCATTGTCTTGAGCGTATGCATTATTGTTTCCGTGTTGGGTCCGACCATATTCGTCGCCCATGAGCAGCATGGGAACACCTTGACTGAGAAAGAGGGTCGATAAAAAATTGCGTTGCATCCGACTCCTCACGGCATTGATTTCCGGATCGTCGGTAGGGCCCTCATGTCCGAAGTTGAAGCTTAGGTTGTGGTCTTCCCCATCCCGATTATCCTCTCCATTGGCCAGATTGTGTTTTTCATTATACGATACCAGGTCTCGCAGCGTAAAACCATCATGAGCGGTTACGAAATTGATACTGGCACTTGGGCTTCGCCCTGAATACTCATAAAGGTCACTACTTCCGCTTAACCGATAGGCCAGCTCAGCCACTCCTACCTCGTCTCCTCTCCAAAAGGCCCGCACATTATCGCGGTATTTTCCATTCCATTCCGACCATAATACAGGAAAGTTGCCTACCTGATAGCCCCCAGGTCCAATGTCCCAGGGCTCTGCAATTAATTTCACTTGCGAGATGACGGGGTCTTGATGTATGGTATCCAGGAAGGTAGATAGCCTTCCCACTTCGTATAAGCCTCTTGCCAGGGCAGCAGCGAGATCGAATCTGAAGCCATCTACATGCATTTCAGTTACCCAGTAGCGAAGGCTATCCATGACGAGTTGCAGACTACGCGGATTCACCATATTTAGGGTATTGCCCGTTCCGGTATAATCCATATAGAATTGAGGATCATCTTCCACCAGTCGATAGTAGCTCTGATTATCTATACCTTTCATGGATAGCATCGGGCCGAAGTGGTTCCCTTCCGCAGTATGGTTGTATACGACATCGAGAATAACTTCAATACCGGCAGCGTGGAGATTTTTTACCATCTCCTTGAATTCAGTTACCTGCTCACCTAAACTGCCCGCCGAGCAGTAGTCGGCATGAGGAGCGAAATACCCAAGGCTGTTATACCCCCAGTAATTGCGCAGACCTTTCTTGACTAGAAAGTCATCTTGAATAAAATGGTGAACGGGCATTAACTCGACAGCTGTTATGCCCAGGCGTTGGAAATATTCGATGGTCGTTGGATGACCCAAACCTGCGTAAGTCCCTCTGAATTTCTCCGGTAGGGTTTCAGCCAACTTAGTCATTCCTTTGACGTGGGCTTCATAGATGATCGTTTGATGCATGGGCGTTTCTGGCCTGAAGTCATTCCCCCAGTCGAAGTAGGTATCCATAACCACGCCTTTACACATGTATGGAGCCGAATCCGACTCGTCTTTGACCAGGTTTCGCTCGTCGTGCTCAGAATCAATAGGGTAGGGGTAAAGTTCATTACGCCACTCGACCATCCCTGTAATGGCTTTTGCATAGGGATCGACGAGCAGTTTGGCGGAGTTGTACAAAAGCCCAGCCCTTGGATTCCACTCACCTTCCACCCGGTATCCATAGAGCCAACCGGCACTCAGTCTTGGAACGAAGCAGTGCCAGACCAGATCGGTCTGTTCTACCATTTTAATGCGATGAATCTCACGGTCGGGCTTTTCTGGGTGAAACAGGCATAGCTCGACCCCGGAACCGTGTTCGCTGTACAAAGCAAAATTGACTCCGGCGGAGCTGTAGGTGGCACCTAGTGGATAGGGTTTTCCAGGCCAGACTTCCAGGTCTCCAAACTTACCGTAAAGCTTGCTGCTCTGCTGTTGTGAGATTGTAGGCATAGAACAAAATAAGGCAAAGGCATTGACCTAGGTCGACACCTTTGCTCACAACTTTGTCCTTATTGTGCTAGAGGGTACCTCTCAACTCCTGTTCACGCTCGATGGACTCGAATAATGCTTTGAAGTTTCCCTTACCGAAGCTGGTTGCCCCTTTGCGCTGTATGATTTCAAAAAACATGGTTGGCCGAGGCTCAATTGGCTTAGTAAAAAT
>JBCBVN010000202.1:0-7828 GCA_039817625.1 Bacteroidota bacterium
ATGGCATTCTCATTCCGACCACATCTACCGATGAATATTTTGCCGAACTAGCGCTTTGGATGGGAGTAAGTCCATCAGATTTAGGACTTGTCTTGCCCAATCTCAGCAACTTCTATTCGGCCAGTAGCAATCAGCCACCAATCGGGTTTTTACTCGATGGTTAGGTTAAAACTCATCTAAACAATCAACCATAGCGCCATCAAAATTCTGATTAAAATGAGCAAGCTTTACCTGCTTACCACTACTCTACTCCTTTGTGCTTCTTGCATCCGCGCTCAGTGTTGGCCAGAGGGATTTACCCACGACACCCGGCCAGAGACCATGTGGTTGAGTTGCGAACCTGCCATAAGTCCAAATCCAGACCGACCGGCCAGCCTTTGGCTGTCCTTCGATTTTGGAGCATCTTATGCACTGAGCAGTACTACAATTTGGAATTTTAACGAGCCCGGATATTTGGCATTAGGCGTTACCCAAATGGCGCTCGATTACTCTACAGATGGCGTCAACTGGACAGACTGGGGAACCTTTGAGCTCAACCTGGCGACGGGAACTACAGATTATGAAGGAGAAAGTGGACCCAATTTAACTGGGGTCACTGCCAGATATATACTACTAACTGTAATCGAGGGCGGTCAAAACACGGGATGTGCCGGATTGTCTGAGATCCGATTCAACATAGATCAGATGGTATCTATTCAGGAGTTGGCCGATTTTGAGCAATTAGACGCTTACCCAAATCCAACGGCGGGAATGCTCAACCTGCGGTTACCCGAAAATAAGCTGAGCAAGATTTCGCTATATGACCAAAGAGGCCGATTGATTGAAAACCGGACCAGCGCCGGTGAATTTGACCGTATGGACCTGAGCATTTATCCCAGCGGCATTTATTTATTGGTTGTCACCGACGAGGAGGGCAAGCTGCACCGAAGACGTGTGACGGTATTATGACCTGAGTCAGGAGCAGTATAACGCTTACTTGCTCGGGTAAAACTCCAGCAGCCGTTTGGAGATGCGATGCAGATAAAACCGAGGTTCAACGCCATATGCATTGATATAAATACCCGGGTTATCTCTTTGGTCGATAAATTTATCAATGATACCAGGGTCAATATGCTCGGGTAGTCGATTGAGGATATTTTCCTTAGCCTCAGTCCACGGCTTACCTATCTGAGATCTGATGATGCGAATGAGAATAATGTCGTTTTCGTTGGATGTATCCACCTGCGGAAGTCTAAAAATTGAAACAATCACTGCCCAATGGAGCGGCATATAAAATCGGGAACAATTCCAGTTCTTGATATCTCATACTCGACGGTTTTTTCGCGTGTATTTCCACTCAAGACCAGGGCTGTATCGAGGCCAAATTTATTTCCACCGAGTATATCGGTCTGCAAAGTATCGCCAACCATCAAAATTTCATTTGGCCTTAAATCTGGCAACAACTGGCTCATCTGATCAAAGCCCAACTGAAACATAGGCGCGGAAGGCTTGCCAAATTTGATAAATTTTTTGCCCAATACCAATTCGATCAGCTTGGCAATGCTACCGGTAGCCACAGCTACTTCGGACCCACTGACCGGATATAACAAATCTGTATTGGCCACTACAACAGGTACGGCTCGCTGGCGCAAGATATTGACCAACTTGCTCAAATCCGAGTTGAGATCGTAGCCTTCGTCGTCCAGAAATGCGACCGCTTTGATTTGCGCTAAAACTGCTGAATTCACCTCTGCAACCGGAATGGAATCGAAGCAATTTCCCAGCACATAATCTGCGGATTCCGGGGTTCCCAGATAAGCCACTTTGCCAGATTTGACCTTTAACTCCAGAAATCGCCTCGTCGTCGATCCGGAAGTAATGATCTCTGCTGCTCGAATGCCAGAGAGACCATATTGTGCCAATCGATCTGCCGCTTGCTGAGGCGACCTGGCCGCATTGTTGGTCAACACTAAAAAAGGCATGTCCTTTTTCCGAAGGATCGCTATGGTTTCCTCTGCACCGGGAATGATTCCGTTGTAATTGCGGAGCACCCCGTAGCTATCGAAAAAGATAGCCCGGTAGGTGGAAAGCAGCTCAGGGAATGGGATGATTTGCAAGGTCTCGATTATTTAATGGCATTCCAAAGTTGCAGTGGATCAAACTGATCGTCTAAAGCGGGCAGGTGAATGTCCAGTACATCACTGACCAACTTCTCGGCGATTTTAGGCTGGAAGAAAAACCGCCCCAAGCGCAAAACATAGTTGAGAAGGAAAAAACGATAGGCCTCTTTCAAAAATAATACCTCGGTTTTCTGTAGTGGAAATACCCGATGGTAGGCATGTAGAAATTCGACAAATCGCTCCTCCATCATGCGGTCAACTTCGTAGGTAAAAACCGATTTATCGCCCACATCGGAAACCACTCGGCTAAAGAAATAAAAGTCGGCTACTCGGGTAGACATGCGGAACCAGTCATAGTCCCAGCGGCTAGCTAGCTTTCCACCTTCATCCAGGCTGAAGTTGCCTATGTTCCAATCGATAAATACGGGGATCTTTTCGAAGCCCAGCTTATTGTTTTCGAATGTATTTTTGAGAAATCGCCGACAGTGTTGACTAATTAATTCAATGTGGTCAGGGTAGTCTTTTCCCACCTGATTTAGGAGCACATTGACATCGGTGGTCATGTCTCGATCGCTACGGGGCAGCGTCTTAGCAACCAGGGAACAATCGCTGTGGAATGCAGCCATTTCCCGACCCAGATTACGTACCTGATCGAGTGAAAAGCGCTTAGGCGGCTTATCGTAAATCTCTATAGGTCTATAGAATATAACCCAGGCATCCATCGCATCATCGACATGGCGATGAAAAAAAATGTTCGGCCCTTTCATTAAGGCCCGGCTCAGGAAGTTGCCAAACCTGATGGGCAGATTATTTGCCAGGACATTGATGATGGTATGGTCTTCGGCAAAGTTTTCGAATGAGCCGAACACGGTGATCTTTGCAATCAACTCGTTGCCATCTTTCATGCCCATTCTGTAGACCCGATTGGTACTCACTCGGGCACTGATGTCTGTCAGCGATTTAATCTCACGAGTATGGTCATAAGCGCGCCAGGCATAATGAATGATGCGCTGAAACTGATGGTCTAAATCCATAGGGTGAAGTTACGCCAGTTCGAAATATCTGCGCCTTTCCCAGTCCGTCACCGCACCCTGGTACTGCTTAACCTCTTGCCGACGCGTTTCCAGAAAATGATCGACGAATGCCTTCCCCAACAATTTCGGCAGACGTTCATCGGCAGCAGCCAGTTCGATAGCATAAGACAAGTCTGATGGAATCTTATGCTCCTTGGCCATATTTCCATCAAAACGCTCGCCTGCCATTCTGTTTATCGATGGGGCACTTTCGTCATATGCACTTCCTTGCACAGGAGGCTGATCCAGCGAAAGCTCATTTTCAATTCCGTACAAGCCAGCAGCCAGGCATGCTGCGATAGCCAGATAAGGATTGGCATCAGCACCCGGTAGTCGGGCTTCGACTCGCGTCCCCCTGATCCCGTCTGGAATCAAGCGGTAAGCGACCGTTCGGTTTTCGATTCCCCAATTGTGACCAATGGGCGCCCAAGAGCCCGACACATAGCGCTTGTAACTATTGATGTTGGGGGCAAATAGAGCAGTAATGGCAGGAGACAATTCCAAAAGACCCGCTAAATATTGCTCTCCGATTTCACTCAGTCCATATCGGCCTCCTTCCTCGTAGAAGGTGTTTTTCCCTTCTCGCCATAGCGACTGATGCATGTGCCCCCCACAACCAGGCCATTCGGCAGATGGCTTGGCCATAAAACTGGAAACCAAGCCATGCTTGTAGCTGATAGACTTTACCCCTTGCTTGAATAGTACGGCGCGATCAGCTGCCTCCAGTGCAGATTGGTGAGCCAGGGCGGCTTCCAATACACCAGGTCCGGTTTCGGTATGCAAGCCTTCCAGGTCCACTCCAAAGGCAGAGAGCTGCTCGAATAGATCGCGATAAAAAGGACTATGCTGGCTCGTTCTCAGATCTGAATATCCAAACATACCGGGAGAAAGCGGTCTGGGGTCGAGGTATCTTTTATCTTTTAGGCTAGTGGGCGTTTCTCTGTAGACGAACCATTCGTACTCTGGTCCAAATCGGGCTTCAAACCCTAAATCCTCTGCTCGCTTTACTAAGCGCCTAAGCAAACTTCTCGGACAAATTTGGGCAGCCAGACCACTGCTCTGTCCAAAGTCTGCCAGGAAAAATTTGATTTCATCCTCCCAGGGAATAACCCGCTCTGTCGCTTGATCTATGGTCAGCTTGGCATCGGCAAACCCAGGATCCGGGGCGTATCCGTCGTAAAGTCGATCATTGATGTCCCAGCCAAAAATAACATTGCAAAACCCTATACTGGCATCCAGCTTAGCACTTAGCTTATCTGCACTCAGGTATTTTGCCCGCACTACTCCATCAATATCAGTTACACCGATTTTAATGGGTTGCGCAGGTTTTGGGCTTGGCTTTTCCATGCCCCAAATCTAGGCAGTGAAATGCAATAAACTATCCTTCCTCAGCGAGTACAGTAAAACCGTGCTCATTGGCCAGGTCGGGGAAACTCGGCAGCTGACGATAGTGATACTTACCCAAAATCTTTCCTTTCTGCAGCAACACCAAACCAGGATTAGAACGTACGATAGTTTTGAGCATGATGTCATCACCTCTTAGGAAAGTGAGGTTCTCAGCACCAATCTCACGAGCAAACGCGCGTAGCTTTTCATCTTCGGCAAAGGCGGTCAAGACAATGGCCTGGTGTCCAGCTTCTCGGGCTTCTGATATAAGTGGAAGTATATTATCTCTCCACTTCTGCACATAGCTGGCATCAAAGGAATAGATTGGTTCCTGGCGCTCGGTGATCTGATCGGTATAAGTTGTATCCATGACCAGTAAATCCTCAGACTGAGCAGCTACTGTATCAACTACCATCTGCTGAGTCGTGTCGTAGACTGTTCTTTCACCGGTCTGTTCTCCTTTAATCTTGTAAGCGACGATAGTAAAGATGTTCCCATCAAAGCCGAGTAGCTGCTCGGTTCTGTCATCACCCCTGGCATCTTGCAATTCGAAATCGGATATCTTGGTGGCCTCGATTTCAGGTTCTGTTTTGAGTTGGACGTACTCGAATTGATCTTGAGGAAACTCGGTATACCGATCTATGAATTCGTCTACCGACAGCTCGGCTACTACCTCTTCAGACTCCTTATCTACGATATGGTAGCCCATCAATTGCACATTCGCAGCAGCATCCATTTCCGCCTGCTTAGTGGCAGCGATGTCTGTACCTACTCTAAAGGGACGGAAATCCTGACCGGGAATATCCCACATGAAATTTGACAAGCAGTACCAAAGTGAGACCAGTACAGCACCGCCTACAGCGATGGATCGTCTGGTGGGTGTAAACAGTTCGTGCATTTTAGGTCGAGCGACTAAAAACGCAATCGCAGGAACCAACAAGAAAATATCCTTCATGAAAGAAGTGTAGGGCTTGAGTACCAAAAAGTCACCAAAGCAGCCACAGTCGGTCACTTTCATATTGGTTTCCACCCAATCTCCCCACTGCCCGAAGGCGAAAAAATTCACACCTTCGGGTACATATCCCGTCAGGTAAGTAAAGCCCGTCAGGAAGGTGAAGAAAAAGATAATCCCAGCAAACAACCAGCTTGTCAATTTCAATCTCCAACCGGCGATCAGGGCAATACCCAGAGCAATTTCCAGTACGATCATAAAGACCGAAAACCCAATGGAAAAGCTGCTAAACCAGGGAAATATAGGCGCCAGAAAGCTCATGCCCGTATCGGCGAATGTCGTCTCAAACTCCGCAAAGTATTGCTCCATTTTAAATGCTGTACCCAGCGGGTCTGCAGCCTTCACCCATCCGGAGAAGACAAAGAGAACACCCGAGAAATGCTGGATAAAGCTCATGGGCAGGCTCTTCACTCGTCCCATCACACGACTCGCGCCTGTGAATAGAGCGGCCATAATACCCACCCCTACGATCAGGTTCATCAGCGTCAGTTTGCCGATATAGAGCGCCAGTGCATTGATACCGACAAGTCCTGCCAAAAGAAATACTCCGACTAGTAAATTGCGTCTTGCGTTACTGCTTGCTTCTTGTGCCATGCCGCAAAATTAAGGATTGAATGTAAGCCTTGCTAACATCCGGCGTCAATGAAATGTTATCAAAACCTCTAGACCATTTGAGCGTGCCAACTCTCGCTCAATGGCTTTTCAAAATCTGAATTCAAAGCATCTACTGTTTCGACCAAAGGATCAAAAACCGTGCTTGTGTTTGTGATCTTCCCTTCCCGATAAGCCTGAGCAAAATCCATCCTATGCAGGCTATGCACTTCGCCATCTGCATCGCGATAATGAAAAACCATCCGGTTGAAAAAGTCCACCCCCAATTCGGCCCCGAGTCGCTGTACGAAATGTACACTTGAATCTATAGAGCAGCCGCTAGCCCCGGCAGAACGCTGGTCTACAGCCAGTACCAGAAAACGATTGTGCAGAACGATAGCTTCTGCATCTAATGGTCGGCCATGACTACCCCACTGCTGCACAAACGCACTGGCAGTTTGTTGGGCAAGTTGGACTTCCGCAGGTCGGAGTTTTCTCTCAGCAGCGTATACCCAAATTCTACTATCAGCAGCTAATTTCATCATAGATCCAGTCATTTTCAGTGGCCCGGCTAAGAATCGCGCCTACAATTGCTTCACGATCAATTCGCTTAGGTCCATAACCATAACCTCATCCTGCTTCTCTCGGTTCTTTACCCCATCGGTCATCATGGTCAGACAAAACGGACAATTGACGGCTATCACACCCGCTCCTGTTTCAAGTGCCTCGTCGGCGCGAGCAATATTGATGCGCTCATCACCGGGTTCGTCCTCTTTCCACATCTGGGCTCCTCCTGCACCACAACATAGCCCACGGGTACGCGAGCGCTTCATCTCCACCAGATCACTATCCATGGCTTCCAGCACGGCACGAGGTGCCTCGTATATGCCATTAACTCTTCCCAGATAACAGCTATCGTGATAGGTGATTTTTTTGCCTTCAAAGAAGTCACCGTCCGTCATCTTGATTCGACCCTCGTCGATGAGTTCTTGCAATAACTGGGTGTGGTGAATCACTTCATAATTACCACCCAACTCAGGGTATTCGTTCTTTAGGGTATTGAAGCAATGTGGACAAGTGGCCACAATTTTCTTTACCTCATACATATTGAGAATGGCGATATTCTGCTGCGCCATCATCTGAAACAGAAATTCATTGCCCGCACGCCTTGCCGGATCGCCAGTACACATCTCCTCATCGCCTAAAACGGCGAACTGAATTTCGGCAGCCGTCAGTATCTCTGCAAAAGCACGCGTGACCCGCTGAGCCCGGTCATCAAATGAACCCGCACAGCCGACCCAGAAGAGTATCTCAGGGGTCTGGCCTTCGGCCATGTATTGTGCTATTGTTTTAACTGCCATTTCAAACTATTGGATGATTGGATTATATGGATGGGTGGATGGGTTATCCATCTACCCAATCTAATCTCGAAGACCCTACACTCCAGGCAGCTCCACTGTTCTCGATAGAATTGAACAATGGAAGCCAGTCTCCAGGGCCTGCGCTCTCCATTAGAATCTCATGGCGGCGCAATTTGTTGATCATTTCCAGTGGATTAATCAATACCGGACAAGCTTCGACACAAGCATTGCAAGTCGTACAAGCGTGAATTTCTTCGCGAGTGATGTAGTCCCAGAGGCTTTTCCCATCCTGGAAGTTATCGATAG
>JBCBVN010000203.1:0-7766 GCA_039817625.1 Bacteroidota bacterium
GTATGTTTTCAAAATGCCAGTACAATAGTTTTTGGCATTCTGTTGGGTAAGCCGCAAATATATAACCAATCACTGTTCCAAATACACCCGGTAAGCAGCTTTCATTCCCTCTACAGAAAGTTGTATGGTGTCTTGCCATGCACGAGAAGTATTGGTGAGAACGACTACGCAGATTCCTTGCTCGGGCATAAGCATAAGTTGAGCCGAAACCCCCGCTTGTGCACCACTATGACCCACGAATTGTCCCCACGGCGCTTCAACCTTGTAATGATAGAGGTAAAGGCCCATGCCGTATGGGTTGTTTTCTCCGTAATCGACCTCTGAAGGCGTGCACATCAGATCGAAGCCGTCTTTTGATAGTAGGCGCCCATCCATTAGTGCCTGGCCAAAGTTCAGCAAGTCAGATGCTGTAGAAGTGATGCCGCCACCAGGAATGCGATTACTGAGGTTGTTGATGCCAACAAGTTTGAGTTTGCCTCTGCGATTGCGCGTATACAACATACTTGTGCTGAGGCTTTCCTGATATTCATATTCGATCTGTGTTTGAGTCATATTGGCGACCGACCAGATATGATTTTGCATATAAGCTTCGAAGGTCATGCCCGACACTTTTTCGATGATCAGACCAAGAACCACATAACCGTAGGAACTATAGTGAAAGGCGGTACCTGGCTCATGAATAAGAGGTCTATCAGCAAAGACTGCTGCTGCGGCTTCCAGATTGTCGTACTTGGTCGTCGATTCTGTTTCACGCCTTTGGTAGGAAGAAATGCCACTGGTATGTTGCAGGATCTGTCTGATCGTGATGTCATCCGCTCTTGGATAATCAGGAAGATATAAGCTGAGTGAATGGTCGAGATCGAGCTTTCCCTGTCCGTAGAGTTGAAGGACAGCCACGGCGGTCATCGTTTTTGAGATGGAGGCCGTCCGGTTTACGGTGGTGGTTTCATAGGGTAGTGCCGTTTCTCGATTTCTCATCCCGGCAGCTGTTATGACCGCATCTTCTCCTTCCAGTTGATAGCCAATGACTAAGCCGACGTATTTCTCTTCCGATATGGCTTGATCGGCCAGAAGCTGTAGAGCCTGGCGTGTAGAATCTGACTGAGCGAAGGCAATAGAACCCACAAAGAGAAGTAGCAAGCAAGATAAAGTTTTCATAATTGGGTCTTGTTTGCTGGCAAGAACGGCTACCTAGGCATTAAGGGGATAAAAAATCAGGAGTTTGGGGCGAATCAGCTGCGCTCAGGGACGAACGGACCTACAGAGCTCAGGGTGGTCTTGTATTTGGCTGACACAGGTAGTTTGTTTTCTCCAACCATGATGGTCTTCTCATCGATCCAGGCGATAAAGTGAATTGGGTTAATCAAGTGCGACCTGTGAATCTTAGTGAGATGAGGAACTTGTCGATGTGCCTTGCTTAGGCTAATGCGCAGTAATTTCTTTTCATATTTGGCGCCGACCTTAAAGTAAATGGTGCAGTAGTTACCAGCTGCTGAAATGGAGATCAGGTCATTTGCTTGGAGGCTAAGGTGGTCTAACCGACTATCGCCAACTATAGAAATGGGTGCCGGAGTAGTGATACTAGCTAGCTTTTTCTCCTCTTGGCGCGCCAGTAGATATCTACCGATGAGAAGTACGGGCAAAACAATGGCGAGAGTGGGTAGAAAGATCTGTGTAGTAAAGATCGGGAAAGGCCAGTCTCCATTTATCCAGTCAGAGATGTAGTACAGATAAGTGGCAGGAAAACAAAGTAAAACGAATAGGATACCTATGCCAATTTCCTTCCAGACAGACCAGCTGTTTGCATTTTTGCTCCATTGAATTTGGACGACATAAGTCGCTATATAACACAGGAAAAAGACCAATCCATAGCCCGACATAAGTATGATACGAATGCGGAGAGAAAGATCTGCAGCATCAAAAGGACCAATCAGGCTCAGGAACAAATAGAGCCAAACGCTAAGACCAATTGCCAAACCGATCTGTGATCTGGGAGATCGGGCTAAGGGATAAGGGTGACTAGCCAAGCAAATCTGAATTAGTTTGTGAATTCAAAGGCTTAAACTAAGCCTTTTTGCAAGGATGCAACAAGATATTTGCTACTGAAGCGTCTATCTAGAGACTCTTTGTAATTTTGGATTCCAAAATCAACCTCTTAAACCATGGGATTAAACAATCACCTCATTACACTGCTTGTATTAAGCCTGCTTGTAACGGCTTGCGAGCAAGATGCAACAACCAATGAAACTAGCGCGGTGAACTACGCAAATATCGAAGTCAATTACCCGACCACGGAAAAGCAAGACGTTGTCGATAACTATCACGGTACTGATGTCGTCGACTCCTACCGTTGGCTGGAAGACGATAGATCCGAAGAAACGGGAGCATGGGTAGCTGCGCAAAACGAAGCGACTTTCGGCTACCTGGAGCAAATTCCCTTCCGCGAACAAATGGAGCGCCGCCTGACCGAGCTGGTCAACTACGCGCGTACGAGTTCTCCATTTCGAGTAGGAGATTACTACTTCTTCAGTAAAAATGATGGCCTTCAGAACCAAGCGGTCATCTATATTCAGGATGGCCTAGAAGGCGAGCCCAGAGTATTCATTGACCCCAACCAGCTCAATGAAGAAGGAACCACCAGTATCGGTTTGATGGGCGCCGATAAGACCAATCGATATATGGCCTACAGCCGTAGCGATGCTGGTAGCGACTGGCGCAAGATGTACGTACGTGACATCGAGACCAATACCGATTTAGAAGATGAACTCGAGTGGGTTAAATTCAGTGGAGCCGCCTGGTATGGTGATGGCTTTTTCTACAGCCGCTATCCGGCACCAGCTGAAGGCGATGAGCTGAAAGGCGACAACACCATGCACTCGGTGTATTATCACAAGCTGGGAACTCCACAATCGGAGGATAAGCTGATCTTCAACGACGAAGCTAATCCAGCATACTACCACTTTGGTTATACGACTGAAGAGGAAGATTTCTTCATCCTCAACCAGCAACCGGGAACAGACGGATTTGCGGTATATGTACTCGACCTGCGGGAGTCCAATGCACTAGACAACCCGTCCTTCGATCTACTATTCGATGGCTTTAGCAATAAGAATTATGTAGTCCACAATGAAGGAGAAGACTTTTGGGTACAGACCGACTACGAAGCCCCCAACTACCGACTGGTCAAAATGAAGGTTGGAGAACCAGCTCCTGAAGCCTGGACTGACGTATTGCCAGAGAGCGAAAATCTACTACAATCGGTAAGTACCGGTGGCGGATTTTTCTTTGCTCAATATCTGGAAAAGGCAACAGACCACGTCTATCGGATGAACTACGATGGAAGCGATATGCAGGAAGTGAATTTACCTGGTCTTGGCAATGTTGGCGGCTTTGGTGGAAAGGCGGAAGAAGAGCAGCTTTTTTACACATTCCGGTCATTTACTTATCCTCCAACCGTGTTTAGCTACAATGTCGCTACGGGCGAAAGCACGCCTTTCTTTGAGCCAGAACTGCCTTTTGACCCTACCGCGTTCGAAGAAAAGCAAGTCACCTACAACAGCAAAGATGGAACTCCCGTCACCATGTTTATCGTACACAAGAAAGGCATGGAACTGGATGGACAAAACCCGACCTATCTCTACGGTTATGGTGGTTTCAACATCAGCCTGACGCCCAGCTTTAGTGCGTTCCGTTTTGCTATGCTCGAGAATGGAGGTGTATTTGCTATGCCAAACCTGCGCGGTGGTGGCGAATATGGCGAAGAGTGGCACCAGGCAGGTATGTTGATGAATAAGCAAAACGTATTCGACGATTTTATCTCGGCCGCTGAGTACCTGATCGACGAAGGCTATACGAATAGTGATAAGCTGGCGATAGCAGGCGGTAGTAATGGTGGATTGCTGGTCGGTGCAGCCATGACCCAGCGCCCGGACTTATTCGCTGTCGCTTTCCCCGCAGTAGGTGTGATGGACATGTTGCGCTACCACCGATTCACCGTCGGTAAAGGTTGGATTCCGGAATATGGCTGCGCTGATTCTTCTCGTGCTGAATTCGAAAATCTGGTGGCTTACAGCCCGGTTCATAACCTGGAAGACGGTACCGCTTACCCAGCAACTATGGTCACAACTGCAGATCACGATGATCGGGTTGTACCTGCCCACAGCTTCAAGTTTGCTGCCCGTCTGCAGGAAGCGCATGAAGGTGAAAATCCGGTATTGATCAGGATTGAGACAGATGCTGGCCACGGTGCTGGAAAGCCCATCAGCAAGTCGATCGAAGAGCAGGCCGACCTTTGGTCTTTCTTCTTCTACAATACCGATTCTCCGGTGAATTTTTAGTCTGTTAGAAGATTGGAAATAGCGGCTTTTTTGCTCCATCTTCTTTTTGATTCCCCTTCAAAATGAGATCATTGGAATAGTACTTTAGTTCTTTAGCAAATTGTGATTAAAGTACTATTCCCATTTTCTTTCATACTGTTCCTTGGTATAGAATCAGCTTTATAAACCAAAGAACTAAGATCAAATCCCCCTAAAAGACTAAAAGACTCCCCCTTGCGAACAACCACCAAAGCACGACTTGATAGCCTCGATCAGCAATTAGACAACTGGGTGTCGGAGCTGGAGAAATATACCCACGAGCAGCACAATCAGGCTGGAGAAAACAGAGGTTGGTCTGCTATGCAGTGTATGCACCATCTATTATTGTCAGAGAAATACTCCCTTCAGTATTTGCGCAAAAAAATAAGCTATGACCCAAAAGTAGATAAGGTTGGTTTTTCTGCTTATTGGCGTATGGGGGTACTGCGCATTTATCTGGGCTTGCCATTGAAATTCAAGGCACCAGCTATGATCGCTACAGACAAGCTGCCTGAGACGTCAGATTTGCAAGAGACAGCTCAGGCGTATCGGGAGCATCGTTTAGACTTACGCAGGTACTTATCAGACTTGGATCCGAAGTGGTATGATCGTGCTGTCTACAAGCATCCTTTTGCAGGCAGATTGGGCATAAACCAAATGCTGGGATTCTTTAAGTGGCACTTTGTAAGACATCAGAAGCAGGGAGATCGGGCTATTCGCCGAGTAGCTCCTTAAACATACTCCTGACTTCGCTGACGCTAGCTAAGCCGTAGCGAGCGCTGGTTCTTCCACCGCCTACCTTGATACTCACTCCATTAGGTGGCATAGCCTTAAATATGTCCTCGTCGGTTGAATCGTCACCTATACCGAGTACAAAGTCCCAGTTTTTCTGGCACACCCAGTGGTAGGTAGCTTTGCCTTTGTTGACGCCCGCATTTTTGATCTCGACCACCTTGTTGCCTTCCAGTACTTGCAAATCCTGGTTTTGAATGAGATAGGCTAGCATATCCCTGAATTCGCGAACACGCTTTTGGCCGAGATCGCGGTCTATACCTCGATAATGCCAGGCCAGACTGTAGTCTTTTTCTTCCACAAATGAGCCGGGAGTACGAGTAACCAGATTGTCTAAAAGCTCTTGCACTTTCGGTTTCCAAGCATCTGTCACATTGGGGTTGAGATGCCACTCTCCTTGCTCTTTCATCCAAACGCCATGCTCGGCAGCCATTTCAATGGGAAGCTGCCCGAGCCATTTTTCCAGCGTTAAGCGATCTCTGCCGCTATTGACAACCACTCGGTTTTTAGGGTCTGAGGCCAGCCGAGTTAAAATATCAATCACCTCTTCGTCAGGGGAAACAGCTTGAGGATCAACATGGAAATCCATCAAAGTACCATCATAGTCTATGAAAAATAAGCGTTGATTAGCTTTTTGGTACTGGTCGCAAACCTCGTCAAGCAGTTCTTCGCGTAGTGGCATATTGGATTGTTTGATATTGATATCTCGTAGTTTTTTCTGTTCAGCGATGAAGGTGGCGGCCCAGTTTTTTACGTCGTATAGTTTGAGCTTCTCTTGCATATCGGTCAGCCGACGTTCCTGTTCTTCTTCGGGCATTTCCAGAGCTTCGACCAACGCGCGGTCGATATCGGCCCGGTCTTGCGGATTTACGGGTATGGCTTCTGTAAGTTCGTGTATGGCACCAGCCATTTCGCTGAGTACGAGCACGCCACGCTTTTTTTGCTCTTTTGCAGCGATAAACTCTTTGGCTACCAGATTCATGCCATCTCGTAAGGGAGTAATGAGGGCAATATCAGTTTCCTGGTAAAGCTTCATTAAAGCTGGAAACTTCAATGATCTATAGAAATAGTGAATGGGGGTCCAGTCGAAAGTGCCGATTTCACTATTGACCCGGCTAACCAGCTCATCAACTTCCCGCTTCAATTCTCTGTAGGTGTCTACATTAGATCGAGAAGGCACCACCAACATGACCAGATCAATCTTTTGATGATATTCTGGATGGTTGAAGAGAAAGTCTCCAAAGGCTTTCACTCGTTGCGGGATGCCCTTGGTGTAATCCATCCTGTCTATGGATACGATGAGTTTGCGGCCGCTGTGAAGCTTTTCAATTTCGCGGACAATGGGATCGTCCTGGTCAATTTCTGGGTGGGCATACTTGTTGTAGTCTATGCCCATAGGAAAGACATCGACATTCACCTCCCGATTTTCAATGCTCAGGCGGCCAAATTCATGTTCATAGCCAGAGATTCTATAGGCTGCACTTAGAAAGTGGCGCATATAACCAAAGGTGTGGAAGCCAATCTGATCCGCGCCTAGTAGGCCCCGCATAAGTTCTTCCCGCCAGGGTAGGATCCGGAAGATTTCATAAGAGGGGAAAGGTATATGTAAGAAAAAGCCAATACTGACCTTCGGGAATTTTTCCCTGATCATATTGGGTAGCAGCATCAACTGGTAGTCGTGTACCCATACCATATCATCATCTTCGATGATTTGCTCTACTACCTCAAAGAATTTTCGGTTTACCTTCTCATAGGCATCCCAATAGCTATCCCTGTACGTGGTGTATTCTGTGAAATAGTGAAAATGAGGCCAGATGGTTTTATTGCTGAAGCCCTCATAATACTGCTCTATTTCATTGGGGGTCAGAAAAACAGGCGCAAGTTTGAGCTTCGCTAAATCTTGGCGAATGCTTTCTTTTTCCCATTCGTCATTGACATCCTGACCAGGCCAACCTATCCAGAGTTTATTGTATTCATCGTCCAGCGAGTTTAGGCCAGTTGCCAGGCCACCTGCACTAGGGTGGTAGTGTAATTCTCCATCTTTTCTATTGACGGTTACTGGTAGCCTGTTAGATACAATGAGGAGTCTGGACATACTGTGCTTGGCTAAATTTTATGTTCGTACAAGGATGAAAATCAATGATACTACAAAATTTAGCATTCGCTGTTGTATTGGAACCTTACATTATGGTTAAGATTCTGTCTTTACGCGCTTTTTTCTGGGCGTTTTGAAGAACTCTTTAAGTTGCTTCTCACTCATAAAGCTCCATTCCAAAGATGAAGCCATGACCGTTTTCTTGATTTCCCGATAGTCCTTGCCTCGCTTATCGGGAAAGGCTTTAACCAGGCGCTTAGCAAATTTGAAGTACAGGTCTTTCAGTTGCTGACTGAAGGCTTCGTTGCTGAAGAGCTGCAAGTAAACCGGATACTGCTTCTGGCTCAGCTCAAACCACTCTTTGTAGTCTGATGGCTCTAGGTTCAGTGCAAATCGACTGAAATATCCGTAGATGCTCTGGCGCATATTTTCGTTGAAATCACTCAAGCCCGGATGAAGATCATAGGCCTTTTGGATGGCTTCGGCAGCTTCAGTCTGTACATAGCCCAAACTGTGTACCTGAT
>JBCBVN010000204.1:0-7757 GCA_039817625.1 Bacteroidota bacterium
CACCTTTACTTATGGCAACCAACCCAATATCGATGCCTTTGAGACTATGCCTGTATGTTTCGTTGTTGTTGATGCTATCCACCTGCGGAAGTACAAAACCAAATGCTCCAGCCCCGGCAAGCATCTCTACTTCAACAACCATTGACCCAAACCTGAACTGGAAAAAATTGCGTGAAAAAGCCCAGGAGGCAGAAGCGGATGGCCGACTAGCGGAAGCTGCCGACTACTACTATGCGGCCTGGCAGAAGAAACCTAAGCGCGAAGAGTTGCTCGCCAGTGCAGCTACACTGTACGAACGCACGAGAAACTATCGCGCTGCCGCTGAGGTCTACCAGTTTTTACCTGCGCTCGATGAGGAAGATCCTTTGCGCGGGCTACGCCATGGTCGGGTGCTCAAACAAGATGGGCAGTATGATAAGGCCAGAAGAGTCTTAACTCGATTTATCGACACCTACAACGAAGCCGATCGATCGATTGTGGAGGACATGGCCCGCACAGAACTCGATGGAATATCCTATGCCGAAACTCAGGCAGGCCGAGTCAATCAGTTGCTGCTACGCCGACCAGCAGGCGGGATAAATTCTAATGCCGACGAGTACGGTCCCATACCAGTAGGCTTAAACAAATTATACTACAGTGCAGATCGTGGCGGGCAAAGACGCCTCTTCGAAAGTCGTAAGCAAGGCCGCAACTGGACTAACGCCCGAACGCCTTCTGGCTTTCCAGTTATCATGGAAGGCGAATTTGGTAAGGGAAGTATCAGCGCCGATGGCCAGCGTTTTTATTTTACCATTTGTAGTGGCGAAGATTCTGGAGAAGGGAGTAACCGATGCGAGATATTCGTTTCTCAGAAATTGAGTGAGCGCTGGGGGGAACCCAATCGCTTATCGGATTTGATTAACATGCCTGGAACGGACAATACGGACCCAAGAGTTAGTGTAGTAAATGGTCGGGAGGTGTTGTTCTTTGCCAGCAACCGCGCCAACGGAAGAGGGGGATATGACATCTGGTACTGTCAGCGCGATCTGGATCGGGCCGGCGCTATGTTTAGTCCTCCTGCCAATGTGGGCCCAACTGTGAATACGCTCGGAGATGAGCGCAGCCCTTTCTACGACGAGCAGGAACTCATATTGTACTTCAGCAGCAACGGCCACCCCAATCTGGGCGGGCATGATGTCTTTAAGGTAACTGGTCGGGAAACCAACTGGTCGAGACCCGAAAACCTAGGACTTCCCATCAATTCTGTTGCCGACGATATGGACTTTGCCATCAACCCGGCTGTTGGTGATGGCTATCTGAGTAGCAATCGCGCTTTTGAAGGTGTCAAAAACAGTACAGCTGATTTCGATATTTTTGAGGTGACCCTAAATGCCAACAGGCTGACCGTACGCGGTTCTGTTTACGACAATCAAAGTGGGAATGCAGTCTCGCCTATTTCCGTGAAGCTTTTTCAAGTAGCGGATAATGGTCGCGAAGAGCTAATGGTTACCATGGAATTTGAAAGCAACGAATACATTTTCGAGCTATTGGCCGAGAGCAATTTCAGGATAGAAATCGAGGCAGCGGGTTTTGCGCCCAATGGCTACACTTTCTCTACGATGCAAGAGGGGCAAACTACCTATGGCCAGCCTGTCTTTTTGCGCTTGCCCGAAGCTAATGACACGGAAAGTGAGACTTCATCTGGAGCTGGCACATCTCCCAACCCACCCATTTCCTACCCAGAAGCTGGCAATACAGACATTCCTGCATATGACTATGTCGAGCCTGAGAATCCGGGGCCAGAGACCCCTCCAGCTACCGAACAGCCGAGTGGTCGATATTATAAGGTACAAATAAGTGCTCAACGGAATTTCAATGCCAATGACGGGCAGTACGAGTCTATCTTGGCCTTTGGCCAATTGGCGGCAGAGCCCATTGAAGGCCGGGATTTGAAGCGCATAACGGTTGGCCCTTATCTGACTATTGAGGAAGCCCGAACAGCGCTAGCCAACATCCAAAGCAATGGGTTCCCATCTGCTTTTGCCGTGCGGTACGACGATGGTGTGAGATATGGAAGGGTCAATTTCTGATTGATACCCCAGGTATCTCTTTGATATGACCCAAAAAAAGTATGGCTCCACCGAAGTGGAGCCACCGCGTACTTGTTTGGGTTGTGGGTTATGCCCACCGAATAACAAGTCATCGGAAATTTAGCCAGCCTCTCAAGATCTGGCACGTTTAAAATTTCCTTTAGCAATGTGGGATTATGATCGCTCAAAAGAGCTAATTCGGGATGGCTTTGGGCCTAAAATTTTGTACTGTTCATGGTACTAATCGAAGCCGCAAATGCATGTAAAGGCGTAAATAGTGCGGCTTAAAATCGATGTTGTGACGCAGCATTTAAAGGAGGTCACATCTTTTCAATAATTTTTTTGTTTTACCTCTATGTTGCGGTGGGTTCTCATATTGCCAATTCGTTTTTACCAACTGTTCATATCGCCATGGTTGGGCGCCAGATGCAGGTATCAACCTACCTGCTCTCACTATGCCATTGAGGCCTTAAAAGAGTGGGGAGCCATCAAGGGAAGTTGGTTGGCCATGAAGCGAATCGGGAAATGCCATCCCTGGGGTGGCAGTGGTTACGACCCGGTACCCAAAAAAAATGAGGCTGCCAGCGAGCTCGATTAATCCATAGCAAGCTAGCTCGGCACATGAAGTTTAAAACAAAGCATAGGTGGAATGACTTGATGTAATATGGATGTACACAGCATGATGCAAAGACCCAGAAGAAACAGGAGATCAGGAGCTATTCGAGGATTGGTAAAAGAAACAGCGCTAAATGCCGGTCACCTGGTTCAGCCTTTATTCCTAGCAGAGGACCGAGGGGCAAAAGAGCCTATAGAATCACTACCAGGCCAGTTTAGGTGGGGTATAGAGCATATGCTTTCGGAGATCGAAGAGTTGATGGAACTGGGCATACACACTGTTATGATGTTCCCGGCCATACCCGAAGCTTACAAGGACAAACAAGGCACCTATGCTACTCGGGATGAAAATTTTTATTTGTTGGCGGCCAGGCGAATAAAAGAAGCATTCCCGGAATTATGTCTCATAAGCGATGTGGCTCTGGATCCATACAGTAGCGATGGGCATGACGGGATCGTATTAAACGGGCGTATAGATAACGACGCCAGCTTACCATTGCTGGCAAATATGAGCGTGGCCCAAGCTCAGGCAGGATTCGATATTTTAGGTCCCAGCGACATGATGGATGGACGAGTCAGCGCCATGCGGAATGCGCTTGACCAAGCAGGGTTTAATGAAGTGGGAATCATGAGCTATACGGCCAAATATGCCTCTGCTTACTACGGCCCATTCAGAGCAGCTCTGGACAGCGCACCCAGAGAGTTAGACGATGTGCCCAAAGACAAAAAAACTTACCAAATGGATCCTGCCAATGCGCGTGAAGCCTTGATCGAAGCCAGGCTCGATGCGGCAGAAGGTGCCGACTTCCTCATGGTAAAGCCTGCGCTAAACTACCTGGATATCATTCAGCGCCTGAGACAAGACCAACAACTTCCCATTGCAGCTTACCACGTAAGTGGAGAATGCGCTATGCTATTAGCCGCAGCAGAAAAGGGATGGCTCGATTTTAAAGAATCAGCTACTGAAACCCTGCTTTCTATACGTCGTGCAGGAGCAGATGTTGTCATTTCTTACTTTGCGAAAGATTATGCAGGCTGGTCTAGGGCCTAATTCCGTTTTCAAAAGTGTAACTTTGCGGCTCGTACCAATTTTGCACTTCCCTGTCTGAAGTTCACAGATGGGCAGGCGCAGATCAAATGGCTAAGGTCTGCAGCCGATTATCATTCATGTCGGAGCTTTTATCTCAAATTGATCGCAAACGTTTGCCGCGCCATATCGGCGTTATTATGGATGGCAATGGCCGCTGGGCCAAGGGTCAGGGCAAGCCGCGTGTTTTTGGGCATCATTCGGCTATTGAAGCCGTCAGAGACACCGTGGAAGGATGTGCAGAACTAGGCGTCGAATATCTTAGCTTGTATGCCTTCAGTACAGAAAATTGGAACCGCCCGGAAGGAGAAGTCACTGCTTTAATGCAGCTTCTGGTCGATACTATCGGATCAGAGATGGGCACTTTGATGGAAAACCACATTCGCCTTGATGCGATAGGCCAAATTGACCAACTGCCCAAACACACTCGAGATGCGCTTGAGTTTGGTATGGAATCTACTAAGCACAATGACCGAATGCGCTTAATCCTTGCACTGAACTACAGTGGAAAATGGGATTTGACTCAGGCTGTACGTTCATTGACCCAACGAGTAATTGACGGGGAGTTGACGGCAGAGCAGATAGAAGATCAACATATTGCAGAAGGGCTGAGTACGGGCCATCTGCCAGATCCCGAGTTGATCATTCGGACCAGTGGAGAACATCGTCTAAGCAACTTTTTCCTTTGGCAAGCAGCCTATGCCGAATTTTACTTCGCACCCGGGTTTTGGCCTGATTTCAGAAAACCAGACCTGTATCGTGCCATACTCGATTATCAGCAACGCGAGCGACGTTTCGGCAAAATAAGCGAACAACTACAACCTCAAGACCAACCAGCCGGTGCAAGGCGTACTCCTTAGAACCGTACGATCGATCCGGAAACAAGAATACCGATGAGACTAGCATTACGATGCCTGATTTTAACCTGCATGTTGCCTGCCTTTGCATTCGCCCAACCCGGCGGAGAACCCGCAGACAGTTTGGGCAGGTCTAGCTACCCAGTTTATGATTACGACAATCAGCAAGAATTTGAAATTGGCGGCATACGAGTAGTTGGTGCCTATACCGCAGAAGCTAATGCGATTCTTGGTGTGACTGGCCTGGCCGTTGGCCAAACCATTCGCGTACCTGGGCCAGACATTCCCAGAGCCATTCGCAACCTCTGGCGCCTGAGGCTCTTCACAGATGTAGCTATCGAAAAAGAACGCACCATCGGTAACGTCATTTTCCTGGCCGTCAGAGTGCAGGAACAGCCCAGACTATCGAGGTGGAGCTATCGCGGAGTCAAACAAAGCACGCATTCCGACCTGAATGAGGCAGTAGACCCGTTCCTTTTACGAGGCGGTATCGTAACGGAGAATGTAAAAATCAGTGCAGCAGACGCTATTCGCAATTACTGGATAGAAAAAGGGTTCTTAGATGCCATCGTTCGGGTAGAAGAAGAATCGGATACGATCCGGGCCAATAACGTTAGACTTATCTTCAATATAGATAGAAGAGAAAAGGTAAAGATTCATCGCATCAACTTTATCGGAAACGAAGCCGTAAAGGCAAGTAAGTTGAGGAAGCGAATGAAGGAAACCCGGGAAAAGAGAAAATTTCTGGCGGCTTCAAAGTTTCGACCAGACTTGTACGAAACCGATAAGGAAGCTGTTCTGGCCTATTACAACACCCTGGGCTACAGAGATGCCAGAATAACCAGAGACAGTGTCTACAGAACAGACAAGGGAGAGCTCGTCATAGATATATATGTCGACGAAGGCAACCAATACTACTTCAGAAATATTGAATGGAAAGGCAACTCCGTTTACGAAGATGATGTACTGAGCCAGGTCTTGCGCATCAATGCGGGCGATGTATATAATCCAGAGCTACTCCAAAACCGATTGTCGTTCAGTCAGGACAATAGTGACATCAGTTCATTGTACCTAGACAATGGTTATCTGTTCTTTAACGTGGATCCCGTAGAGGTAGCAATTATTGGAGATAGTGTTGACCTGGAAATGCGTTTAAGTGAAGGTCCACAGGCTACCATTGATCAGGTATCTATTACGGGCAATGATCGCACCCACGAGCATGTAGTTCGAAGAGAATTACGCACGCTTCCCGGCGACAAGTTCAGCAGATCTGACATTATTCGTTCTCAGCGTCAAATCATGAACCTGGGCTACTTCAACCCAGAAACCATGGACATACAAACTCCGGTCAACCCTGAACGGGGTACGGTAGATATCGTGTATGTACTCGAAGAGAAGCCCAGTGACCAATTGGAACTCTCCGCTGGTTGGGGTGGTCAGCAAGGGGTAATTGGTACGCTAGGGGTCACTTTCAACAACTTCAGCCTCAGGAACCTATTCAACAAAGAAGCCTGGCACCCGCTGCCACAAGGTGATGGGCAGCGACTAAGCCTTCGCGCCCAGACCAACGGTCGTTTTTTCCAGTCTTATAATGCCAGCTTTACCGAACCCTGGCTTGGTGGAAAAAAGCCGACTTCGCTAACTGTTTCAGGTTTTTACAACCGGTATAACTTCGGTAGCTCAGACTTACCCAACCAGCTCATCATACAGCAGGTCTCGGGAACAATCGGTACCAGGCTGCGCTGGCCCGACGACAACTTTGTCTTCAGAGCAGGTGTCAACCTACAAACCCTGAATCTGACCAACTGGCAAAACCTGTTCGTTACAGACGAAGGCCAGACCGTCAACGATGGCAACTACAACAACTTCAGCCTGACACTGGCACTGGCGCGCAATACCCTAACCGATCCGCTCTTCCCGACCAATGGATCTAATATAGAACTCACTCTACAAGCGACCCCACCCTACTCACTTTTTAGTGATCGCGACTACGCCAATGAAACCGTAGAAGAGCGGTTCCGCTTGTTGGAGTACCATAAGTGGCGCTTTAATGCCGACTGGTATACCACCATCACTGGTAAGCTGGTGTTCAAGGCACAGGCTAAAATTGGTATCCTGGGATCGTACAGCGATGCTATTGGCACCTCTCCCTTCGAACGCTTCCAGCTTGGTGGTGACGGTATCAACAATCAGCAATTTGCTTTCGCCGGTGTAGACATCATCAGCTTAAGAGGCTATGAGATCGACGACTTGCCTGCGAACAGATCTGACCGAACCGGGCAGGAAATTGCTACTCCGGTATTCAGCAAGTTTACGGTCGAACTTCGCTATCCGCTATCCCTCAACCCAAGCTCAACCATTTACGTATTGGGCTTCCTGCAGGGCGGAAATGCATGGTCTTCACTGGCCGAGTATAATCCTTTCGACTTGCGCAGGTCGTATGGTGTTGGTGCACGTGTGTTCCTACCCATGTTTGGTACGCTTGGATTTGATTACGGTATCGGGTTTGACAAAGACCCAGACCTCAATCCAAATACCGATGGCCTGGGCACCTTCAACATCATTCTAGGTTTTGAACCGGAGTAAACCGTTACTTTTATCTGCCTATCAACCTTAGTTGATCAGTTAACCTTTGCATTCAAGTATATGGCTGATAGATGGGTGAAATGGGCAATACCCGAGAAATAGTTCGACCTGCGGAAGTCCTCAATATGTATCTGACCCTTGTCATTTTGTTGGCGTCTCTATTTCTAGCTATGCTGGTTTTGAACGTCTATTTTAGAGTGCGCGTCTTTAAGGCCTATAAGACTTTAGTGCAAAACCGGGTCGATTTCAGCCCGCGTCAGATCATGAGTAAAAGGCGGGTAGAAGAAGAAGTCGTTCCAGAATACCCGCAACACGCTGAGGCCATTAGGGCGTTTAGCAGCAATCTGCGCAGGAGTATCCGCATGGGCACCGTGCTGTTGTTACTCATCACCCTTTTTGGTGGAGTGCTTATGTGGTATCGCTAGTTTTCTTCGAAATTATTGGGGCTTGGATCGTGTAAAATGGAGCGATTTGGAGACTGTATATATAAAAGCCTAAATCTCTATGCCACAAGCCAAATCCTATTTGTTTTCAGATTCGCTG
>JBCBVN010000205.1:0-7757 GCA_039817625.1 Bacteroidota bacterium
GACCTTACTCACTTCAGTATAATTGCGACGCCAGATTTCTGCAGGAAACCTGCGATCCTCTGTAGTCCCATCCTCCATAGTAAATTGAATAACGATTGGCATAACTAAGCCACCTTCATTAGCAAAGTCGAGTTGGTAGTAGAACTTATCAGCTTCTAACACGGCACGTTCCTCGTCGCTAAGACCGGATAAGTACTGCTCGTACTCTTGCTGATCTAATACGGTCTGCTCCAATGGATCGTATTCTGTATAGAAATCTCTCAGGGTTTCATCCTGCTCGTCATAAGTCTGCTCGATCTCCTCTGCATTGCGAATGCTTCCAATGGCTGGCGTAGCATCTCGCTCTGCCATAGCAATTGGATTTTCTACAGAAGGGTTGCGGGTATTGATTCTGTAAGGTGTGAATCCTGTCAACGCAATATCTACGTGATCATTAGTAAAGAACCAGCCTCTCCAGAACCAATCCAGATCAACACCAGAGGCATCCTCCATTGTGCGGAAGAAATCCGACGGGGCTGGGTGTCGGAACATCCAGCGATTGGCATAGGTCTTAAAAGCGAAATCAAAGTTCTCTCTTCCTATTACAGTTTCTCTTAATATATTTAGTGCGGTGGCAGGCTTCCCATATGCATTGCTACCAAACTGCCAGATAGACTCTGAGTTGGTCATGATTGGAGATATGTACGCTTTATCACCCCCCATATAATTGGTGATGGCCGCAGCTGGACCACGGCGACTGGGATAATTGCGCTCCCACTGCTGCTCAGTCAGATACTGAAGGAAAGTATTCAAACCTTCATCCATCCAAGTCCACTGACGCTCATCACTATTCACGATCATTGGGAAGTAGTTGTGTCCTACCTCGTGAATAATGACGGAAATCATACCGTACTTCGTTCTGGCAGCATAAGTACCATCTTCTTCAGGTCGACCAAAGTTGAAGCATATCATTGGGTACTCCATACCGATGCTCGCAGCATGAATGGACCAGGCTACAGGATATGGGTAGTCAAAAGTATAATGAGAATACCACCGCAGAGTGTGGGCAACTGCTTTTGTAGAGTACTGTTCCCAAAGCGGGTTACCTTCTTTCGGGTACATAGACATAGCCATGACCACACTACCATCGGACTGTTCAACGCCCATAGCATCCCAGATGAATTTTCGAGAACTAGCAAAAGCAAAGTCGCGAACATTCTCTGCTTTGTAATGCCAGGTCTTTTCCCGATCAGATCGACTCGACTCATTTGCGCGAGCTTCTTCTTCTGTTACGATGATCACTGGCTGCTCGCGTTCCTCGCGAGCTCTATCCAGACGCTGGCGCTGCTCTCTGGTCAAGATATTATTCGCGTTCTCTAATGTGCCAGTGGATGCAACCATGTGGTCTGCCGGAACTGTGATCTTCACATCATAATCTCCAAAGGTGAGTGTAAACTCTCCATTACCTAAGAACTGCTTGTTTTGCCAACCTTCATTATCTGTGTATAAAGCCATACGCGGATAGAACTGCGCAATGGTGTATAGATAGTTGTCATCTTCTTCAAAGTACTCATAGCCAGATCTCCCTCCGATCTTCATCCGATCATTGATATTGTACCACCATTTGATGCGAAGCTGAGTTTGTGCACCTGGTTGAAGTGGCGCTGGTAAATCAACGCGCATCATAGTCTTGACAATCCGATAGGGGAGTGCTTGTCCATTTCCATCTTGAACATAATCGATTTTAAAGCCACCGTCAAAGCTTGGCTCTAGCCTAGACAAACCAGATAGGGACATACGATCGTCCATCTCATTCGTTCTGGTTGTATACGAGTCACTATCTAATGCGCGCACATTCTGGTCTAACTGCACCCATAAATAAGCTAGCTCATCTGGGGAGTTGTTGTGGTAGGTTATGGTCTCTGTACCATATATCTGCTGGTTTTCATCATCCAGTCTAATTTCCATTTCATAGTCAGCCTGCTGCTGCCAGTATTCATGTCCAGGTGCGCCTGAAGCATTTCTGTAAACATTCGGTGTGGGCAACTCATCATAAAGCTGCCGAAATGGATTGTGATTGAGGTTACTCTCTACCTGGGCATTCAAGGCTATAAAAGCAAAAAAGATGCTACCAAGCAGAACGGAAAATCGTTGCATATAGGAGTTGGTTGCTTGTTATTTAAAGGACCGAAGATATAAGAAAAATTAGTCCAAAAGGTTTGTCAAACGACATCTAAAATGTCTTGTAGTGAGCCCACAGTTGAGATTCTAGACCACAACATCGCACACGCAAATCCTGATAAGCCAGCCTCTCTTCACTGAGTCCTTACACATAGTACCCTAAAACTATAGGTTAGATCAGCATAATTATGCCATACTACTTATAATAATGATAAGGTGTGCTTCTGTCTAACACACCTCAAAAAATTGTTCCACGTGGAACATTAAATAAGGAATATCAATCAAAATTAACCCTAGCTATAATTGGATAGTAGAAAGTCTTTCATCTTCAGGTAGTCAACCTCCATCTCAGTAGATACCTTCTCTGCATGAGCAAGACGGGCTAAACGTTCTGGCACCTCAATGGCTTGGCCGATAATTCGTTCTACATCTGGCTTAAACTTAGCCGGATGAGCAGTCTCTAAGAGGATAGGTCTAACTTCTTCTTTAGACTCACGCAAGTAAGATTCAATAGCCAAATAGCCTACAGCTCCATGCGGATCTAGCAGATACTGATGCTCAAAATACACTTTATACAAAGCTCTCTCTGTCTCTTTATCACCAAAAGCATAACCGCTAATAGCTGATTGCATGCTTTCCCAGGTGGATTTCTTGAGTGGATCAAGCCCATTTATCTGCCCATAGAGATCTGTCATCCTCATGAAATTACTCGGATTACCGACGTCCATCGCATTAGAGAGGGTAGGGCTGGAAGGTCTTGGATTGTATAATCCCGTACTCAAATACTCAGGAACAACATCATTTTGATTGGTTGCTGCTATAAAATGAGCGACAGGAAGACCTAGTTTTTGAGCAATTAAACCAGCAGTTAGATTACCAAAATTGCCACTTGGAATACAAAATACCAGAGGAGGCCCATCAACACCCGCTTGACGCACTGCATCAAAATAGTAGAAACTCTGTGGTATTAGCCGAGATATATTGATGCTATTAGCAGAACTAATTCGAATCTGTTTACGCAAATTATCATCCACAAATGCCTGCTTAACTAAGGCTTGGCAGTCATCAAAAGTACCATCTATTTCTAGTGCTGCTATGTTCTTCCCCAGTGTGGTTAGCTGCTTTTCCTGCAAGGCGCTGACCTTGCCTTTAGGGTATAAAATAACAACCTCAATCCCTGGTGTATCATAAAATCCAGCAGCAACAGCTCCACCAGTATCCCCTGAAGTAGCGACCAAAATGACTAAATCATCATCTGATGATCGATTAAAGTAGCTCATTAATCGTGCCATAAATCGTGCACCAAAGTCTTTAAAAGCCAATGATGGTCCGTGAAACAACTCCAGCACACTAACTCTATCATTGATCTTCACCAATGGCGCAGGAAAATTCACAGCACCATATACAATAGACTTCAGATCTTCGTCGGGAATACTTCCCTTAAATAGGTGCTTACATATCCTGAAACCCATCTCAGCCATACTCAAATTAGGCATCTCCAGGAAGAAGCTATCAGGCAGAGGCGTGATTTCAAGAGGCATATATAAGCCACGATCAGGAGGCAAAGCTTGAAAAACAGCTTCTGGAAGACCCACCCTTAGGTCCGGATTGTTGGTACTATACAGTTTCATAAGCCCGAAATCTAGTCTATCTGCTCTATTACTTCAACTCCACGAGTATTGATAGGAGACACATATAGCTGGCTATTTATCTGGTGGCGAGAAAAAACAGCTTGCATAGCCTGTCCCGCAGCCTGAGCCAGATAACCCGAATCAGCCAAACAAAAAATACTAGGCCCTGCTCCACTGATACTACATCCCAAAGCCCCAGCATCGAGTGCAGATTTTCGAGCTTCTTCAAAGCCTGTAATAAGTTTCTTGCGCTGAGGCTCCACCATAAGATCGTGCAAGGATCGCTGCATTAAAAGTAAATCCTCGGTATATAGTGCCTTGATAAAGGTGGCTAGATTCCCAGATTGAGCAATGGCGGTCTTGAGTGGTACCGTATCACTGAGTACTGCACGTGCATCTTTAGTCAGAATTTCAATATCAGGATGTACTACTGCGACTTGTAACCCATCAGGCACTGGAAGCTGGTGTATATCCAGAGACTCATTTGATCGAATAAGTATTATCCCCCCAAGTAAAGATGGAGCTACATTATCTGCATGAAATGCTCCGTCGGCCTTCTGCTCACCACAAACAGCAAAGTAGAGTAGAGCCTCCCGCGTTAATGGCCGACCTAATAATTCATTGATAGCAACAACAGCACCGGCAGCACTAGCAGCACTTGAACCCATGCCACTACCAAATGGCATTCGCTTATGAACCTCCAAATCGATTCCCAGATTATTGTAGCCCAGATGTTCAAGCAATTGACTCGCAGCGTAGCCAGCTGTATTCAAATCAATATCATAGGGAAGTTCTTTTTCTCCTGTACCAGTGATCTTACTTATCCGAAGGCCACTATGCTCCTCTGTTATCCTAGCAACTATTTCGTCACCCGGCCTATCGATGGCAAAGCCGAGAATATCAAAACCAACAGCCACATTGGCAACTGTAGCAGGGGCCCAGACTCTTACTTCTCTCATTAGCTTAGATAATTTCCAATTCTGATTATTTCTGAAAAAACACCGGCAGCTGTCACTTCAGCTCCTGCCCCTGGCCCAGTAACTACCAACGGACGATCCTGGTAACGCGCGGTCTTGAAAACGATCATATTATCACTACCATTTAAACTGGCAAATGGGCTGTCGATAGAAACTGATGTCAGTCCAACTGTAGCTTTACCGTCCTTATAGGAGGCTAGCATACGAAGTATTTTTCCAGCTTGCTTAGCTTCATTCAACAGATTGTCGAAGTAATCGGCAGCATTTTCCAGTCTTTCAAAGAATTCTTCTACAGTTTCTGCATTCATCACCTCATCAGGTAGAAAGTTATGTACTTCAACCTGGTCTGGTTCCAGTTCAAAACCAGATTCTCTACTGAGAATCAATATTTTACGCTTTACATCTTGTCCTGATAAGTCAATTCTTGGGTCCGGCTCTGTATATCCTTTTCCCTTTGCCTCAGCTACGACTTCATGAAAGGGCCTATTACCGTCGAATTGATTAAATATGAAGCTCAAAGAGCCACTCAGCACACCTTCGATTGACTGTACTTCATCTCCACTATCCATTAGATCACGTAGAGTAGATATGATGGGTAAACCAGCACCAACGTTCGTTTCATACATAAACTGAACCCCACGCTTCGTAGCGATATTCCTCAGACGCTGATACTGAAGATAGCTCGATGAAGTCGCTACTTTATTGGGAGTTGATATACTAATACTTTCGTTAAGAATAGATTCGTAAAAAGATGCAACTCTGGGATCAGCAGTATTATCTATGAAAATGGTATTGCTAAGATTTAGGTTATTCATCTTGCGGATATATACCGAGAGCTCAACCTCGGTATCCGATTCATCCAATCTATTTCGCCAGCTATTCAATGGAATGCCACCAGAGTCGAACACCATCTTCTTAGTATTGGCCAGAGCGACTACTTTTATTTCCATCCCCCTATGCTCTCTCAGATAAGCATTTTGAGATTCTATCTGTTTGAGAAGGGTTCCACCGATGAGTCCCACTCCAACAATGAATAAGTGAAGTGTTTTTACATCCGATAAAAAGAATGACTCATGCAGCGCGTTGAGCGCTTTAGTCTCATCCGCCTCACCAATAACCACCGAGATATTGAGTTCACTACTTCCTTGCGCGATGGCGACAGCATTAATTCCATTATTACCCAAAGCCTGAAACATCCTGGCTGCTATGCCAGGCTCATATCTCATGTTCTCACCGATGATGGCAACGACGCTCAAGTCCCGCTCAACTCTTACCTCATTAACAATTCCTCGCTCTATTTCAAGATCAAATTCTTTTCGAACACTATTCTGTGCCCTGTTAGCCAACTCAGGCTTAACAGCAAAACTGATGGAATGCTCGCTTGAACCCTGCGTAATCAAAATAATGTTGATCTCAGCCAAAGCCATAGAGTTGAACAATCGAGCGGCAATGCCCGGAACTCCAAATAAGCCACTTCCAGAGAGCGTCAATAAAGCTACGGAGTTAATCGAGCTAATTCCTCTTACAGCAGTTCCCTCTTCTTTCGTATTACTACTAATTCGAGTTCCCTCAAATTGTGGATCAAAAGTATTCTTGATGAATAAGGGAATCTTGAGTTTGGTAGCAGGAAGCAAGGTAGGTGGGTAGATAACTTTAGCTCCAAAGTGAGACATCTCCATAGCTTCAGCATAAGTAAGCTCTGGTATAGTCAACGCTTTCTCTACTCGCCTTGGATCAGCAGTCAGAACACCCTGCACATCTGTCCAAATTTCTATGCAACTTGCCCTCAGACCTGCAGCCAGGATAGACGCCGTGTAATCAGATCCTCCACGACCTAAAGTAGTGGTCAAGCCACCCCGGGCTGAAGCTACAAAGCCAGTAACCACCTGAACCTTAGGATGCTCAGCGTAATAGTCTTTAATGCGAGAGAAGGTCAAGTCGAAATCAACTTGAGCGGCTCCAAAATTTTTATCTGTCTTAATTATTTTTCTCGCATCCAGAAACTCTGCCGGTATTCCTAAGCCTTCCAGAGTTTGGGCAATAATGTAAGCTGAAGATCGCTCGCCAAAGCTCAGCACATAATCCAATGTTCTTGGACTTGCTTCTCTTACCAGAAATATACCGTAAAGTATATTTTTGAGTACTTCGTGGCTTTGCCTTATGGTCGCAATTGTCTCTTCTTTAATATCACCAGGAGCTATTAATTTTTCTATAGCCTCTTGATGTCTATTTGCAAATTCTTCGAACAACAAACCATAACGATCCTCCCCGCCTGCAGCTAATCGACTCATATCAATAAGAGAATCGGTAACTCCTCCAAAGGCAGAGAATACAACAGTAAATGGCTCACCTGCGGTGTAGTCTGTTTTCAATATATCGACCACTTGAAGAACTCGCTCAGGAGTTCCAACAGAGCTGCCACCAAATTTTAAAACTTTCATAATGCTAGTAGCTGAAAATCAGCCACAAAGATGACTAATCTTCCTTGAAACCATCGTCATATTTAAGGAGTGCTTCATTCTCTTTGAATCGCATTTTCTCAATTTCCTCATCCGTTTTATCTCCATAGCCACATAAATGCAAGACTCCATGAATCACTACCCGGCGCAACTCTTCCGTATATGATACGCCATAACTCTTTGCGTTTTCCTCTACCCGATCAGTACTAATAAAAATATCCGCGCTCACGACTGGAAAATCATCTGACGGAAAAGTGATGATGTCAGTATAGTAATCGTGGTTCAAGTAATTGCGGTTGACATCCAGGATAAATTCGTCTCCACAGAAAATATAATTGAGCTCACCTATTTCTCCTCCCTCTCCCTGGCAGATTACATCAATCCATTGCTTTAGCTTGCTCGCACTAACAGATTCGGGCATACGCCCACCGACTTCTTCGAAAAATAGAATAGAATCCTTATGCGCTTCCAGCCCAGACAGACTTAAGAGTTTTGCAGGCGAAAACGCATCTCCACTGTGGAACCACCAT
>JBCBVN010000206.1:0-7748 GCA_039817625.1 Bacteroidota bacterium
TTGGTAGTTCGAATCGAAGTAGGCCACGTTTGAAAACCGGTACGTCTTCTCGCCTGAAGCCGAAGAGCAATGGATTAGTTAAATCGCCTTTAGCTTCAAAAATAGCGCCGCCCAGTACGCGACTGCCTCGATCTCTGTCTCGGAGTTGATACGGGCGCCTACTATCATCGCTACTTGAACTGTAGCCGGAGGCGACCACCAAGTCGGCCAACCCATTGGCTGCAGCCCAGCTACCTGCTCTTTTTTCGGTGATGAGCACATTCCCATAACTCATCCAGTCTCTGATTGCCTGAATACCATTGACACCAAGTTCGCTGTAGTTGCCGTCTACCATGATCAGGGTATTATATCGACTCAGATCAGCATAGGCAACCTCATCTACCGAGAGTTTGGTACATGGCATGCCCAGCCTTTGATCCAGCAGATGCCAGACTTCGCCGGCATCGTAACTACTTACTCCGCCATCTACCAGTACGGCAACACTGGGCATACGCATGGTCCTCCAGGCAGAGCGACTTCCGAGCATCAGGCCTTTGTCTGTATCTCCAGAATTGGTAGCTACGATTCCCGCGTTGTGGTCAAAATTGATTTCGACGATCAAGTCTCTTATTTCCTGTGCGCTTCGCCCACCCTGATTGGCCACGGGAATTAAGATTGTTCCCGCTTCGTATTGGCGGCCCTCACTATCTGTAAATGGCAGGCTGCTCACTTTCAACCGCAAGCCTTCTGCCATTAGGCTATAAGTGGCTTTTGCCGCGTAGTAATCGTCCCAGGGCAAGAGATAGGCATACTGACTGAAACCAGGGTTTGCACGATCGCCTGTTCCATTTTCTTTCAATGGCGATAAGCCAGCTGGTGCGCTGTTGAGCCGCTCTGTTGGCAGATTGAAAGCGTAGGGGAGTGTCCAGGTAGACACATCATAAAAAAGGCTATCCTCAAATTCGGAAATGGTCTCAAACAGAGCAGTGATGAGATTGTGCTGAGGTTGATCCAGGTCTATGTAGTAAGCACTTGGCTCGTTGTCGTTGCCGACTTGCTGGATTTCAATGCGGTGCTGGGTCAATAGATTGACCAGTTCATGGCCACGGCTGATGTCGCCTTCGTTCTGGATCAGATATCCGCCTTTTGGTCGATTGGCCGGGTCAAATACTTCTCTCTGGTATTTGAGTAAGTCTTCGCGTAGGTCTACAAAAGCAGCTTGAGTAGATAGAGAAGCTACGACCTGATTGCGGATGGTAAATGGGAAACTCAACAAACCATTTTCGCTTTCCTGAAGGTGTCCGCGAGAGCTGGCCTGTTCAAATAAAATACCTACTGTGCCTTGTGCATCCGGATAGGTTGAGCCTTTGCCGACATAGTAATCGTCGTAGCCCTCGCCACTGTAGTACAGGGAGCCGATCTGGTCGAGTGCACGGGCGTGATACTCGCCTATCCGAGCCGTTAGTTCCTGATTGATGGCTGGCGTGGTCGGGTAGACCCGGGTTGGTTCACCTGGCATAAAAAAGAAGGTGGCATTGGTTCCCATTTCGTGGTGATCGGTCAGGACGTTGGGTCGCCAGTTTTGGAATGCATGTACCCGCCCCTGGCTTTCCGGGTGCTGCACGGGCATCCAATCCCTGTTGAGATCAAACCAGTAGTGATTGGTCCGCCCTCTTGGCCACTCTTCATTGTACTCTCGATCCTGTCCGTCAGGGGTTAGGTTCTCGGCCTTGTGCTGATTAACCCAGGATGCAAAGCGATTGAACCCATCCGGATTCATGCACGGATCGAGTAGAATGATGTTTTCATCCAGCAACTTTTCGACCTCCGATACTGGGGCAGCCGCCAGATAATACGCAACAAGAATAGCGGCATTGCCACCGCTTGGCTCATTGCCATGTATATTATACCCTTGGTAAAGCACACCCGGCACCTCGCTTACATCGGTATCGGTTTTGTGGTGGGCGTAATCGAGATGAAGCTGCCTGAGTTCATCTAGTCGAGCATGATTTTCAGGACTTGTCACGATCAGATTAATAAGTGGCCTGGCCTCATAGCTTCTGCCGTATTCTTGCAAAATCATTCGGTCGCTGGCTGCGGCGACTGCCTTGAGGTAGTGATACTGTAGATCGTGGCTGATGTGCCACTCGCCGACTGACCAGCCCAGAAAAGATTCAGGAGTGGGTATGGCAGGATCGTATTCAAGATCTGGGAGATAGTAGGTTCGCTCTGTCTCTGATTGTGCGTTCAGG
This sequence comes from Bacteroidota bacterium, assembly GCA_039817625.1. Classification (GTDB taxonomy): domain Bacteria; phylum Bacteroidota; class Bacteroidia; order Chitinophagales; family Saprospiraceae; genus Neolewinella. The sequence continues at coordinate 2,232 of JBCBVN010000206.1, forward strand.
TTCCCGACCTGCGGAAGTCCTAAACCAAAAATCGATAGCGAGAAAACTAGCAGGGAAATAATGCGTTGGGTCATTCTAAACATTCAGTTATTCGGCGCTCAAGATAAAGATTACTTTTGCGCCTTGTCTCTCGCAAGCGTCAGCTTGTGCATCTAATCTCCAGATCATGCGTATCGTTTCTTACAACCTCAACGGAATCCGTGCTGCCATTCGAAAGGGCTTTGTCGATTGGCTGGCGGAGCACAAACCTGATTTTGTAGGTATACAAGAAACTAAAGCCTGGCCAGAGCAGGTCGGCATGGAGGACATAGAGGCACTAGGGTATCACGCCAACTGGCACAGTGCGACCAGTAAGAAAGGCTACAGCGGTGTACTCAGTCTGAGCAAGCAGGCACCGGATCTGGTGCAAATCGGGTGTGGCAAAGAAAACTACGACCGGGAAGGTCGCATCATTCGTACGGATTTTGGAGATCTGAGCATATTCAACTGCTACTTTCCCAGTGGTACTTCGGGTGATGTCCGGCAGGCTTTTAAGATGGAGTTTTTAGCCGATTTCGAATCATTTATTTTAGACTTCCGCAGGTCGGAACCTTCCAGGCAGCTGATTATTCTCGGCGATTACAATATCGCTCATACGCCAAACGACATTCACGATCCGGTACGCAATAAGAAGACCTCTGGTTTCTTACCAGAGGAAAGGGCCTGGCTCGATAAGTGGTATGGTGAGCTCGGATTTACGGATGCATTTCGGCAGATATACCCCGAAAAAACAGAGTATAGCTGGTGGAGTATGCGCGGTCAGGCGCGCGCCAATAACAAAGGCTGGCGTATAGACCATGTGGCCGTTAGCGAGGGGTTGGCCGATAAGTTGAAAGATGTCAATCACTACCGAAATGATCAGCACAGCGACCACTGTGCAGTGGTGGTGGATATGAATCTTTAAATCAACTTCCCATTACCCGCCAGCAAAGTTCCTGCAATAAAGCTCCATCCTCTCTTACGGCGGTGACCGCACCAACGCCTTTACTTTTGAGGTCGTACTCATGCAGCAGCTCAAAAACAGCTATAGTCTGAGCCCGATTATAATTCCTGGTAGCTTCGTTGTATTCGCGCAAAAAGAAGTTGGACCGCAACCCGAGAGCTTTTAGAATTTCGCTCTCAGAAGATCGTTGGGCCTTCAACTCCAGCAGCTGGAAAATCTTAGAGAAATAGTTGTAGAGACTGCCTAGTACCATGGGCAGCGGACCCGCTTTGGGGTTGGCTGTAAAGTATTGCACAATTCGAAATACTTTGACTTTGTCGCGTTTGCCTAATGCTTTTTGTAGCTCAAAAACATTGTAGTCCTTGCTGATGCCGACCTGCTCTTCTACGGTTTGTGCATTGATGGTAGCTCCTTTGGGCAGATTAATGAGCAGCTTGTCCAGCTCGTTGGTGATCTTACTCAGACTAGTCCCCAAGTACTCAGCTAGTAGTTGGGTGGCTGCTGGTTCTATTGGGTAGCCCTTGCCTTTAAGATGATTTCGAATCCAGTCTGGGACTTGGTTGTCATATAGAGGCTTTGCTTCAAAAATGACCCCTTTAGATTTGATGGCTTTGGCCAATTTGCTATTGCCATTAAGCTTTTTGTGCTTGTGACTAATAACCAAGACAGTAGTAGGTGCGGGCTTCTCTACGTATCCGACCAGTTGCTGTAGGGAGCGCATGTCTTGTGCCTCGCGGAGGAGCAAAAGCTGGCGTTCTGCCATCATCGGAAATCTGCGTGCTGCGTCTATAATTTGTAGATGCTCTGCTTCTTTACCATAAATGATGGTCTGGTTGAAAGCTCTTTCGTGTTCTTGTAGCGCATGGGCTTCGATGGCTTGTTCTAACTGATCGATGTAAAAGGATTCTGGCCCATGAAGCAGATACACGGGAGAAAATTTCTTAGCCTTGATGTCTTTAAGAAGCTGGTCGAATTGCATGACCAGACAAAGGTAGTTTTTCTATGCAGAGCGTCGAAAACTCAGATGCTTCTCATATCATTTTGAAAGCCTGGTCACAAAATGACCAGGCTTTCGAATATGTTTTATCGCTTCAAAATTCGCTGAGCAGTGACGCTACGCCCTGCTTGTAATCGAACGAAGTAAGGGCCGCTAGGTAGTCCGCCCAGGTCGAGTGGAAACTCGTGCTGCCCTGCTTGCAGGGTGCGTTCAAAGCCTTGTATGACCAGTCGACCCTCTGTATTGCTGACAGCCATAGAGACTGGGCCGGTGGCTTCCAGGGTGAAGCTGATTCTAGCCAAACCTGAGGTTGGATTGGGCCATAACCTAGCCTGAAGGTCCTGAATAGGGTTATCTTCTACACTGCTAGGTCCCTGGCAGCCGGCCAGAATGGGAAGGTGCACATAATCATGGCCCAGAATGTCGACCACATCAGTGGGTTCTAGCTGAAACCAATCTTCGAAAACGGTCCCGTAAATATCGCGGAAGTCGTACTGCATAGGTACACCTTCCGGTATTTCAGCTTCTTCTGGTATTTCTGGATTATCACCCAGTATACCTGCCTGGACACATGGTCCCATCAAGAACAGTGGAGCTGCAGTACCATGATCGGTTCCAAAACTTTCGTTGGATCGTATGCGCCGGCCAAACTCACTGAAGGTCATAGTGAGGACCCGTTCTTCTAGGCCTTGTGCCTGCATATCGGCCTGGAATGCTGCAAGTGCTCCAGACAAAGTGGCCATCAATTCAGCGTGTTCGCCAGTATTTGTTTCACCGACTACTACCTGGTTGGCGTGGGTGTCGAAACCACCGAGCGAAACGACATATACGCTGGTTCCTAAGCCACCGGATATGAGATAGGCAACATTGCGCAAATCTCTGGCAAAACGCGTGTCTGGGTATTCGACCAGACTATTTCCTTGCTCTGCGATATCTTGAACGACCTGCCCATATGCATTGGCTTGGGCAATACTGGTTCGCAAGAAATCCAACTCATCGCCGTAGGCATTATCTGGTAGGGGCGTGTCGTCGCCTCCTGCCAGCGCCTGCAAGTTGAAGGGATCGGTAACGGCCATGCTGAAATTGGTGCCCAGGCCCTGACAAGTTTGAGATACCTGACTACCTACAGCAATAGCAAAGGGGTGGGGAAAGTCTTCATTCGGGTACCCTTCAGGGAACTCCGGGTAATCATTCTGAAAATAGCGACCTAGCCAACCGGTATTGATGACTTCATTGGCTTCACTGGCAGACGTCCAGATATCTGTGGATCGAAAATGGGATCTATTCTGGTCAGGATAAGCTACACCTTGAACAGCACTGAGTAGTCCATCCAGATACAATTGCTGAAACCCGCCAGCAGAGGGGTGAAACGCAAGATCATCCTCAATTCCCAGAAGCTGATTTTCCGGTATCATAACATTTGCACGGTTCGCCATCAGGTTGGCAAACTGATCCAGGGGTACAAGGGTATTCAAGCCATCGTTACCTCCATTCAGTCTGACCAGCACCAGCACTCTGTCGAGTTCTGGATTGACAAGTTGACTCAAATGCCGATTCAATTTGGCACTCAGCGGATTATGTGAAAGTAAAGGGAGTGAAAGCAGCCCCCCTGTGCGTAGAAAATTACGTCTGTTCATAATTTAATCTATAGACGTTTTTCTGAAAGCCGATCGGGCTTTCAGAAAAACCATTACAACAATTGAAATTCAGCTAGATTGAAGATGGCCCTAAGGAGGTCGCGTAGTTTGTCGGCTACGGCATCAGCGAGTTCTTCATTGTCTGGTTCTGCCAGATGCATGCCGTACTCTACAGTCCATTCGAAGTCGGGGAGACCGGGTATAAGAGCTTCTTTAAGGTTGGACATCTGCTGTGCAGTCAATGGCTGGGGAACCAGCAAGCGAGTCAGCTCCAGAATCAACGCATTGGGGTCAGTGGCATCGGGAAGGTCCGCTATAAAACGGAGGTAATCGTAGTTGAATCTGAATCCTCCAAGATTAAATCCGTTGGCCGTTACCTGATTGGTAAATCGGGCACGTTCTTGTAGGGTACTGCTGTTGATCCAGATCCTGTAGAAGGCTGGTGCCTGGTAATAAGCTTCCCAGCCCGACACACTGGGTGTATTGAACAGATCCATACCCAGTATGGTAGATCGGTTGTGGTAGAGTTGTAAGATGCGTCGCTCCTGGTCGAGGTCTGGAGTCAGGTGCTGATAGTCGAAAGACCTCAGCAAGCCGTAGATCAATTGGGCCGGATTCTTGATCATGGGACCAAGATTTTCTACATCGTAAAAGTGCCTGCTTTTTAATAAGGCACTCATGACGGGCCTGATCTCATAATCGTTGGCGATGAGCAATTGTGCCATGGGCTCTATGATAGTCGCTTCTTCAGCATCGTCTATCTTGTAATAGATAAAGTGTCGGTAGAGCTTGCGGCAAATGAAATAAGCACAGGCAGACTGCTGAAAAATCCGGTCGACAACTACCGCATATTCATTTTCCTCCGCGTTGGAGATGATGTCATTGTTGAAATGATAGCTCAACTCTTTATCGCCAGTATCGTGTCTATTGGCCTGATAGTAGGATTCTGGTAAGAACTCTGTGCTGTTGAAGTATCTGGTACGCCAACCAGTAAGCGCGCGAGCTATGGCGCGGACATCGTCTTCGGTGTAGTTGCTGTAGTCACCAGGGCCAATTTGTGGCCCTTTGCCGACAGTAAATAACTCGAGTAACTCTCTGGCATAGTTCTCGTTGGGCGAATTGGCATTATTCTGATTGCCATTCAAAAAAACCAGCATTCTGGGATCAATGGTCACCGCCTTGACGAGTTCGCGGAAATTGCCAAGAGCAAGAGTTTGCAACAGGCTATGATAGTCATAAATAACCTGTGGCTGATTGACTCCTGAAATACCAAAGTGATTGATCCAGAAATGGGTCATGGTCTCCCGAATCGACATTCGCTCTTTCCGAATGGTATCGACTATCCAGGCTCTTGTTGAAATACGCCGGTAGGTCTGTTCTTCAGGCCCACCTAGTAGTGGGATGTTTACCCAGGTCTCGCCCAGGGGTACGTTGGACGCATTTGGCTCCGTGTAATTGATAGGTGGCGGAGGCAATGGGCGGTCTTCCAAAAGCATATCAACCGCGGCCTCCATGCCCATCTCTACAACCTGGTCAATCTCAGATTTGAGCAAACCATAACTCGTTCTGCGCAGTAAGTGCGCAGCCTGTTCAGGTCCCCATGGACCGTCATAAGGCGTCAGGTCATTGACCATCACCTTGTTGGGTGTCTGTTGTCCCATCTAGCTACTATTTATAAAAGACCCAGTGATACATATACCACAATCAGGGTACTGTTTTCAAGCACAAAAATTTATCGGCAAAACTGGAGTGAAGCTGGCGTGCCGGTACCTTTTGGTTTGTACTTCCGCAGGTCGGATGCAAAAAATTAGTAAAGGTTGCTTGGCTGGGATAAAATTAATAAAAAAATCAATGTTTCAAATTCAGGATATCAACTTTTAAAAATTTAGATGAATTCATAA
>JBCBVN010000207.1:0-7741 GCA_039817625.1 Bacteroidota bacterium
TATTCTTTAGTTTGACCACCACTTCGTATGCCCAGTTTTTCGAAGACGACTTTGATGGCAATAGCAATATTAATTCCTGGTTTGGCGACAATTGTCAGATTGCTCTTGGTGTAACTAACCCATTTCCGACTGACCTTAATCCGTCTGCTCAGGTTATGTCTTACCAGGATGTGGGCGGTACATTCGCCAATGTTAGATTCGAAATCCCGACTACCTTCGATCTGGCGACTGATCCGAGATTTGAACTTAAAATTTATATCCCTTCCAGTGCCCTGACGGGAAGCCAACCGAACCAAGTTTCTCTGAAGTTACAAGATGGCAATCTGGCGGAGCCCTGGTCGACTCAGTCTGAGATTATAAAGCCTTTAGTTTTAGACCAGTGGCAGGTGGTCACTTTCAACTTTGCCACGGATCCTTACATCAATCTGAATGCGGGCTCTCCTCCGCCCATCCTACGCTCAGATTTCAACCGGGTTGTCATCCAGGTAAACGGAGAGAATAATAATGATCTGGTTACCGCTTACATCGACGATTTATTCCGCAGTGGGGAAGCTCCCGACCTTCCGGTTTACGATCAGCTGATCTGGTCAGACGAATTCGATACCGACGGCCCTATTGATCCCGGTAAGTGGTTTGCCCAGACTCAGATTCCGGTTGGTGACAGTTGGTTTAATGGCGAAATTCAGCACTACACCAACCGGATTGAGAACGCCTCGGTGGAAGATGGCATATTACGCATCAACGCCCGTCGGGAAACCTTCACCGATCAAGGGGTAACCAAACAATTCACCTCGGCTCGCCTGAATTCTAAATTTGCCTTCACCTATGGCCGGGTCGACATACGAGCGAAATTGCCTTTCGGGGTCGGCACCTGGCCCGCCATCTGGATGCTGGGCACCAATATTACCGAGAATGGGGCGTATTGGGAGACGCAAGGGTTTGGTACCACTCCCTGGCCGTTTTGTGGCGAAATCGACATCATGGAGCACTGGGGCGATAATCAGAATTTTGTGCAGAGTGCTATGCATACGCCCTCCAGTTTTGGCAACACCATCAATAAAGGTGGGCAGATTATCCCCACGGCATCGACTGAATTTCACAACTACGAGCTCATCTGGTCACCTGACCGCATGATTTTCAGTGTCGATGGTGTCGTTCACTACATCTACCAGCCCGATGTGCGCAATTCCGATACCTGGCCGTTTGATGCCGACCAGTACCTGATCCTCAATGTGGCCATCTTACCCATCATCCAAGCCAGCTTTACGGAAAGTGCCATGGAGATCGACTATGTCCGCGTGTACGGGGCGAAAAGCCCCTCCTCAGTGGCCAACAACGAACTATCCGACGAGTCGTTTTTGGTCTACCCCAATCCCTTTCAAGACTGGTTGGCTATTGAGCTTCCGGAACCGAATGGACGCAAGATCATCATCCAACTCTTTCGTGCCGACGGCCGTTTGGTCCAAACCCTGGAGCGAGATCACACTAGCAAACGCATCATAATCGATGGTTTGGGTGATCTGGCAGCAGGCCCCTACCTGATCCGGTATGCATCTGGGGAACAATCAGGCAGCAGGTGGTTGGTCAGATGATGAGAAATGTTGTTCACGCATCTACGACCAGCTTATAGCCTACACCTCTCAAATTTATAAGCTCTATAGATGGATCGGCTTTGAGGTATTTCCGAATCCTGGATATAAAAACATCCATACTTCTGGAGTGAAAGAAGGAATCATCGCCCCAGACTTTAAACAAGATGCTGGACTTAGTCAAGACTTGATTGGCATGCAGACAGAACAGTTTGAGTAATTCTGATTCTCGCGCGGTTAGTTTATGCGAATGGCCTGACTGATGGGTGAGCCTGAGTCTTCGGCTATCGAAAACGAAAGCACCGAGATGGAAGATGGTAATCGCATCTATTTCTGATTGATCGGCTAGTCTATCCTGACTCAGTAAGGCTCGTATTCGGATAAGTAACTCTTCTAAGGCGAAGGGTTTGCGCAGATAATCATTTCCGCCTGATTTGAAGCCTTTAATGACGTCGTCTGTCTTGATTTTAGCGGTAAGGAACAAAATTGGGGTTTTCCGGTCGGTATTTCTAATCGTTTTTGAAATGGTAAAGCCGTCCATTTTGGATAGCATTACATCAAGAATAACGAGATCTGGTTTTTCACTGAAGAAGTGTTTTAGGCCATCCTGTCCGTTTGATTCATGGTGAACGAAATATCCATTCTTGACAAGATTATCTTTTATTAGCGTAGCTAATATCAATTCATCTTCGACTAAGAGTATGTAGGGTTTTCTAGCTAGCTCCATATCAATCGGCGAGTGGTATTGTTATTGAAAAGGTCGTACCAGAGGTTGAACTATTCAGCAATTGTATATCACCGCTCAATTGGCCTAAGATGGTCTTTGCATAATACAAGCCCAGCCCCAGTCCTTTGACCTCATGCCGGTCACCCGTTGGAACTCGGAAAAATTTATCGAAAATATTTTTTTGGTATTGAGCAGGAATCCCTTGGCCATTGTCTGCCACAAATATCTGGAAATGCCCCCCCTGCTTTTGGCCTTCAATGCGTACATGAACTCCCTCTTCAGGGCCGTATTTTATGGCATTTCCAATTACATTATGGAATATATTATTCAAATGATGTCGGTCGCTAATCACGCAACCAGTATCTTCCATTTCAAACGAAAACTGACATGGCTTGGGTGCAGTAAATTGGTAGTATGCAGCTATCTCTTCGAGTAATTGTTTAGGCCGAATTGATTCTCGATTAAAAATAACTTCATTTTGGTTTGCGAAAGAAGCCTTCAATACGTGATCTACTAAATCTGATATGCGGTTTGATTGCTGTGCACAAATCTCGAAAAGCGATTTTGAATCACCTTCTGTATCTGCTTGATCGATGGATTCTAAAGCCAGCTTCAGTGTTGTGACCGGCGTTAATAATTCGTGGGTAACGTTATCGATAAAGTCATCCTTCAACTGGGTAATCTTTTTTTGACGATTGATCAACCTGAATAGCACCAGAAAGCTGAGGACGATTAGGACCAAAACCACCAGCGTAAGTCCTAAAACAAACCCCAGTCGCCCGACCAGTAAGCGATTGGGATTATTGACCAAGACGGATACCCACTTATGGATGTTGGAGACTACTGGGACGGCGCTAGATTTTAACTGTGCATGTTCTGTGTCTGCGGATATACTGTCTTGATGAAGTTGGATTGAAAATCCGGTTTGTATTTGCTTTTCCTTGAAGGACTGATTTAAAGCCTGCCATAAAAATGCAGAATCCACCCCTACGGTATCTTGATAGGCAGAGAGTCTTGCTGCGATGGTATCGGTCCAAAAAACAACGAAATCTTTACGATAAGACACCTCATTTTGGTCCGTGACGAATCTGGCCATTTCTGGTATCGAAAGATTGGTGTCGGTTCCACTTTTTAATGCGATGGATGCTCCAAGCTCATTATTTACGGGCTCGTAGACACAAATGCACGGCTGACCATCGCGATCACAAACGGAAAGCTTTGCAAAAGCTGGATTTTGAATATCATGAAAAAAATATTCGCTCACCCGGCCAGTTCGATCTTCATCGGCCAGATCGACAGCCTGGACCAAGGAAGAATTGACCTGCCGGTTTAAGGTGTCAAGTTGCTGGAGATAAAGCTGCCAACTATAATAAGCCTGTAAAGCGAAGATGCTGACCAATGATAAGGTTATGAGTATTACCACCTGCTTATAGCGCTGAGTCATGCTTCAAATATAGTGGTCGGAGAGGTCTACTGAACACTGTATTTACAAACGTTTACACTTCTTGAGATTCGATTAACGGTTTGAGCCCGAGGTCGAATTTACATTTGTTGAAAACACTGTAAAATGAAGCGTATCTTTTTGTTCCAATTTCTGATTATTCTTTATGCTGGCATCACATATGCTCAAGAAGTCGTTCCTGGACCCTCAAGCGCCCCTCACCATATCGAGGACAATCTCGTTGGACAAACTGACGCCACTGTTCAGGCCCCGACTTTTGGTGAAGCCATAACGCTAGAGGGTACGCTCAGCTGTATGGATATCGACCCCGAAAGAGACTATTACAATATTGATCCCAACACACGAAATGCGTTTATTTTCTATGAATACAACGATCAGCTCCCTTCTTTTTCGAATAGCTACCTGGGAGATGGCCCCTTTCAGCACCGAAGGATTTCGGCCTATAACGTAACCATTCCGATGCTGTACAAACTGGCTTATCAAATTAGTGATTACCGGATGGTGCTAGAAGCTGATGCCTCTTTGTTCGACCGGGAAAAGGAGGCAAACAAAATGGGCCTCACCATCATCGTTGAGCAACCAGAAGAACTCTACCCTGCATTTCAGCAGCAATTGAATGCGTTTTTGCCATTCAAGGCCCGGCTGGAGCAACGGATGGTAAAAATCTATGTGCTGACCAAAGATCCAGATCGCGAATTTGCAGGAACACCTGTATCATCCACCGAAACAGGATACTTTTCCAGGGGCAGCACCTTCGAAACCGATGGGTCTCCTATTGAACACTTTCGGGAATACCTCGAAAACTTTGAGATTCTAGGTGGCCCTGTTATTGATGAAACGGGAATAGACGGATACTTTTCGTTTGATTTTTCCTTTGACTGGGGCGATCCAGAATCGCTTAGAGATGCCATGCGTTCCCTTGGGCTGAGCTTTCGGGAAGAGGTGCGCGAAATCACCATGGTCGTCTTATATGAAGATCAACAATAAGCGATTTTAATTCAACGTCCAACCAAAAATAACTTATGAACAAGTTCTTTTTCTGCATAATTCTGATAGCGAATCTAGCGGGTTCAGCGGCTAGTCAAAACACAATCAACGAATCAACGGCGGCAAAAATCGATCAGTTGTTTGACCTGGCTAGCGAATCCACTCCGGGTTGTATGCTCGGCATCATGCAAGGTGATACCTTTCTTTATACTCAAGGGTATGGTTCGGCTAACCTAGAGTATAAGATACCGATCCATATCCACTCCAGTTTTAACATTGCTTCCTTGTCTAAGCAATTCACGGCGGCTTGCATCGCGCTTCTAATACTTGAGGGCAAGATTTCATTAGACGATGACCTCAAAGCATTCATACCTGATTTCCCAGAATACGAATACGATATTAAGATCAAGCATTTGATCTACATGACCAGCGGTATCAACGATTACTATTACAATCCTAGAAGTAATGGCACCGATTGGAGTAGCTTACATTTTTTCAATATCGATACGGCAATTGCAGCCTCCCTGAGTAATGAATCTCTGATGTACGAACCCGGCACCCAATGGTCTTATAGCAACATCAATTATATGCTATTGACTAAGGTGGTAGAACAAGTTTCGGGGATGCCATTCTCGGTATTTGCGCGCCAGCGTTTGTTTCTACCCCTCGAGATGAATGACACCTATGTCAATGATGACATTTTCCAGATCATCCCTAATCGAGTAACAGGATATAACTTCAGGGACGCAGAAAATACCGATTGGATGATAGAATCCGGTTATCTTCAAAGGGCAGGAGATGGCTTTTTGCAAATCAACAGGCACTCCCCACATTACGGAGGGAGCGGCGTTTATACCACAGTTTCGGACCTGGGGAAATGGATGGCCAATTTTGAGACGAAATCCTTTGGAGGTAATGCATTCTACGATCTAATTCATACCACTATGAGATTTGCACACGACAAAACCAACGATGCTTTCGGGCTTGCTTTCGGTGACTTCAATGGCGAGCCCATTGTATTTTATGCGGGTGGTGATTGGGGTTTTAGCTCCTATTTTATGCGTTTTCCCGAATTAGGGCTTTCCATCGTGTGTCTTGCTAATTTAGGTACAGCCAATACTCGTCAATATGTCAACAGCGTCGTCGATATACTGGTCGGAGAGGGCATCATAGAGTGGTGAGTTTAAGCGGTTTTTAAAAATTAGCTACATTACCGCTGCTGATTTATCGAAGCCGCCAAGCTGAGCTCGACTTTAACCATTTTGCTTAAAGTCGAGCTGGTTGTATTTCCTGTCTAAACTATCCACACGCGTGAAAAATTATTTTAGTCTCTGGATCATCATTCCTGGGATGGTCCTCCCAGTATAAAGCCTTCAATTGAGTATCCTGCTTAGCTACAAGGCCAAAGCTAGGCCCATCGGTTAATCCATAATCCGGCTCTAAATCAAACTGATATTCGCAGATATTCAAGTCATTTAGATCACTAATGAGCGAGTTATATTCTTCTGGAGTGATGAATTGCTCTTTCACTATGAAATTAAATGGATCACCAAGTAGTGTCCTACTATTATAAGCCAGCTGTAGCCGGCGTTTATCTGCTTCAGCATATATAGAACATACATAATCAAACATTCCCCAACCACCATGGCCTTCGACCCGAATGGCTTCCTTCCAATTATTTACGGCTGGCAATTCCAAATGATCCCTGTATATGTATGGTACATCCAAGTGATTGTAGGTATCAGCTCGATAAGTAGAATCTGTAGTGGAATCGTAATTACAGTCCAGGTTCAATATTGACCCCCAAGTAAGATCAGGGTCCTGACATGAGCACGATAACACCAACAACAAACAAGGCAGGTATTTCAAGGGTAGGTTTTATCCCCATAATCCGCCGACTTGGTAGAAGTAACTGCTCGTATTGGCCGCCCTGGTTCAATTCACCCTGTATCCTGTTCAGTTCACCTGAAAACTAAGAGACCTGCGGAAGTCCTCCCAATACTTTTGACTCGTAATCAAAACTTACGCAACAATGAAAAACACGATTTTAATCTTCATTTGCTCTTTCGCTTTCGTGCAGGCTTCCGCCCAGAATAGTGGCGACGAAATTCTCGGCTTCTGGACGACCCCAGATCGAAACCAGGTCCTGGAATTCGTACAGAACGGCGACACTTACGAAGCTGTTATCCGCCAGGCCGATCAGGAGGAAGCCATCGGTAAAACGCCCATCTCTGGCTTGGCCTACAGCGGCAACAATCGCTACAAAGACGGTCAGATTTACGTTCCTCAGCGGGACATGACGGCCAATTGCAGTGTCAAAGTCTTGAGTGATGACGAGCTGAGAATCACCGTCCGAGTCGGGGTGATGTCTAGGAAAATAGAATGGACTCGAGTCGAGTTCGACAATTCCAGTGAAGGATGAGGAATCAACTGATGATCCTATGCTCGGTTGCGCTTGGCCTAAGTGCTCATGCGCAACTGAGCTTCTCTTCCTTCCAGGAAGTGATCAGCTACGCAGACGAGCATGCACTTGTGGTACAGCAAGCTCTGATCAGCGAGCAAATTGCCCAATCAGAATACAAGGAAGCGAGAGTTGGTCGCCTGCCTTATGCCAACGCCTCCTTCGGATACAACGACAACATTAGTCTCCAACCCACTTTGGTGCCCGAACAATTCTTCAACCCCAATGCCGAAGGAGACAACTTTCAGGAACTCGTCTTTGGAACAAAATTCCAGTACAGCAGAACCATGCAGGTACAGTGGGACATCATCAACTTTCAAGAAAAGTTTGCCACCCAAACGGCAGAAATCGCTGCACAGGAAAGTCAACTGAATACCGATTTAGCACGATTCAATACCTACAATGCCCTGGCCTCAACCTATTATTCTCTATTGCTTAATCAGGAAGCCGCAGCTATCTACACCAAAAACCTGGAGGTAGCCGAGCAGGTCGTTGCGCTTTTGCCTGGCGAAGCA
>JBCBVN010000208.1:0-7723 GCA_039817625.1 Bacteroidota bacterium
ATCGATCTTATCGTAAATTTCCATGGTGGTGGCCAGACTCTCAGGTACATCGGCAAAGAGCTGCCCCATTTGCTGCTGCGTCTTGAAGTAAAAGTCAGAGCTGGGAAAGTTGAATCGATTGGTTTCCTCCAGCAGGCTGCCGGTATTGATACATAGCAATATATCGTGTGGGCCTGCATCTTCCTCTTCTACATAGTGGGAGTCGTTGGTACAGATCACTTTGACATTGTGCTTTCTGGCCAGAATCAGCAGCTTTTGGTTGATGTCTTCCTGACTGACGCCCAGATTGTCAATATTGTCCAGTCCGCGGTGCCTTTGCAATTCGATGTAGTAGTCTTCGCCAAATATATCCAACCACCATTTTAGCGCTTCTTCGGCGGCTTCGTCCTTTCCTTGCAGCAAAAGCTGGGGGATTTCCGCACCTATGCAGCAGGAGGTCGCTATAACACCTTCGCTGTATTGCACGAGCAATTCCTTGTCGATGCGGGGATACTTACTGTAGAGGCCTTCTATATAGCCCAGACTGCAAAGTTTGGCCAGATTATGGTAGCCGGTTTTATTCTTGGCCAGCATCAATTGATGGTATCTCACATCTTGCTCGCCTTTGGCCCGGCTAAAAGACTTGATGTGCCGGTCTTTGACCAGATAAAACTCACAGCCCACCAGGGGTTTCAAATCTCTCTTGGCTGCTTCGCGCACAAACTTGAAGGCCCCAAACATATTGCCGTGGTCGGTCAGGGCTACACCCAATTGGCCATCTGCTTTGGCCTTGTCCATCATTGCCCCGATTTCTGCAGCCCCGTCCAGGAGTGAGAATTGTGTGTGGCAGTGTAGATGGACAAACTTGCTCATGGTTTTGGTGACTTTTTAGCTTTAAAACTAAACTATGCGATAGCATTCAAAGATAAGAACGTATGAGAATGGTATTGCGTGGATTTTTCCACAGGAAGAAGAGTGGGGTTGGCACCTTAATTAAGTGCCCTTTTGGAGACTGAGAAGGATAAGCTAAGTATACACATGTACAAGTCTACTTAATCGGTCACTTATGTAATTCTACATTCGCTGGCATCCATGTAAAGAGTTTTGAAATTGCAATCTGCCATGAATTTTAACATTATAACGTTATTCACACTCACTATTTGTCTACTTAGCTCTCCATTATCAATCTGGTCTCAGATTGATGATTTGGGAGGTTTCAAAGACTATCTTGAGCAGGAAGAGATTGAGCTCATTGATATTATTGATCGATTAAAATCTTACGGGATTGATTCAACAGATTTCCACGGAATACCAGTGAGAGGCCAGGTAAACATGGTGTTCGAGCGAGTGTATAATCTTCCTGAGTACGCCCAAGTCATATTCCAAATAGGGGATAATAGTCGTTCCAGATATTTTTTTGAGATTATTTACAGGGGTGAGTACTGGATGAGTTTGACCCTATCCAGGGGTGAAAAAATTGTAATACATAGAAGTAGTGATTTATGGGAGAAGATGAAAAGTGACTGGGATGCGCACTTAGAGTTTGAGTCATTGCAGAACCAAAATTTTTCCCAGCTTTCACTTTCCGAGCTTGGGCGAGTAGGTACTGCGTGTGGTGCTGGTGGTTCATGTACATCTTTAATTGCCACTAGCTTAAATTTGATTGAGAACCAACGTGTCTCTGTTTTCCGAAATTGGGCAGTCAGTTTATGTCCTGAATTGAGGACTGTAGGACTAGCTGGCTTATATGCACTACTCGAAGATGGTTATGATTTAGATGCCTATGATTTGGAATTAATACGCCTTGGAGAACAAGATGTAGCGCAAGTTTATATGTGTAGTGGCTGCACCCAGTTTGGAATTCGAGGCTATCAAGTGAAGGACTTTTTCAAGCAAGTAGCTGGTTATTTTATCTATTTCTCGAATCCAAGGAAGTATGATAGAGTTCTAAGGCGAACATTGCGCAGACAGCAGTAGATTGCGGCCAAATTCCAACATACATGACCTCCATTTCCATATTCTGTGGTTCTTCACCCGGTTTTGACCCGGTATATATCAAACAAGCGCAAGAACTTGGGCGAGCTCTGGCTGAACGAGGCAGTCGCATAATCTTTGGTGGTGGCAAGGTTGGGTTGATGGGAGCAGTAGCCAATGCGGCTATGGAGGCAGGTGGAGAGGTTATAGGTGTAATACCTCAGTTTATGATGCCCAGGGAGGTTGCGCATGAAGGACTGACGGAGCTGATCGTCACAGAATCTATGACCGATCGCAAGCTGAAGATGCACGACTTGTCAGATGCAGTCATCACCCTAGCCGGTGGTTTCGGAACCATGGAAGAACTCTTTGAAGTATTGACCTGGGATCAGCTGAAACTCATTTCTAAACCCATAGGAATACTGAACACCAATAGGTATTACGATCCTCTAATTGAGATGATGGATAAGATGGTCGGAATTGGGTTCCTGAGGCCAGATAATCGAAACCAGCTATGCGTGAGTGAAGATATAAATGGGTTGTTGGTAGAGATGGAAGATTGGAATAAAGCCAATATACCTTCCTAGGTCCATTGAGGCGCGCACCCCTACCTTTGCCCATCTCATTCATCCCCAAGCACTATGAAGTCGATCACTTTATTAGCACTTTTGATCTGGCCGCTACTAGTTCCGGCCCAGGAGGTAGCCACAAACTCCTCGGAGTCTGACAAGGAAGCTTACAAAGCTCCGGAAACCTGGCTAGAGGAAGTAAAAAATGATTTTGAACGCTACAGGACGGCTACCCTGGAAGACAGGGGAGAGGATGCCATTCAATGTTTAGATGGTCGGGTATTTGATTATTACCAGGTGATGCTCGAGCACGCTCGAAAATCGGATTCGGCTACTGTAGCAAGCCTGCCTTTAGCCGACCAGCTATTGGTTTTAGCCATTAGACATAGAGCGACACCAGAGCAAGTCATGGCATTTACCGATTCTACTTGTCTGATCTTCGCTCTGGATGAAGGAATGATCGATAAGGAGGGTGCGGCCAATATACAGATTGACGATGTGGACATAGATGGTGATTTTGCCCAGGCAACAGTGAGCTCAATGGGAGAGCAGGTTCCATTAAAATTTCACTTTTATAAGTCTGATGGCATCTGGAAATTCGATCTGACTCAACTATTCCCTTTAGCCAATGAAATTTTGGCTGGAATTGTGACCGACAGTGGGATGGCCCCAGGCGAATTGGTAACGCTACTTATCGGTATGGCGGCTGGTGAGCCTGTAGATGAAACTTCCATCTGGCAGCCTGTAGAACAGTAATGGACAAGATGACTTTTTCGTAAATTCGAGCATGCTGAATTCGGTCCAACACACACTTCTGTTATTCATCCTGAGTTTTTCATTTCAAGCCTCGCTGCAAGCCCAGAATTTCTTTTTTGGGGCAGACTTATCCTACGTCAATGAGATGGAGGATTGTGGAGTATCCTATCGGGAAGCTGGACAAGACAAGGATCCCTATCAAATATTTACAGATAGAAACTTCAACCTGGTCAGGTTGAGATTGTGGCATACGCCCAGCTGGTATGATGATTTAAATGACGGACATCGGTATTCCGATCTGGCAGATGTCATCCGGTCAATTGAGCGAGCTAAGGCTCAGGGGATGCAAGTCTTACTGGATTTTCATCTCTCTGATTTATGGGCAGACCCTTCACGGCAAATTGTGCCAGCAGCATGGGCCGCCTTTGTTGATGATCAGGAGATATTGGGTGATTCACTATACAATTATGTTTATGAGACCCTGGAGAGGCTAAACGAGCTGGACCTATTGCCCGAATTGGTCCAAATGGGTAATGAGACGAACCGGGGTATCCTGCTAAGCGAAGAAGATAACAACGCTGGTTGGACGCTAGACTGGGACCGCAACAGCTATTTATTCAATCGAGCCATAAGCGCTGTGCGCGACTTGGAAGCAACCTTTGAGGTAAATATCGAACTTGGTCTTCACTTCGCCGGCCCTGCCAACGCTGCCTACTTCGTAGAAGAATTTATTGCCAACGGTGTCACAGATTTCGATTGGATTGGCCTTTCGTATTACTGGGCCTGGCATCAGCCAACCACCATAGCAGAAACAGGACAACTGATAGCCGATTTTAAGCTCAATTATCCAGATAAAGAGGTCATCGTATTAGAGACAGGTTATATCTGGACCTTGGAATTCAATGATCAGGCTCAGAATATCATCAGTGCTACCCATCCCGATTATACGCCGCCTAGTCCGGATGCGCAGTACCGCTGGTTGGTCGATCTGACCAGAGAAATCATGAGTGCCGGAGGTGATGGCCTGGTATACTGGGAGCCGGCCTGGGTTTCTTCCCCTTGTTTCACGCTTTGGGGGCAAGGTTCGCATCAGGAACATGCTACCTTTTTTGATTTTAATAATGGGCTAATCGAACAGGGTGGTATAGCCTGGCCACAAGCGGATTATTCGACGGTAAGTACTCAGTCTTATCCTGCACTGCCCGATTTCTCCTTGACTTTCACCACCTACCATGAATCTGAAAGTAATCGATTGCAATTAAATTTTGACGCGGTTATTCAAAGTAACTCGCTTTCAGTAGAGCTCATTCATTTAGACGGAGCAAGGCATGGACTGACCTCCCTGCCAGGTCTACAGGATAGCTACCGCCTGGATCTCCCTGAATTAGCAAGTGGGTTATACTTTGTTCTGGTCCAGACCAGCGATGGTAAATTTGGGAAGCAGCCTGTGGTCATCAAATAGAATGATACCAGGGTAGTGCGGAACGTTCTTACGACTTTTGGCGTTCAAGCGGCAAATAAAAAATAGTTGCCTCATCACACAGCCCAAAAAATCACTCTGGATCTGGTTCTCTCCTCGGGTAGGCAGTACGGTCTTATGCCAGCTGCTCAAGGACACTCAACTCGCTGGGAACCCACAGGAACTTTTTAATGTGGAGACCGAGAACGGCATCAGTCTTACCACCCACTATAGTGTCAAAGACTATTCAGAATTACGCGGCAAGCTCTGGCAAATCGGGTGCAGCCCCAATGGAGTTATGAGTTGTAAGGATAGTTTGTTTTCGGCCAGATGGAAACCTCAAATTGCAGAAGTAGCCAGGCTTAAGCAGCAGGATGACCTCAGTTTTGAATCCATTTGGGGTGATCTGTTCCCAAATTGTGTCCATGTTTACCTGACACGGCGGAACAAACTCCGCCAGGCTGTTTCCTGGTGGAAAGCCATTAAGTCAGAGATTTGGCACCTTAAGCAGGGGGAAGAAGACCATAAGGACCTAGTCTTTTACGAGCAGAACTACAATTTGGATGCGCTTACGCATCTTCTGAAAGAATGTATGCTTCGAGAGGCAGCTACCCAGGCTTATTTTGAGCAAAATCAAATTGTTCCACTTACCCTGGTATACGAAGACATGATACAGGATTTTCAAGGGGCAGTAGCTTCCATATTGCATGCACTGGGGGAAGAGGGGATGGTAACTGGCCAGGCGGTTCCTGAATTGAAAAAGACCGCCAGCCCGAAGTCTGAAATCTGGGTGGAAAGGCTCAGAAATGATCTTCAGTCTAATTGGGATAAGGTGGCCTATTGATTGGCTGTGCAGACTCGAGCAAAATGAGCGCAATTCTGCTCAAACCTTCATGCCCAATACTGTGTTGCACTACTTGTGCCCCGAATTTTGGCCATCCATGAATTTAATCCCACAGGATACTTTACAAAGTCTTGAGTTTCATAAGCTGCTTGACTTATTCCGAGAAGCATGTCAAGGCGAACTCGCTCGCGATAGAGTGGGGGAGTTGCCGCTATTGACCGATGCCACGATCATCGAGCGAAAGCTGGATGAGGTTGCTGAGTTCAAGCAGGGTGCTGCAGATAGAAACATGCTGCGTATAAGTAGGTACGAAGATATCGCAGAAGACCTCAGGCAACTGGCCGTAGATGGATACGTTTTACCGGAGATTGGCCTACAGCGCATCAACGAAATTCTGCTACAGGCAAAAGAAATCTTCCAATTTTTCTCTGGGACCAACAAGCAAAACTATCCGAGCCTATTTGATCTGGTTCGTCCTCATGCTTTTAATCCCGATCTGGTCAAGGAAATCAGTCGCGTAATAGATGAGGAAGGACAAATCAAGCCCGATGCAAGCCCGGAACTTGGCCGCATTCGCCGCTTGACCGGTTCCAAGCAGCGCGAAATGGATCGTGTATTCAAACAAGTCATAGAAAAATACAGGCGGCAAGGATGGCTGACCGACAACGTGGAGTCTTTCCGGAATGGGCGCCGGGTGCTTTCGGTTCCGAGTGAGCATAAGCGAAAGGTCCGAGGCATCATACACGACGAATCGAGCACTGGCCGTACGGCATTTATCGAGCCGGAAGCCGTCATTGAAATCAATAATGACATCTTCGACCTCCAGCAAGAGGAGAAACGAGAGATTTATCGGATCCTTCGAGAATTGAGCGCAGTCCTTCGGCCATATGGACCTGATTTGGCCATCTACTCAGAGCTATTGGTCGTGTTTGATCTTATTCAGGCTAAAGCGAGCCTGGCAAAAAGGCTCAAGGCAGAGAGACCCAAAGTCCTTCCGCAACCCCACTTGGGCATCAAGGAAGGAAGGCATCCGCTCCTGTACTTAAAGAATAAGCAAGTCGGAAAAAAGACCGTTCCTTTTGATCTTCAACTCTTTGGCGCCAACCGAGTTTTGGTGCTTTCAGGTCCCAACGCCGGTGGTAAGTCCATCGCCATGAAATCGGTGGGCCTCCTACAATTGATGCTGCAAACCGGTATGCTCATACCTGCCGATGCAGAGTCTGAAATGGGCGTGTTCAGTGGACTATTCACAGACATAGGAGACCAGCAAAGCCTGGAAGACGACTTGTCTACTTACAGTTCTCGACTGGAAAACGCCAGGCGATTCTTATCAGACGCAAATGAAGAGACCCTGTTGCTCATCGATGAATTTGGGTCTGGCACAGATCCTAAAATCGGCGGAGCCATTGCCGAAGCCATACTCGATGGCCTTAACAGAAAGCGTGTTTTTGCCGTGATCACGACCCACTACGGCAACCTGAAGATGTACGCCTACAAAACCAAGGGCATCGTCAATGGTGGAATGAACTTCGACAAGGACAGCTTATCGCCCACCTATGAGCTCAATATCGGCAAACCGGGTAGTAGTTATGCCTTTGAAATTGCCACAAAAAGTGGACTGCCCAATAAGGTCTTACACTACGCGCGCAAGCGGGCCGGCAAGAATGAGCGAGCTGTCGATCAGCTTCTCATTGACTTGCAACGCGAAAAGCAGGAAGTAGAAGAACAACTCGACCAATTAAAAACTAAGCAACAGACCCTCAATAGACTTACGCGCACCTACGAGCAACTGCACCGAGATATGGAGGTTAGGCGCAAACGCCTGAAGTTGGAAGCCAAGGAACAAGCTCTTCAAGAAGCGGCCCAGCAAAATAAGGAGATGGAGCGCCTGGTACGCGAGCTGCGCGAAGAAAAAAACCTGGAAAGAGCCAAAGAAAGGGCCGCCAAACTGCGAGCTGAACGAGAAAAGCTCAATCAACAGGCTTCCCAGCTCAGAGAAGATATTTACTATGGTGATAATGTGAAGGCTGAGCCCATAGAAGTAGGTCAGACCGTCAGATTGCGAACCGGTGGGGCTACCGGGGTTGTGGAAAGTGTAGACAAGAAAAAAGCCATTGTGCAAGTTGGCGATCTGCGTATGAC
>JBCBVN010000209.1:0-7605 GCA_039817625.1 Bacteroidota bacterium
CCTTGTGCATCGATCACAGCACCCGCCGTTTCAAATGATGTAGCCGGCACACAAGAAGGCGCCCCAAAGTTTATAGACAATGGAGTCTGCTTAGCGTTTTCAAGCATATACTCTACCCCTTGCATGCCCATCACATTCGCTATCTCATGAGGATCACTCACCGTGGCTACAGTCCCGTGTATGGCCGCCATCTTTGCAAACTCGGTAGGCAGCAGCATACTGCTTTCTATGTGTACGTGTGCATCGATTAAGCCCGGCAATATGTACCAACCCTTTTTATCGTAGCGTGGCAAGCGATCAATAGCGGCTATTCTTCCTGCTGAATCAATGAGCAGTTGAACACCATAGATTTCTTCACGGTCTAAATCGACCAGACGACCTTTAATTACTTTCTCCAATTACACCCTATTGACAAGTAGATTTGTGTATCGCAGAAACAGACTCCAGCTTGGTAGAAATACCCAACATACCGGCAAAGCCCGCTACCACTCGTACAATCTCAAGGTACACCATCCCTCCGATAAACAGCCTTGCTACAATCTTATGTTTGTCTACTTCTAACAATTAACCTACATCTGTTTGTCTGTTTAGCCAGATTGCATAATTTTGACAAAACTCATATTCTTATCTTATTGACTAATGGAAACACAAGTTTGGTGGCAAAGAATCGTAATTGAATGGGAAGGGCACGATGTTAGCGTAGGGCGCTTAATTATCATGGCCCTAATCATTGCGATCATTATCAGCCTGGCGATACTTTTACTTCGCCGGTGGATGCCACGATTTTACAGGCGAGAAAACATCTCGGAAAAGCTACATGGCAAAGCCGTTTCGGTGACCCTGGGTCTCGTCTTGTTAGGCGTTACACATGTACTGATTTGGGGATTGCGCTTAGATCCTAAACTCATTGACGAGATACCACTCGGTAACATTACCGTCCATGTGTGGGTAAGCACCCTGATTGATGGATTAGCTGCTTTTTGGCTTGCCATGCTACTCGATTGGCTGATCGAGGAATACCTCATCCAGAATTATTACGGTAAAGAGAATGTTCAGGAGGCGGCCCAGCGCGACCGACAGCGCTTTAATAGCGTTCGACCGGTACTTTATACTATAGCAACCATCTTTTTCGTGGATGCAATTGGGCTGGGACACTTCCGTTTCTTCGACATCAACAACACCGAAATCACGCTAGACACCCTGATGTCGGCGGTGTTGATCATTTTTGCTATTCGCCTGCTTGTTAATCTGCTCATTGGCTTTGCACTAAACCGCTACTACACCCGCAAGCAGCTAGACCAGGGATCACAGTATGCAGCCAATCGCTTGTTCACCTATTTTGCCTACTTCTTTGGTGTCATCCTTGTCTTGAATATAGCCGGCTTAGACCTGGTTGGAATCTGGGCAGGCGCCGCAGCATTGTTGGTCGGTGTCGGAATTGGTCTCCAGCAAACTTTTAATGATTTGCTGTGCGGCATCATTATCCTTTTCGAGCGCTCTGTAAAAGTGGGTGATGTTGTCGACATCAACAACACAATCGGAACCGTTCGAAAAATAGGCACCAGAACAAGTATGGTCGAGACCCGGGATAAAATCATCGTCTTTGTCCCAAACAGTAAATTAATCGGCGACTATGTCGTCAACTGGAGTCAAGGGGAGCGGAGAGCTCGTTTCCACATTCAGGTAGGCGTCGCCTATGGGAGCGATACCGATGTCGTAAAAAAACTGCTCATTGATGCGGCCAGAGAGCATCGGGATGTTCTGAAGTTTCCAGCCCCATGGGTCCGTTTTCTTAGTTTTGGCGACTCATCCCTGGACTTCGATCTCATATTTGCCTCTAAGGAATTCTTGCGAATCGAAGATGTGAAAAGTGATATCCGCTATGCCATAGATGAAGCTTTCCGGGAGCACGATATAGAAGTCCCCTTCCCGCAACACGATCTTTGGATGCGCGGCGGAAAGGGGATAGATCAGCTGACTGGGAAAAGCCAGCAAAGTGAATTTGATCTCGGTTGATTAAAAAGTAACCGCGTAGGTAAGCAGCAACTGCTGAGCTACATTAACGCGATTGCCCAAACCGTTTACACCATTTGGGAAGTCGTAGTCGGTGATTTGTACCAGTACATCGTCGTCGTAAAAGACGTTGAGCAAGAGTGTCAGGTTTAGGTTTTTTAGCAGCTCATAATTGAGGCTACTATTCCAGTCTACGTCAATATTCTGTGGGTTGCGCAAATAATTGCTATATAGCTGGAGGTTGCTCGTAAAGGATCCCTTCTCGCCTGCAAAAGATGCTTTGTAGCCTACCTGAGCAATTGAACCCACCTGAAAATCAGTATTGTCAAAGCTGGTGACAACCCCGGCTTCATCACGCTCTACAGGATTACCGTGAACCCCTTGTACGGCAATATCATCGTTGGCTACTACAATCATTTTTATACCCGCAGGTGAATAGAAGAATGACCAGTTATCGTTGGGCTTCCAATCCGCACCCAGTGAAAATGTAATGGTGGCAGGAGATAAAAATTGCGATAGGGGAACGATATCCTGATCTAAGAAATCAGTGATGAAGTTGCCGGCAGGAGCGCCTTCTCCGGTGTATTGATATGCGGGCGTTACCTGACTCAGGAATGTAAAGTTGGCTGCCCAGTATAATTTGCCCGCGTCGCTCGCCTGCACACCATACTTAGAGTTAAGGCGCAATTCGTCTATCGATTTTTGAAAAGGAATTCTGGAATCAGCTCCTTCTGCAAACGTGCCAGATCCCAAGCGCTGCAGAGCAAATTGCCAGCTGCCTGTACTCTCCCATAGTGAACGGCCTTTCTTGCGCGTACCGAAAGCATTGAGAGCACCACCAAAACCCAGGCGATTCTGACCTGCACCCTGACGTGGATTGATTTGCAACAACTGAGCAAAATCCAGCCCCAGGCCAGCACCAACGGTCCAACCCTCTGGGATCTCCTCTTCCTCGTCCTGACCTGATAGGTAGATGGGCGAAACAAGCAGTGCAAATAATGTAAGTGATAGTAAAAATAAATTCTTCATAGCTTGAGCTGATTTTTTAGTTTTAGACTTCCGCAGGTCGGTACGGTCACTCGACCTGCGGAAGTACAAAAATAAACCAACATGATCTACGTCAAGAGCCTCCTGTTTGTCACAATCTTGTGTGTTTTTGCCTGTACCGAGCCCGCACCAACAAGTCAGGAAAACGATGGCGGTCTTAGCCTTAGCGATTACCACAACAATGATAATCGGGAAGACCGAATGACCGGTGGCGTGCGTATGATTCCAATTGAGACACCAGCCGGAACCTTCAATGTGTATACACGCCGAGTCGGAAACAACGACGATATAAAGCTGCTCATGCTGCACGGTGGTCCGGGCGCTACCCACGAATACTGGCAGCCTGCAGATGCCTACTTGCCTCAACACGGCATTGAATACTACTACTATGATCAGCTAGGCAGCTTTTTTAGTGATCAACCCAGCGATACTAGTCTATGGAATATTGAACGGTTTGTAGATGAAGTCGAACAAGTTCGTCAATCGCTAGGCCTTGGGCCAGATAATTTCTATCTCATTGGGCATAGCTGGGGTGGCATCTTAGCTATGGAGTACGCGCTGGCACACCAAGACAAACTCAAAGGCCTGATTATCAGCAACATGATGAGCGACTGCCCAGCCTACGGCCAATATGCACACGATGTTCTCGGCCCAGGTCTGGGAGAAGAGGTCTACCAACAGATTTTGGCCTTTGAAGAGGCAGAAGATTTTGGCAATCCAGAGTATCTAAGGATTATGGAAGAACTCCACTATCCCAAGCACGTCCTTCGCATGCCTCCTGGTGAATGGCCCATTACTGCCACTAATGCTTTCGCACATATCAATCCCGACATTTACGTACCGATGCAAGGGCCTAGCGAGTTTGGTATTAGAGGCAAGCTAGCCGAGTGGAGTGTAACCGATAGGCTGAGCGAAATTGAAGTCCCGACTCTTGTCATCGCCGGCCAACACGACACCATGGACCCAGAGCATATGACGATGATGGCCGAAGAACTACCAAACGGTAGCTTACTTATGCTCGATGAAGGTAGCCATATGGCGATGTACGATGATCAGGAAGATTACTTTGCCGGTCTGGTTGATTTTCTAACCGGCAACTAATGAGTATCCGTCTGCCTTTTTTTTGGGGAGACTAATCTTCACATTCATGGGTAGCCTCTTACAAATTGGGAGGCAAGAGATCATCTCTGGTATTTCGGCTGTGTATCTCTAATGTCTGGCTACTCAGTTTCTTAAATGGGACAATGACTTCTGTGTCTTCTTCCGAGCGCAGTGTCAAGCTATTGTTATTCATGGCGATAATACGGCCCCTTTTTCCGTCTATCGTAATTTCATCTCCAATTTCAATCCGCCCCCGATTGTAAAAGGCTGATAATAAGTTACCCATAATATCTCTGGAAGCCAGTCCATAACCGATAGCGAAAGCCGCTGCTATTCCTGCCAAAATGATGGAAATATTAGATTCCATAAAGGCCGTTTGTAAGTTGGCCTGACGAAGGGAAATGAGCACGATATTTAAGAAGATGAAATAAAAGATAACATTGGCAATCATATTTGATGCCGCAATATTGAGTGACCTACAGGCAGCCAGAACGATTTTCTTGACAAAGTCTGCCATAAAAATACCCAGTAATAAAATGGCGAATGCTGTAACTGCCTGTGGAATGTACTTGATTAAATCGGCCATCATAACTGACACCATGGTCATACCAAGAGCCTCTACCGCAGTCATAATTACGATGATCATCAAAAAGTAATAGACGATCTTCGACAGCAGCGTACTGGGTTTAATCTCAATTCCCGAGCGCTGAATAAACTCGACATCATTTAACCTATT
Source organism: Bacteroidota bacterium (assembly GCA_039817625.1). Classification (GTDB taxonomy): domain Bacteria; phylum Bacteroidota; class Bacteroidia; order Chitinophagales; family Saprospiraceae; genus Neolewinella. The sequence continues at coordinate 4,898 of JBCBVN010000209.1, forward strand.
TGCTATGTTGTCGGCCTTTATTTTTTGTAGCGCAACCTTAATCCCTTTGGAAACGAGCTTAGCGACAAAATAACCCAGCAGCAGAATAACTGATGCCTTCAGCAGGGCAGGAATTACGGCCAAAAGTGCTCGAAGCTGGTCGAGGAGAAGATTGAGTACAGAGTCATCTGCTCCTGCTGTTTGGCCTAGTATGAAGGGAATAGCCTGGTGGTCCATGTGTGTCTTGAGTATATGTGGTGTTGTAATATAGGCTAGGGCTTGTTTATCGTAAATCTTCTGGGTTTTCTGGCTCTGCTGGGCCAGAGGGCGTGTCCGATTCGCCGAGTCTTGGTGGAGAAGCTTCGGGTGATTTGTTTTCCGGCATTTCTCCTCCTGAGAGTCCGACTACGGTGTCTGCCATTCTGGGCAAATATATTTCTAAAACGGCACCAATCACCCGCAAAGCCCCCAAAGTCCCCTCGAGTCTTTGGCGTATAGCACGGTCAGCCTCCGAATCTCGGAAGTTGGCCTCGCTGATAGCAGCCAGCTTTTTGAAATTATTTTCCATAGACTATTCGGTTTCCAGGGGAAATTTGTCGAGGAATATTTTTCGGGCTTTCTCTTTGGCGCGCTTCAGCTGCATTTTTACCGCTGAGTCTCGCTTGCCAATGATGGCAGCAATTTCTTTGATTTGCATATCGTCCTGATATTTCATCAGGAGTATGGACCGGTCTCCATCTGGCAATGCCTCTAATACGGCTTTGAGCTGATGGACTTTCATTTGTAAAAGCTCCTGATCGAGACTTTCGTCATCGATTAGGTCAGGCGGATTTTCAACTTCATCCGCAAAAAGCTTTTGCTTCCGTTTATTCCGGCGGATAAAGTCTATGCAATAGTTATACGTAACGGAATAAACCCAGGTCGAGAATTTTGATCCGCCACTGAACTTGCTCAAGTTGAGAAATATCTTGGTAAATATCTCTTGAGTTGCGTTTTCAGCGTCTCTTTCATTCTTCAGCATCGCTATGGCCTTGCTGTAAATTCTAGCAGCATAGCGGTCGTATAATAGGCGAAAACATTCCTGTGCCTGAAGCTTCAGGTAGTATTCAATTACCTGCATATCGTCGTTTTCAGACGAGCAAGGTGCATTTACCGTAGCCGTGTTGGACATGGACATGGGCAGTATTCCCTTCAGAATACGTTAAGAAGACGTTAAAGGTTCGGAAAAGTCACATTTATAAACCTGTTATAATGGCCTCCCCGTTGAGTATGACAAGTATAGGCAATAAATACCTAAAACGGAGAAGGGCCTTTCGACAGTTGCCGAAAGACCCTTCGTAAAAAAATTGGCAGCGACCTACTCTCCCGGGGGCTGTGCCCAAGTACCATCGGCGCTGGGTAGCTTAACTGCTCTGTTCGGAATGGTAAGAGGTGATCCTACCCGCTATTGCCACCAAATTCTTCTGATGTGTATCAGCTACGTCTCTCCAATCATACTCAGGGAGCTCATAGCCACATCTATATCTTTGTTATTCATATAACAAGTCGAATAAGAGATACAACTTCTAAATCGTCATTTCATCAGTCACTTCGCGGTGAACAAGAAGATTCACCGGGTAACAACCGTTGCCGATTCAATCGTTTCTGATCTTTTAAAAGCGTCTGCTTCTTTTAACTACTACTCATTAGTCTATCGGTCAAGCGACTCGATCACTTTTCAAGGAAAACTTCATCATTCATCAATACAGTAATACCATTACTACAATGACAAACAAGTCCATTCTTCTACCCAAAAAGTAAGTAAAAAAAGGAAGCTATCGAGCTATTAGTACTGCTCAGCTCCATGCGTTACCGCACTTCCACTTACAGCCTATCTACGCAGTCATCTTCTGCGGCTCTCAAACGAGTACTCATCTTGGAGTTGGCTTCGTGCTTAGATGCTTTCAGCACTTATCCGATCCGTACATAGCTACCCTGCAATGCAGCCGGCGCCACAACAGGTACACTAGAGGTACGTCCATCCCGGTCCTCTCGTACTAGAGACAGATCTCCTCAATACTCTCACGCCCACAACAGATAGAGACCGAACTGTCTTGCGACGTTCTGAACCCAGCTCGCGTGCCACTTTAATGGGCGAACAGCCCAACCCTTGGGACCTTCTCCAGCCCCAGGATGTGACGAGCCGACATCGAGGTGCCAAACCTCCCCGTCGATGTGAGCTCTTGGGGGAGATCAGCCTGTTATCCCCGGAGTACCTTTTATCCTTTGAGCGATGGCCCTTCCATACGGAACCACCGGATCACTTGAGCCTGCTTTCGCACCTGATCGATCTGTCGATCTCCCAGTCAAGCACCCTTATACTCATACGCTCTTCGCATGATTACCAACCATGCTGAGGGTACCTTTGCGAGCCTCCGTTACTCTTTAGGAGGCGACCACCCCAGTCAAACTACCCACCACACAATGTCCTCGTTTTTCGACAAGTTAGTATCAAAGTATAAGAAGGGTGGTATTTCAAGGTCGGCTCCACCACCACTGGCGTGGCAGCTTCATAGCCTCCCACCTATCCTACACATCTTATACCCTAACACAATGTGAAATTGAAGTATCGGTGAAGATGCCGATTACCCGCAACGGGACGAAAAGACCCCGTGAACCTTTACTACAGCTTCACATTGTGTTAGGGTATAAGATTTGTAGGATAGGTGGGAGGCTATGAAGCTGCCACG
>JBCBVN010000210.1:0-7493 GCA_039817625.1 Bacteroidota bacterium
ATCAACTAGCCGAACATCACCTCGACCACTATTTAAATATTTCTAAAGACCTTGGATATCAAAAAGGAGTCGCAAAAGCTATAAACGCGCTCGGCGATATTTGCTTCTATCAAGGTCGATACGAAGACTCTATTAACTACTATGACCAGAGCATAGATATTGCAAGGAAGACAAATAATATCCCCGTACTGGGCAATAGCCTGATGGAGAAAGGAGAAGTGCTTTTGAGTACTGGTCAACTAGACAGCTTGGAGACGGTCCTCAAGGAGACACTTGAAATCGCCCATGAACTTCAACAGCCGGATTTGCTGTTCTCCACTCATCTGTTAGAAGCCCGCACTAAAGTTGAAAAGGGGGAAGTTAAGGAAGGCCTTAGTCAGATTCAGGATCTACTCAATCAACTGGACCTCAGACCAGAGCAGCAGGCCGCTGCCTACTTCGAACGCTTCCTGATTAGTGAAAAAGATTCCGAAGCACACGATATGGCATTCGCATTGTACACCAAGCTATACGATGAATCACCGAAGGCCTTATACCAAAGCAGATTAGAAAAGCTCAACGCGGGCTGACTCATCAAACCAAAGGTCTATTTTCAAAACGGAGCTTCTTAATAAGAATTATTCCAATCTAACATCCATAAGGCGCCTTCATTGGTTTTACTAAGTAAGTAAACTATCCAAATCTCGTATGAGGCATCTTGTCATCCTGGCAATTATTTCCATCAGTATTTATGCATGTTCGGGAAGCGAGAAAAGCAAGGCAGGCAGCGCTCTGGCCGACAACCTGTACACTGCTAACGAACAGGCTGATCCGGAGTCAATATGGAAGTCAAAATGTGTGTCTTGCCACGGGAGGTTTGGGAACATGGGTGCAAACGGCGCTGCCAATTTGCAGGAAGCCACGAGTAGTCTGGACTACAGGATACAAATCATCACCAACGGCAAAGGTGTGATGACACCTTGGAAGGATATCCTCACCGAAGATGAAATTATTGCCGTAGCAGAATATACCCTTACCTTCAACCCAAGTCTGACAGGCAATGGAAAATAAAACTTATCGGATTCTGGGCATGATGTCGGGTAGTTCACTCGACGGACTGGACGTCGCTCTTTGCCGGTTTACGATAAAAGGACAACAGCTAGATGGCCCACCCGAGTGGGAGCTTACTCATGCCCAAACCCTACCCTTCCCTGGTGCCTGGCAAGCCAGACTCCGACAGGCAGTAGTTCTTCCTGGTAAAGAGCTTTGGCGACTTCACACTGAGTTTGGTCATTTCATAGGAAAAGCTGCCTCAGATTTTCTCACCAAAAACCAATTAGAAGCCGACCTCATTGGAAGTCATGGCCATACCCTTTTTCACGACCCTCAAAAGGGATCTACAACTCAGATTGGAGAAGGAGCCGCCATTGCGCGCCATACGGGTCTTCCCGTAGTAACAGAGTTGCGTACCGCAGATATGGCTCTGGGTGGGCAAGGTGCCCCCATAGCGCCAATCGCTGATCACTTTCTATTTCCGACATATGGAGCATTTCTCAACATTGGCGGCATAGCAAACATTTGTGTAAAAACATCTGCTACTCAACGCTCAGACTCTGGAGATACTATTCCCTCTAATAGTCCCGTAACCTCATATATGGCAGGTGATGTTTCTGCGGCCAATCAAATATTAGATCGCCTGGTCAAATTGATAGATCCATCTTATGATTTTGACCCGGAAGGTCAAATTGCAGCAACGGGAAAAGTACTACCAGACCTGATCACCCGCTTGAATGAATTAAAATATCACTTACTCCCCTACCCCAAATCACTAGACAATGGTTGGGTAGTCAATGAAGTGTGGCCATTGCTTCGAGATCACCCAGCTTCCATTCAAGATAAACTTTGCTCCTTTTGCCACTTCCTGGCAGAACGTATACACACCGACCTGAATAAACTATTACAAGGGAGCAAGCTCGCAGCACAACCCATTAAAGTACTCGTTAGCGGTGGTGGAGCCAGAAATAGCTTCTTGCTTAAATGTCTTCGGAGCTTACCTCAGGACAACACCTATCCATTAGGCTATGCCGTAGATCCAAATGAACAGATCGGAGATTTTAAAGAAGCGGCCATGGTGGCACTCATGGCATTGCTAAGGAAGCTCGGTCAAACAAACTCTTTTGCTTCTGCGACAGGTGCTCAATCCAATGCCATAAACGGCGCTATGTACCTTCCGCCACCAAACATCCAGGCTGAATGAATAGACCGCAGATACTTTTGACTGGAGCTACTGGCCTGGTCGGTCATCATTTGGCAGCATCGCTACTAGAGGCAAATTATCGAGTTCGGGCATTTCACAGATCTGGTAGCAATACCAGCTATCTCCCCATTGGTCATCAACAGCTTGAGCTGTTTGAGGGCGATATTCTCGATGTCTTCAAATTAGAAGAAGCCATGGCTGGCTGCCAAAGAATCATTCATGCAGCAGCCCTGGTATCCTTCTCGCCCAAAGACCGGAAAAAACTAGATCAAATTAATCAGGAGGGCACAGCTAATGTGGTTAACCTGGCACTAGAGCAGGATGTAGAGCGGCTAGTTTATGTAAGTTCGGTAGCTGCACTTGGCCGTGAGTCTGGCACTGCACAGCCATGTACCCTCGAAGACAACTGGCAAGCAAAAAGAGCCATTACCAATTATGCTGCAAGCAAGTTTGCAGCCGAGCGGGAAGTCTGGCGGGCACAAGCAGAGGGGCTGAGGGTAAGTACAATTTACCCATCAGTCATCGTCGGCAGCGGAGATCCGAATCGCGGCGGTACTCCTGCCCTTTTTGAAAGAATAAAGGCAGGTCAAAACACCTACCCTACTGGAAGCTCAGCATTTGTAGCTATTGAAGATGTTGTAGCTGCCTGCCTTCATCTCTTAGAGGAAAACGAAGACAAGCGAATCCTATGCCATGGCCATAATATGAGTTGGCAAGATTTTCTATCGCTAAGTGCAAAGAAGCTCAGCGTAAATGCGCCTAGCCAAAAAGTCAGCCCCTGGCAATCGGCTATGGCATGGCCAGCGGCAGCGCTGTGGTCGAAGCTAAATGGACAGTCGCCTTTCATCACCCGCGATAGACACAGACTCGCTCATGCCCGCTACAGCTATTCCGGCAACAGCTTTGAGCAAACAGTAGGAAGACCTTTCTCGCCCTTAGATGAAGCCATTGAAAAGGCAGTCAATAAAATGAAATTCACCGCCTGACTCCTTCCCCACAACCAATTGGGTATTTGCTCGTTTATCCACCCTAAGTCCAAACCAAATATGTCAACTTATCTCATAGTCGGCGGCAGCTCGGGTATAGGCCGGAAGCTAGTCGACCGCTTATTAGCAAAAAATCATCAAGTCATCGTATGGTCTCGGGAAAAGCGAGACCTCCCAGACCACGAATCTTTACAATTTCATTCGGTAGATGTTACCGGAGAAGAACTTCCAACAGATTCTATCCCTTCAACCTTAGATGGTCTGGTATACTGCCCGGGTACTATTGATCTCAAATCGTTTCGATCATTGAAGCCTGACTTGTTTAGGCAGTCTTTCGAAATCAATGTTATTGGCGCTGCAAGGTGTATACAAGCAGCCGAACGCCCACTAAAAAAGAGCGAGGGAAGCTCTTCTATCGTTCTCTTTTCTACAGTCGCCGTGAGCAAAGGGATGCCCTTTCATGCAGCAGTAGCTTCGGCAAAAGGAGCTGTAGAAGGTCTGACTCGTTCGCTGGCAGCAGAGTTTGCTCCCCAGGTACGCGTAAATGCTATAGCACCATCACTAACAGATACACCGCTCGCTGGTGGTTTACTCAAGACGGATGAAAAACGACAGGCTGGAGCAGATCGCCATCCACTCAAGCGCATAGGCACTGCTGAGGATATGGCTGCTATGGCCGACTTTCTACTCGGTGATGAGTCTGTATTTATAACCGCCCAGATTATTGGTATAGACGGGGGACTGGCCAATTTGTAAAGAAAAAACCCCCCTTCCAAAAAAGAAGAAGGGAGGCCATCCCAAAAACCGATTTAAGATCTTGGGCCATATACCGATAGGTATAGTGACTTGGGGGGTAGGTCACCGAATCGGTAGCTGTTGGTCTTGTGTATTGTAGATCGGGCGGTAAAGAAATGGACTACGCCCCGTATGGCCCTCTTGGCTATTGCCAAAGGTACTCTTTTTTTCCGGTTGCGCGAAATAGAGAGGTGTTAGGAACTAATTTTAGTTACAGCACCACTTAAAAATCTTTACCAACAAAGTGTTTACCTGCGCTCCTGGGTACTTTGCTGTTCGCGCCTGATGCGACGGCGCTCCTGAAGCTTTTTCCGATCCAGGTGATACCCCAAAGTAATCTCGTGAGAACCGTTGTTGTATTGCTGAAAAGTAGCGAACGACAAATCGTAGCTGTAGTATATGCGCAGGCTTTCCAGCTTAGTTCCCAGCAATAGGCCAAGAGCCCCGAGATAGCGATAGGACAGACCGGCAATGAGCTGCTCATCCAAAAAGGCTGCCTGCAGATTGAAGTCTAGCATGAAAGGCGCATTCTGGACATTGCGCATCATAATACTTGGGGTCAGTTTCACCTTCAACTCAGGCAGATCAAAATGATGGCCGAGCAAGAAGGTGTAATTGAATCCACTCTCTGTCGTTTCACCAGAGATATTAGCCAGGCGATTACTGACCAGGTTATTGATGGTAATACCGCCAAAAGTATTGCGTCGAAAGGAACCATAAAGCCCGAATCCGGCATCAAACTCATTCACCCCATTGATGAAATCCATCAAAAGCTCATCGCCCGCTTGCTGAAGCGGGTTATCCATAACCGAGGCATCCACCTGAATGCGCTGGAACTGGGTAAAAAAGCCAAAAGCCGCCTGGAATGCAGGTTGATCTTTCTCAAGCTCAGGCCCAAACCCAAACCTGAAGGCTACATCCAGCTGACCCTTGACACGACTGAGTTGAGCCGCAGATTCTGAGAATACCGCTGCTCCTATACCGAAGTTATTGCCTACAGGCCCACTTAGTCTGACACCCAGAGTGGTTGGCGAGTCGTCAAATCCTGTCCATGCTGCCCGAGCATTGATCTGAAGCTGATATTCTTCATCAAAACCAGCTGCCCCCGGATTGAGGATGATCGGACTTTGAACGTAGTGGTTGAAAATAGTCTCTTCTTGAGCCGACAGCGACACGGTGGCCAAGAGAAGTAAGAGCGTGAAAAACAATTGCGCCTTTTTCATGATGAGGCTTAATTTTTGGGATGCTTAAATCAGAGAATTCTAGTGAATGGGTTGGGCTAATTTATTCGCGAAGGATGGTCAGTGAGCCCCTCAGCTGCTGGCGATCACCTGAAGGATTGGCATAATCGAGTACATAGTAATACGGCCCTTCCGGCAGTTCAACACCATCGTTGTTCTGCCCGATGAAGCAATTACTACCGCCATCCTGGCTACAATCATAGTTGTCTACTGTAAATACCAGCTGTCCCCAGCGATTGAAAATCTCAAGGGTATTATCGCCAAAGCCAGCATCATCCGTACAGAATAGAATAAAGGCTTCATTGAGGCCATCACCATTAGGGGTAATGACTTCACGCGCTGATAAGCAGGGGAATCGCCTGTCGCGCACAATTACAGAGATGGTAAACGACTGACAGCCACCACCGTCATTGATCACAATGGTGTACTCGCCTGGACAAAGGCCTTCTGCAGATGGTCCTTGCTGGCCAACTAATTGAGGCCACTGATAGGTGTAATCACCATTGCCACCGCTGACACTCACATTAATTGATCCATTGCAACCATCTGTAGCATCAGTTGAACTTGCTGTAGCCGATAAAACTTCTGGAGCCTCCACTCGGAAAGTCTGGGTCACAAAACAATCATTGGCATCGCTCACCTCTACCGAGTAGCTATTGGGTCGCAAGAAATTGATGAACGGCTCATCTCTACCATCGTCCCAGAAGTACTCATAGTTACCAACCCCGCCGGTCACCGTCAGCTCAATACGGCCATCGCGCGCATCTTCACAGCTGGCGTCGGTAATGTTAGCCACGATTTCAATGGGATCGGGTTCCGTAACGGTCAGCACCTGCTCGACTACACAATTGGCATCGCTGGTCACGATCAAGGTGTATTCTCCCGCAGGAACGTTGGTCAAAGTCGGCGAATTATCACCTATTGGGCTGCCATTTCTTCGCCATTCGTAGCTGAAGGTGCCCATACCACTTACCGTAGCCGCCAGGCTACCATTCGCATCATTGGGACAACTCACACCGAATCCGTTGAAATTGCTGGTCACTTCTGCATCGACGGCAAAGCCCATGGCTGTTTCCACATCGAAGGTGCGCATCAGTTGTGCACCTGTTGCGTCAGTAATGATCACGGTATAGGTGCCTTCGGATACATTTTCAAGGTCCTCGGTATCTGCCGAGAAATCAGGGTTTCCAGCCTGGCTCCAGCTGAATTGGTAAGGAGCCTCACCGCCATCAACCGTCAGGTCTATCGTACCGGTCGCATCTCCCGGACAAGCTACTTCTGTAGTCGTACCTTCTCCAGAGAGAAGACCTATCACCATGTCATCAATGAAAAACTGACAACCGTTGTCATCGGTCACCGTGGCCGAGTAGGTGCCATCGCAAAGTTGCATGGGTTGCGGACCACTGAGGCCCATTTGACTCCATACAATATCATAATCACCAGTACCTCCACTCAAGTTTAGCGTAATACTACCTGAGCAGGCCGCCTCATCGACATTCGAAACTATCGTAGGCTCTTCATCAAGAACAATAGGTGCTGGTTGGTCAACCATTAATCCATCTACAGATATTTCCTGTCCCTGGCTATCCATGATCGTAACATCATAAGTTCCTGCGGGCAGCTGTATGGTTAGGGTATCATTATCGCTGGTCGCTGTAAAGCCTCCTGGCTCAGCAGTTGCCGAAATCGGGAAGCTGACATTGGCGACAATCACCTGAACAGAACCCAGCGAATCCGTACAAAGCGCATTAAAGCTTTGGCTCGACACAACCGAGGCAGGCTCACCCGTAACCTCATAACATTCCTGTACGGCACATCCCCCGCCATCTTCGATCACTACACAATAAGTGCCTGCTGACAAGCCATCAATGTCACGAGTCGTCGCAATGGTGTCACCACTGGGTCCAATGGTCCAAGTGTATGTGTAAGGTGGAATACCTCCGGTGGTAGCAAGATCTATAGCACCATTATCACCACCAGTAGAAGGCGTCGTTGTACCATTACCCTCTACTTGGGTGGGCGGATTTAGAGTCACACTACCCGAGACCATCGAGTTGCCCTGAGATATGACTACGAAGTACATGCCTGGCTCTAAGCCTTCGAGGTCTTCCATCATCGAGATGGTATCACCTTCCATATTTGTCCAGACATATTCGAAGATTCCTGTTACACAGGAATCATTTACGGTCAGATCAATAGAACCGTTTGCCTCACCAAAGCAACCGGATTCTGTTG
>JBCBVN010000211.1:0-7489 GCA_039817625.1 Bacteroidota bacterium
CAGCAGTCGTGCGAGGATCTCGCACATTCGGGGAATGTTCCGCTCCCGCTACTCCTGCTACCAGCAGTCGTGCGAGGATCTCGCACATTCGGGGAATGTGCTCGACCTGCGGAAGTCCAATCACAACAAACGTCTTACCTTAGCCCCATCCTATTACGTTTTAGGCATTACATACCAAATTCGATCTCATGTCGATAAAAAATACCCCACTTGCAGCTTTGCTGGTTGCACTCTTCCTTTTTGTTCTCTCTTCTTGTAAGTCTGATACACCAGTCGAGGGTACGGACACTTCTACCGATATCAGTGGTATCGATTTTAAGCGTACCGAAAATATCGTCTCCGTTCGGCTACCTGACGAGCCCAACTACTTGAGTCCGGTCATTACCACTCAGGCATATGCTCGATACGTGCACGAGTATATCTTCCAAACGCTCAACCACATGGATCTACAAACCTTTGAGCTTACTCCGATGCTGGCTGGTTTACCAGAAGTGTCAGAGCAGGAGGACGGAACTATTCTTCATCGTTATCAGCTTGATGAGCGTGCTACCTGGCCGAATGGTAGCCCGGTCACGACTGCCGATGTAGTCTTTTCATTAAAGCTTCTACTGAACCCCAAGGTGGAGGCAGGCGCGGTACGTAGCTTCTATCAGGACGTAACCGATATGATCATCGAAGATGAACGCAGCTTTTCTATTCAGACCGGGCAGGTTTACATCCTTACAGATTATGCCCTGGCCAGCCTTTACGTCTACCCCGAATACGCCTACGATCCCGAAGGATTGCTCAGTGAGTTTACCGTAGCTGAACTGGCCAATGCAGAAAATGCAGCTCAATTGGCTGAGAACGACGACAGATTGGAAACCTTTGCTCAGGCATTTCAGGATTTTGAGATGACCCATAATCCCGACAATATAGTCGGTAGTGGCGCTTATAAGTTAGACAGCTGGGAACCTCAGCAACGCTTGATTTTGAGTAAGCGCGACGACTATTGGGCCGAAGGCTCTGACAACCCTGCGCTCAAAGCACTGCCCGATGGTATGGAGTTTGAGATCATACCAGATGCCCAAACGGCAGTCGTTGCTTTGCAAGATGAATTAGTAGATGTCGTTGTCGATATGGATCCAGAGCGTTTCGTATCCCTGAGGCAGGACGAAGCCATGGTCGAGAAGTTCTCCTTCTCTACGGAGCCAGGTTTTGGCATGTATTCCATCATCATCAACTCAGATGACCCCATGCTAAGTGATGCAGGTACCCGCCGAGCACTTGCTCATCTGATGGATGTGGACCTACTCAACGAAGAGTATTATAATGGTATGGGCAAGCGCTCATCCAATCCGGTATTACCTGCCCAAACTTATTATGACGAGAGTCTGGCCCTCATAGATTTCAATGTCGAAGAAGCGGAGCGTTTACTTGCAGAGGCTGGCTGGATCGACTCTGATGGTGACGGCACCTTAGACCGCGATGGACAGGATTTTGAATTGGAATTCCTGACTTTTTCTACCCCTATTGGAGAGGCTATAAGTCAGTTATTGCGGGAAGGTTGTCAGCAAGTAGGCATTAACGTGACGACCGAGGCCATGGGCGGTCGTGCGCTCTATGGAAAGCTCAATGAAGGAGATTTTCAGTCGGCCACTTATGCTCAGGGCTATCAACCACACCCTGATGAGTTTAGCCAATCCTGGCTAACGACCTCTGTACCTCCCGGTGGGACCAACCGTGGGCGGTTTGGCGATGAAGAAAGCGATGCCCTGATCAATAAGATTCGCGTCACTACAGATGCAGAAGAGCGTGCAGAGCTATACAAGCAAATGCAGGGCATATTCTATCGGGAGACTCCGCAGATTCCCTTGTTCTCGCCTCTTATGCGCATAGTTGTTTCTAAGCGATTTGAGGTGGAAACCGGTTCTATAACTCCGGGCTTTAGCCTGGACAATTTTGTTCACCTACAAGAGTAATTTGGTAACTAGCTTACTGAACGACATGAGAATTCTACTATTGATTGGTTTGCTGTCGGGCGCTTTCGTCGCTGAGGCACAAACTACAGACACAACCATATATACTGTAGCAGAAGAGATGCCGCGCTTTCCATCAGAGTGTGAACGCCTGGATACAGTCGATCTGGTTAAGAATGAATGTGCTCAAAGAGCCTTGTTGGCTTACATCTCTGCTCGGGCATTGTACCCACAGGAGGCCAGGGAGGCCAATATTCAGGGCACACCGGTCATTAGTTTTGTCGTGGAAAAAAACGGCCTGATCACCAATCCGGAAATCGTTCGTGATCCGGGTGGTGGTTTGGGATCTTCCGCCTTGCGTGCGGTGCAGTTGATGCAGTCGGAAGTGCGATGGCGGCCTGCTATTCAAGAAGGAGAGCCGGTTCGCTTCAAGTTCAATCTTCCCGTTCGATTCAGATTGGAAGACCCCAAACCGTATATTCTTCAGGGAGCTGATACGGTATACACAGATCTATCGAGCCCACTGGCTTATACGGGGGGGCAAGAGGCCTTAGATGAATACCTGGAAACTTCTGTTTCCTATCCGGAAGATGGAAAGGATAGTTGCCTGACAGGCCAGATAATCATCCAGTTGCTGGTCCATCCTGAGAATGGAGTTAAGGTGCTCGATTTGGTGGATTACAATTATCTGGGCTTTGAGTTCTGGTATCAGGCCATCCATTCTGCTCATGGTACGGCAGGCCAGTGGACGGCAGCTACATTTGAAGGCAAAGCTGTACCGACTGCCATTGACCTGACGTATACTTTTCTACCCGATAATACCGCTTGCCTGGCTATAGCGTCATCGTATGCCAATACGCTTGAGCAAGCCCGAGAAGCTAGTGCCGCCATCGAAGCGGAAAATCTGGATCAGGCCATTGAGCTGCTGACTCCATTGATCGACCGTTTCCCAAATGATGTACAACTGCGCTTATTGAGGGGCCAGGCTTACCTCGATGCCAGTAGACTTGATGAGGCCTGCGTCGATTTATCGACAGCCAAAGAAGTCAGTGGAGTCAATTGGTTTGATGCAGTGACCAGACTTATTTGTCCGTAGGCGCATAACAAGACTTACAAAGTATTTACCTAACTTTGAAGTTTATAATTCGGTCTAGACCACCGCATGGCGAGAGCAAAGAAGAAGAACCCAAAACAGGCCAGTTTTAACTTTTGGCCGAAAGATGAGCGGCTAAGCAAGTTACTTGGTCTATTCCTGTTGTTCCTGGCGTTTTATTTGCTGATAGCCTTCATTTCTTATCTATTTACCTGGCGAATTGATCAGGCCAGAGTGCGAGACAGCGGCCTGGCCATCTTTATACACGATGCCATACCCGTAGCTAATCAGATGGGGAGGCTGGGTGCCTTTTTTTCCAATCTGTTCTTCTACTACCTATTTGGGTTGGGCTCCTTTTTCGTCGTCTACTTCTTGTATCGATTGGGACTCAACCGTCTGCGGCGACAGCCACTGGCCCTGATGGCTAATCTCCTGGTAAAAACCAGCATCACCATGCTGGCACTATCGGTTTTGCTGGATTTTCTCCTCGGTTCTACCATGGACTTCCCAATAGGAGGGGGAATTGGAGCCGCGGTCAATGGATACCTACAAAACCTACTCGGGGCAGCTGGCATCATTTTATTATTACTTGCGCTGGTCGGTTTGTATCTCGTACTCGTAGCTAAAATCGACTTTAGTGGGAGCCGCACTGAAATTCGCACAGCGGTAGTCGACCATTTTAGTGAGCAGGTGCGTTTCCGCAATCGGCCGGGAAGTGGTCAGAGTAGCCATAATAGTTCTTCGAGTCGTAAAACTTTAAAGCCTGCCGAATCAGCGACTGAAAAGCTCGATCGTCAGCTTTCGGATAAGCCCGCTGCGGCACCTATGCAGGCAGAAACCCTTCGTCCTGGTGGTGCAGAATTGGAACTCAATAGTGAGGCACAGCCCACAGGCGATCAGCTCAGTATTCCACTTACTGATGTTGAGAAGAGAGCGCCCAAGCCCGTTGACCCACTCGCTGTAGGTCAGGCTGCACTCGAAATCAACGATGCCGAAGACGATGGTGGCCTCACACCTCAACTGGCTGCCAGTGAAGAGAATGTGGATCATAGCGAGCCCTATGATTCTACCCTGGAGTTGCCCAGCTATGAGCAGCCTGTACTTATGCTCCTGAAAAGCTACGAAGATCAGAAAACAGAGGTCGACCGTGCTGAGCTGGAGAGCAATAAGGATCTCATCATCGAGACCTTGCTCAATTTCAAAATTGAGATTACTAAAATCAGAGCAACCATTGGACCTACGGTCACGCTCTACGAGATCGTGCCTGCACCGGGTGTCAGGATCAGCAAGATTAAAAACCTGGAAGACGACATCGCCTTGTCTTTAGCGGCCTTAGGCATTCGTATCATCGCGCCTATTCCCGGGCGAGGAACCATCGGTATTGAAGTGCCGAACAAGAACCCGCAAATCGTGAGTATGCGGGAGGTGATCGAAAGCGACAAATTCCGCAATGCGAAAATGGATTTACCGCTGGCTCTCGGCAAGACCATCAAAAACGAAGTATTGGTTGCTGACCTGGGCAAAATGCCTCACTTGCTGGTAGCTGGTGCCACAGGTCAGGGTAAGTCAGTTGGTATCAACAGCATTCTGATGTCGCTGTTGTACAAGAAGCACCCGTCCCAGATCAAGTTTGTCTTGATTGATCCCAAGAAGGTCGAGCTTTTCCCCTATGCCAAACTAGAGCATCATTTTCTGGCCTTTTTACCTGGTCAAACAGAGCCGATTACTACAGAAACGGCTAAGGTGATTCATATTTTGAATTCGCTCTGTATCGAGATGGATCAGCGTTATGATCTGCTCAAGAAGGCATCGGCCAGAAACATCAAAGAATACAATGAGAAGTTTGTTGCCCGCAGGCTAAATCCACAAAAGGGACACAAGTTTTTGCCCTTCCTCATTTTGGTCATTGATGAGTTTGCCGATCTGATAATGACGGCAGGGAAGGAAGTTGAGATGCCCATCGCCAGGCTAGCCCAGCTGGCCCGGGCAGTCGGTATACACCTGATTATAGCTACCCAGCGTCCTTCTGTGAATATTATTACTGGTGTTATCAAGGCGAACTTCCCGGCTAGAGTCGCTTATAAGGTTACGGCCAAAGTTGATTCCAGAACCATCCTGGATTCTGGTGGCGCAGATCAGCTCATTGGCCGGGGAGATATGTTGTTGAGCCACGGTGGAGACATCACCAGACTACAAGGTGCCTTTGTAGATACACCAGAAGTTGAACAGGTAATCGACTATATCGCGGGGCAAAAAGGATATGCCGAGCCTTACTTGTTACCTGAGTTCAATACGGACGAAGAGATCAGTGGATCTGCTGGTCTGACGTATGCTGACCTGGACGATATGTTTGAGCAAGCGGCTCGTCTGATCGTAGGACAACAGCACGGATCAACCAGTATGATACAGCGCAGACTAAAATTGGGATATAACCGCGCGGGCCGCATCATGGACGAGCTTGAGCAAATGGGAATTGTTGGACCAGCTAATGGATCCAAGCCCCGGGAAGTCCTGGTCTATGATGAAATTGAACTGGAGCGCTACATTCAAGACATCAAGAAGCGGTAGGTAGCTGTCATCGGCCGAGCTGTGCTCGTCCGCTGACACGACTTTGCAGAATGCTAAGCGCAATATGCCCTGGTAGCGCCAAGCATAATGCACTTGCCTCACACCTAAGCCTATGCAAATACTGGTCGGCCGACGAGCAAAGCTCGGCGGACGACTTGCAGAGGTTAATCCATCCACCAATAAGCGTTGTTGTATTCATATTATGGGCGCTTCCTCCATTAAACAGACCTTCAAGATTCTCGACAAAATTCTCATGGCCGATGAGGAAGTTGAAAAGGTCGTGGTCAGCAAAAATACCAGCAGTAGTTTCTACCATCGATCCGCCTTGATTGCTACAGATAAGCGCGTATTATTGATTGAGCCCAAGTATCTGGGGTTGACTTATCAATTCCAGGATTATGACTGGTTAGAAGTCATAGACATCCATCTGAAGGAGGGAATTTTCAGCGCCAAGATCAGCCTGTCTCCCTTGCCTGGATCAGGCCCGGCATTGGTACTGGGCTCTTTAAAAAAATCAGACGCTCGCCACTTTTATCAATATGGCAATGAACGCGTCAACGAGATGGACGACCTTCGCCGGAAAAGAGAGTTGGAAATGAGGCGAGCTGGTGCCGGCGGAACCACATCTTCTGACACAGCAACCGATTCCGAAGATTCGATTGTCAAACTTCAGCGGCTCAAGCGGCTATTCGAGGAAGGGCTAATTACCGAGCAAGAGTTCCTGACCAAGAAGGAGCAATTGCTAGATGAAATGCTATAAAGGCCTCTTAGCGATTGCCCATATAGAAAGTGGTGGCGATGTAGCTGGCCCGCATACCTGTACTTTGGAACTGACCACCGGCCACGTCTTGCCACATATAGATCATATTGCCATCCTCATTGGTGTCGCTTGAAAGGGCATACGACCAATTCTTGCTGGTAATCTGGAGCGCTTTTCCTTCCAGACCGCTACCTATCGGATATTCAGATTGACCGTCGTTGGCGAATGACTGAGGTGTTCCGTCGAGAGCTCCAGAGCAGTCTCCCTGGTAGTCTACAGATAAGCTGACCGGCATTTTGTCGCCGACAAAAACATGGAAATCTGGATCTTTAGCCAGGTTCTTGTACTGTAAAACGGGAGGGCCACCTACTGTTTGTGGGAAAAGCGCCCATAGATATCCGGCGCAATAATCAAAATCGGCAAGGGCTGGGTTGTTGAAAATGACTTCCGTCTCTCCGTCTGTAGTTAGCGTTCTCAATATCCCCTTATCATCCAGGTAAATACAACTGCTGCCAGAATAACCGGCAATGGCAACTCCGCCGGGATCTGGTGTATTTATTTCCGTCCAGTTTCCGTTGCCATCGCTCCAGAATATTTTAGCCCCGCCGCCATCGGGATCAGGAGTAGTCGTTACAGCCCAAACCGTTCCGTCTTCTGCGATGGCAATTTTCAGGGCGAAATTACTATCAGACATGGGTTTGGGCTTATGATCTAAATCAAAGGCGACGACAGTAAAATCTGAAGTAATTCCCCATAGTGGGACGGCATTGCCTTTAGTATTGGGCATGATGGTGGTTTTAATGAATCTTGCCTACAATTTAAGGCATAACATTTAAAGCTTGGGTATTTGGACAAAAAAAGCCCGAGCAGCATTTTGCTGTTCGGGCTAAACGATTTAGATAGATTGACGATCCAGTGCACTTTTAAATATTACGGGATTAAAATAATCCGCTGAATAGCTATTCTTCCTTGACCATCCAATAATCTGATATGGTACGCTCCGGCAGGTAAATCCTGGAGATAAATTTCCCTGGCGGGAAACTCTATTTGCCTGAACAATACCCCATTATTACCAAAAACCTGAAGTAGATCCACTTCTGCTCCCTCTAT
>JBCBVN010000212.1:0-7483 GCA_039817625.1 Bacteroidota bacterium
GCGGTGGATTGCTTCCCTAGGCAATGGATATGAAGGCTGGATTGAATGGAGACGGACGGGCTATCCGCAGTTGCTGCCTATTGCTGCCAGTCTCAATGATGATCTCATTCCCATTCGATTCCCGTATCCGACAGACGAGCAGGCTCTGAATTTTGAGAATTGGTCACTGGCAGCGTCTGCTACTGATGGCAATTCACCCAATGTGCCAGTCTGGTGGGATGTAGATTAATTTTCTCAGAAAGGAATAACCAATTAAAATGAGTGCAAATTTTTGGCAATGGGTATTGATCTTGAGTAGCAGCTTGCTGTTGCTATGGGTCTCTCCTTTGGCCAAGAGTAAAGCTTCGTTTTTCAAAGCTCAGCGGGCAGGGGCTTCGCCCAATACCTGGGCATTGATGGGTAGTTTGGTGATCAGCTGGCTGTTTGCGAAGTCAATCACCAATGCGGCCAATCTGGGATATAGCTTTGGCATAGTGGGTGGCGTGGCTTACGCGGCCTATTATTTATCCTTTGCCGTTGCGGGGTTGGTCATTTACCAGATGCGCACAAAGGGAGGCTTTCAATCCCTACATCACTATTTGGGCAGTCGGTTTGGGCAAGGAGCGGTTTGGTTATTCTCCATTCTGATAGCACTCAGGCTTTTTCAGGAAGTCTGGTCCAATACCCTGGTTATCGGTGGGTACTTTGGTGACCGCTGGACATTCGAGTTTTATCTGTCCATTGGGGTATTTACCTGCCTGACTTTGGCCTACAGCCTGAAAGGAGGCATGAGTAGCTCTATCATCACAGATTTGATACAACTTGCTTTCTTCGCTATTTTGATGATAGTTATTCTGTCTGCGATTCTTCCCAATTCCAATGGAGGCATGCAGGCATATCTAACTAGTGGAGAATGGACCTTGATCGGAGGTGGAAATTTGCTTTTACTGGCACTGGTACAATCCATGAGCTATCCCTTCCATGATCCTGTTCTTACAGACCGAGCATTTCTGAGTGATGCCAAAAGCACCCGCAAGGCATTTTTAATCGCAACACCTATAGGGGCAATTGCGATTATCCTATTCAGCTTTGTAGGCATTTACGCACAAAACCAAGGTTTAAGTGGCGCCTCAGATGCCCCAGTATTGGTCGCCCAATCTCTGGGGATTGTCATGATGCTGGTCATGAATTTCATTATGGTGACCTCGGCGGCTTCTACCCTTGACTCCACCTTTTCTTCCTTTGCTAAACTATCTGTACTCGATTTGGGTTGGGGTAAACAAATCAGCCTCAAAGCTGGTAGAATAGCCATGGTCGCCATAGCATTGATAGGAAGTTTACCGATTCTACTGCAGCCCGACATCATTACAGCAACAACGCTCAGTGGCAGCATGGTCATTGGGCTAGCGCCTGTTTTTCTGTTGTGGAAATTAAAAGCGCCACCGCTAAGTTTTTACCTCTCTGTGGGCATGGGCTTACTGACAGGCATACTACTTCTGCTCGGCACCTATCCTGATTTCTTCGCTTTTAATACCGGCAAATACGCAGCAGATTTCATGATGAATCTAGTTGGAACCGGGCTCTGCTTTGCTGCATTTCTGCTACCCTGGGTGCTTACGCGCTCATCGGCTTCATCGAGCGAAGCGAGCTTATCAGATCAGTCTGGGAAGGGTCGGTCTAGCTTGTTTGAGACCGAGAGGTCCGAAAAACTATTGACGGTGGGAACGATCCACCAAAAAATATATAGGATTTCCATATCGGGTAAAAGCGATGCCCTATGAGTAATCACACTCAAAATATCGGTCACCTCTCCGGGCCACTTCTCATCTTTGGTGGAGTGTACTCCAACCTGCACGCCCTGGAGGCCTTGAAGAAAAAGGCTGAGGAGCTATCTATACCGCCCGAAAACATCATTTGCACCGGCGACATTGCAGGCTACTGTGCCTTTCCAGACGAGTGTATAAAGGCGATAAGGGACTGGGGCATCCATGCCATAGTCGGCAATGTCGAAGAAAATATAAGAGACGGATTAGAGGAATGTGGTTGTGGTTTCGATGACAATAGTCGCTGCGATCTCTTCTCACGCATGTGGTATCCATACGCCCAAAAAAATACCAGTGAAGAGTCGGTGGCTTACTTGAAGGAATTACCGAGTCAGATCACTTTTGTATTTGGGAATGTTGAAGATAGGACTTCCGCAGGTGGAGGCATTCCCCGAATGCCGACATCTCTCTCCTCCTCTGGGGGAGAAGGGCTGCGGGGCCGGAAGCTCAGGATCGTACACGGGGGTTTACACCACACCAGTCAGTTTGTTTGGCGAAGCACGCCATGGTCAGTCAAGGAGGAACAATTCCAGGAGTCCGGAGCCGATGTCATCATCGGAGGCCACTGTGGTCTACCCTTTGCCGAGAGAAGTCCGCGTGGCCATGAATTGTGGCTCAATGCCGGTGTAATCGGTATGCCAGCTAATGATGGCACGACAGACGTCTGGTTTCTCACTCTAGACGAGGAAGAAGGCCAGCTGACGTATCAGTTTCACCGATTGGCCTACGATCATGTCGCTGCCCGCGCCGCCATGCTCGAACGTCCGCTTCCCAAGTCTTACGCCCTCACCCTGAAAACCGGCATTTGGGACAATACCGAGATTATGCCTCCTGCGGAAGCCAGCTGGGAAGGCCAGGCCTATACCGAGCAGTTTTTCAGGACAGAGAAAGTGTTGCTCAAAAGGCCAAGCAAAGGAGATATAGAAGCAGCTACCAGCAACCGCGTTAGAAAGTCCGAAAAAGAAAAAAACAGTCCCCTGGGGACACCGGGTGGTTCTTTTACCGAAAAGGAGAAGACTACGCAAAATCGTCAGAAAATGAATCAATACTACGACCCGAAAGACCTCAAAAAATTTGGTACGATCAATGAGTACCAGGAGGAAATGGGCGAGCAGTTTTTCCAGTGGTATGAAAATGCTACTCACGGAGATTCGGCCTTGACTCAGCGTGAAAAAGCACTGATCGCCCTGGCGGTTTCACACGCACTCCACTGTCCATACTGTGTGGATGCTTACACCACGGCCGCACTGGAAAGCGGAGCAGATGAGGAGCAGATGATGGAAGCTGTACACACGGCCGCTGCTGTTCAGGCGGGCTCGACCCTCATCTACGGGGTGCAAATGAAGCGCCAAATTGAAAAGTTAACCATGTAGAACGGTAGGACGTACAGCGTATAGCGAACAGCGACAGTAAGAGTTGTTGTCGCCATACGCTATACGCAAATACGCAATACGGTAAAAATGGCTATCAAACCACGTACCAAATCCTTAAAATCTAGAGGTAGTGATCTGGCTTCCAGTTATGTACAGCTCAATGTGCTGAGCGGTAAAGATGTAGCTGATGGAAGCATGGAAAGGTTTGCCGATAAACTGGCAGGTGTCGGTCATCCAACTTTCAAGCCCACTCAAATCGAGATATTCCAGCTCAATATCGGCAAGTTGTGCAACCTGGCCTGCGCTCATTGTCATGTCGATGCCGGCCCCGATCGAAGGCGGGAGAATATGGATCAGGCGACACTGGAAAAATGCCTGGAGCTCATTGCAGCTACACCCACTATAAGGACGGTCGATATAACCGGGGGTGCTCCGGAGATGAACAAGCATTTTAGATGGTTTGTGGAGGAGTGCCGTAAGCTGGGCAAAGAGGTGATCGATCGCTGTAATCTGACGATAATTGTAGCCAACAAGAAATTCCGGGATCTGCCAGAGTTTTTTGCAGAAAATCAGGTCCATCTGGTGAGCAGCCTGCCGTACTTCAGCAAGTCCCGCACCGACTCTCAACGCGGTGATGGGGTATTTACCGATTCTATCGAAGCCCTTCAAATGTTAAATGCTGTCGGCTACGGGGTAGAAGGTAGTGGATTGCTGATGGACCTGGTATACAATCCCAACGGTGCCTTCCTGCCGGCAGATCAGGCTACGCTCGAAGCAGAGTTTAAGCGCCAGCTCAAGCGCAAGTACGACATCGTATTCAATAGCCTTTTTGCGATCACTAATCTGCCTGTCGCCCGCTTTTTAGATTACTTGCTCGAAAGCGGTAACTACACGGAGTACATGGAAAAGCTGATCAATGCTTTTAATCCGGCAACCGTAGAAGGGCTAATGTGCAGAAACACCATTTCCGTGAGCTGGGATGGCTACCTATACGACTGTGACTTCAATCAAATGCTGGATCTGAAAATTGCGCATCCCATTCAGCACCTCAATGATTGGTCTGGTGAAAGCCTCAACAATCGAAATATCATCCTCAACCAGCATTGCTACGGATGTACAGCCGGAGCGGGAAGCAGCTGTGGCGGAACCGTAACCTAGGAGTGAATCATATTCTGTCCAAAAGACAAAAGGTGATCCACATTCTCTTTCCCTACGCGCTCTACAGCATCGAGCATGGCAGATAAATGATTTTCGTTGGTGAATGGATTGGTGAGTGTACAACGCAGGTAGAATCGGCCCCTCAGGCGGGTGCTCACGATGTAGAACTCTTCTGATTCTATGAGTTGACTCCTGATCATTTCGTTTAGCGAATCCAGTTGTTGGCCAGAGAAGTTTCCCGTTTTTGGGAAGTAGCGGAAACAAACGATGTTGCAATCTGGCGACATGGCCAGATCAAAATCCATACGCGAACTCACTTGCTCGGCCAGGTTTTGTCCGAGATAGTTGACGCGTTCCAGGTAGTCTTGCAGAAATGGGAAGCCATACTCGTAAAGTAGGCTATATACGCGCAGACTAAGCATTTGCTTGGTGCACTCAAAGGTTCGTCTGCCCAGATTGTACCATTCGTCTTCTGTGTCGAAGCTGAGTAAGTAGTCGGCCCTTTGTCGGAAGGTGCGGTAAGCGTCTTTACCTTGCTTGAAGAAGAGGCCGGTGCATAGAGCGGGCACGCAGCAGCTCTTGTGAAAGTCGACAACCAGACTGTCGGCTCGTTCCAGGCCTTTGAGTTTGCTACTTCTGAACCCAGGCAGAATACCGAATGGGCCGCCATGAGCTCCATCTACGTGAAACCACAATTTATGCCGTTCGGCGGCATCGGCCAGCCCACTCAGATCGTCGAAACTGCCGGTGCTGGTGGTGCAGGCACTACCTACGATGGCTATGGGCGTGAATCCTTCGGCTAGCGCTTCTTCGATCACCTGATCGACCTGATCGACTCGAATTCTGAACTCGCTATCGGAGGGCACTAGCCGGATACCGCCGGCTCCCCAGCCCATGATGCGTACGGCCCGATCTATACAATAGTGAGCTTGTTCGTTGACCAGCAGGCATGGTCGGAGCTCATCTGTCTGGCCATCTTCCCAAACCTCTGTCTGGCCTGGCCATCTGGCGGCTCTGGCTGCGAGTAAAGCTGTGAGGTTGGCGAGGGTTCCGCCGTGGGTGATAAATCCATCGGTGGTATCTGCCAGCCCTAGGGCTTGAGCGAACTGCTCGATGGCGATACGCTCCATGACCGTTCCCGGTTTGCCCATCTCGTAGATCCCCATGCCTGCATTGAGCATACCGCTAAGCTGGTCGGCCAGGCCCAGGCTCGGCAAGCCAGGACTGATCTGGTGACCCATGTAGTGTGGGTGCAGTAAATGAACGGTTCGTTCGAGTACCGTATCGAGCGGGGTAGGGCGCTCCTGACCACCTTCCTCTTCCAGCCTTTTTAGCCAATACTGGTACTCTTCCTGTGGGTCAGTATTGGGGTTGGAGTTGCCTGCTGAGTTATGATTTAGGTATTTCTCGAGTTCCGTTTGAAGATGATCGGCCTTTTGACGGTAGCCATCAGCTCCGAAGGCTCGAGTGAGTAGTGGACTTATTGGTTTCATCTGGGTAGTCGAACAGCTTTAATCACCCATCCGTCGGGGCTACTCATTTCGTATAAATCGATTTTATTCTCTTCGATCAGGATGTTAACCAAAGAATAGGTCGTTTTTATAGCATACCCTTTGTTGGCCAGGTAAGTAGTAACAAACCACTTCAGGCCAACATAGTCGGTATAATCGAGCCTCTCGGCTTCTCCAAGCTCATAGCAAACTTCCTCTTCGCTGATCACCCGATAGCCAGGAGCCTGAGTGTCGCTATAGGTATTTGTCTTGTGCTCGAGTTTGATCTTGCCGATGACCTTGGGACCTTCCAATTTGATGCGGTGGTCATGGTCTTTATCGTCTTCGAGGTCCATGACATCCGTATCCGATATGGGATGACCACCAGACAAAGATCTTTGACCGGGATTGACAACCTGGCCCAATCCGCTGGAACGCATAGACACTTCCGCCGCTTTTAGTTCTCCTTCCTCGCGGATGGCACTGACGGTCGCTTCATGTAGCGCACGCTTTTCTTTGTGGCTGAGGACCATATCGTCTATGTTTCGCTCGGCCTCCTGAATGATCTTGATCAGATTCTGGGCTACGCCAATACCTTTTTTGAGTTCATCGTGAAAGAAGGTCGCCTGGTGAGCCACTTTATTGCGAATGCGAGACATCTCCTTCCATTGCTTCTCGAAGTTTTTATCGCGGAAGAACTTTTTAAAGTACTTGGTATAGTTGCCCTGTAGTTCGGCCTTGAGATCGTCAAGTTCGTCGAGTGTCTCAATGGCATTCAGCTTTTCGATGACCTTTTCTGGCTCATTGAAGCCTGTCGACTGCTTGTAGATCAGTAGCCCCAGGTCGTCGAAGTCCGCATATTCGATATTGCTTTCGATGATGTAGGTAAACTGATTAGAGCGGTTGCGCTTTCGGGCGTTCACTTTTTCGATCATCTTGGGCGTGGCCGTAACGTCCCACCAGTTGGGGCCTACTCGCTGTATAAAGAACTTGGTCAGGTAGCGGCGTAGCAGGTTCTCCACCAGATTGATCTTGGGATAAAGCTGGTTGGCGATTTCAGAAGAGATGTCATCCCGCAAAACCCGGATTTGTGAAAAGCCAAGCTCCTGGTCTAAGTGTCGTAGTATTCGGTGTCTGAGGGGTTCCAGGGGTTCAAATAAGGTGCTTTCCAGACGCAGCACAAAAGCTGCCTCGATCATATCAGTTAGAATCTTAGAAGTGTCGATGGCTTGTAGATAAATGAGTAAGCCATCGGGGCCTTTGAGTACTTTCTGGTCTTCATTATCCTCCTTAACCGATGGGGTATTACCTCCCCAGAGGTCCTTCGGATAGCTGACTCCGTGTACAAAAGACTTAAGGTCCTTACCAATTTTCGCTGGATCGATGCATATAAGCTCGAAGCAGAATTTTGAGGAAGCCATGTCATATATGTTAGTTAGATTTTAAATATGTGCTAAGATAAAAACGGAAGGGGGAAGCAGTGGGTTGAGGGGGGATTTTATGCAATGCCACCGAAACTCACCTCACTCCTCCCCAAAAACGACATCCACTAGACCAATACAAAAACAGCTCCCCGCTACCATGGGCAAAAGTTCTACCTTAGAACATCCGTCCTAGCCTGGTAAGTGCCATTTTACCTGCTATATGATGGCCATCGAAG